>DDEX01000039.1 GCA_002336845.1 Rhodobacteraceae bacterium UBA1943
GATGCTTGCGGCCCCCTTGCGGCGGCACCGATGCCACAGTGCCTTCCATGATCTTCAACAGCGCCTGCTGCACCCCTTCACCCGATACGTCACGGGTGATCGAGGGATTGTCAGACTTGCGGGTGATCTTGTCCACTTCGTCGATATAGACGATGCCGCGCTGCGCCCGTTCGACGTTGTATTCCGACGCCTGCAAGAGCTTCAGAATGATGTTTTCAACGTCTTCGCCGACATAACCCGCTTCGGTCAGCGTGGTCGCATCAGCCATGGTAAAGGGCACATCCAGAATCCGCGCCAGCGTCTGCGCCAGCAGGGTCTTGCCGCAACCCGTCGGGCCGATCAGCAGGATGTTCGATTTCGACAGCTCGACCTCACCCGACTTGCTGGAGTGATTCAACCGCTTGTAGTGGTTATGAACCGCCACCGACAGCACGCGCTTGGCGTGGACCTGGCCGATGACGTAATCATCCAGCACCTTGCAGATGTCGCGCGGGGTCGGCACGCCATCGGTCGATTTCAGGCCGGTGGTCTTGGTTTCCTCGCGGATGATGTCCATGCACAGCTCGACGCATTCATCGCAGATGAACACGGTCGGGCCAGCAATCAGCTTGCGCACCTCATGCTGGCTTTTGCCGCAGAACGAGCAGTAGAGGGTGTTCTTGCTGTCACCGCCAGTATTCGTCGCCATGCCTACCTCTTTGTCCCCGGCAGGGGAGTGTTGCAGAGGAGTCTAGGACAAGCCCCGATCCTCCACAATGCAAAAACCATGTGACAGCCCCGGCCCGGCAAGGCCGGGCCGGGAATGCCTTATTTCGCCTCATCGGCCTTGCCGCGGTTTTCCAGAATCTCGTCGATCAGACCCCAGGCCTTGGCATCTTCGGCGGACATGAAGTTGTCACGCTCCAGCGCCGCCTCGACCGTTTCATAGCTGTTGCCGGTGTGCTTGACGTAAATCTCGTTCAGGCGCCGCTTCAGCTTTTGCGTCTCTTGCGCGTGAATCATGATGTCGGTCGCCTGGCCCTGATAGCCGCCCGACGGCTGGTGAACCATCACACGGCTGTTGGGCAGGCTGAACCGCATGCCCTTTTCGCCCGCCTGCAGCAGCAGCGAGCCCATCGAGGCCGCCTGCCCGATCACCAGCGTGGAAACCTTGGGCTTGATATACTGCATCGTATCGTAGATCGACAGGCCAGAGGTCACAACGCCGCCGGGGCTGTTGATATACATGGAAATTTCCTTGGACGGGTTTTCCGCCTCAAGGAAAAGCAACTGGGCGCAGATCAGGCTGGACATGCCGTCATGCACCGGGCCGGCAAGGAAGATGATCCGTTCCTTGAGCAGCCGCGAATAGATGTCATAGGCGCGTTCGCCCCGGCTGGTCTGTTCGACCACCATGGGGACGAGCGTGTTCATATAGGTGTCGATCGGGTCGCGCATCTTGTCCTGCCTGTTGGTCTTGATGAAGGGTTAGCCGCAGATCATTGCCAGAGTCTTAGTTGCGCGCGCCGGGGGCTTCAAGGGCACCTGTCCTAATGGGCCGCCCGTTTGCCGGTGATCAGGGACCACAGCGGCCCGATAACCCGCGTCACCAGCGGGATCAGCCCCAGCCCCAACGCCAGCCCCAGAACGCCGTCACAAGCGGCCGTCACCGCCCAGGCCACAAGGCCCTGCGCCGCCGGGGCCGCATGGGCAACCGTTTCCGCCAGATGGTGGATCGCCTCATAGGGGGCAGGCCAAATGTGCGTCACCTCCAGCCCGTGGATGACGATACTGCCCCCCACCCACAGCATCGCCGCCGTGCCGACCACCGACAGGAACGCCATCAGCCGGGGCATCCCCAGCACCAGCCCCCGCCCCAGCGCCCGCATTGCCGCCGTCCGCGCCGTCGCAGCCAGATGCAGGCCCACATCGTCCATTTTGACGATCAACGCCACCGCGCCATAAACCGCCACCGTGATCAGCGTGCCGACGATGGCCAGCGTGATCGCATCCATCCAGAACCCGCTGTCGGGAATAGCGGCCAGCGCGATGGTCATGATCTCGGCCGACAGGATGAAATCGGTCTTGATGGCACCCGCCACCTTTTCTTCTTCCAGCCGGGCGGGATCGCGGGTGTCGAAATCCTCGGCCACCTCGGTATCGGCATGAGGGGCCAAGGCGTGAAACAGCTTTTCAGCCCCCTCAAAGCACAGATAGGCCCCCCCCAGCATCAAAAGGGGCGTGATCACCCAAGGCGCGGCCCAGTCCAGCAGAAGCAGCGCAGGCAACAGCACGACCAGCTTGTTACGGATCGAGCCGAGCGCGATTTTCCAGATGATGGGCAGCTCTCGTTTTGCTTCGAATCCATGGACATATTTCGGCGTCACGGCGGCATCGTCGATCACCACCCCCGCCGCCTTGGCCCCTGCCTTGGCGGCAGCGCCCGCGATATCATCAACCGAAGCGGCCGCCACCTTGGCAATCGCCGCCACATCATCCAACAGCGCCAGAAGCCCGCTCATGCCAAACCCTTTCCTGTCCCGGCCCGCAGAATAGGGAAAGCAACGGCGCAAGGAAAAGGCGCATGTTAGCGCAAAACCCGAATGTTCGCGCTAACACATTGAAAAATATTTGTTTTTATTCTTTGCGGACGCAGCATCCTTCGCTATCTGCAAGAGGTGGATTCGATTGGAGCGCGCGTCATGACCATTACCATCGGCATCAACGGTTTCGGCCGCATCGGGCGCTGCACCTTGGCGCATATCGCAGAATCGAACCGCAACGACGTACAGGTCGTCGCGGTCAACGCAACCGGCCCGATCGAGACCAACGCGCACCTCTTGAAATACGACTCGGTCCATGGCCGGTTCCCGGGCACCGTGAAGGTCAAGGACAACACCCTTGATCTGGGCCGCGGCCCGATCCGGGTGATGTCCACCTACAACCCGGAAGAGCTGGACTGGGAAGGCGTGGACGTGGTGCTGGAATGCACCGGCAAGTTCAACGACCGTGACAAGGCCGCCGTTCACCTGACCCGGGGCGCCAAGCGCGTGCTGGTCTCGGCCCCCGCCAAGAATGCCGACAAGACGGTGGTTTACGGTGTGAACCACCGGACCCTTGGGCTGGAGCATCTGGTCATCTCGAACGGCTCTTGCACCACCAACTGCCTTGCCCCCTTGGCCAAGGTGCTGAACGACGCAATCGGCATCGAATCCGGCATCATGACCACGATCCACAGCTATACCGGCGATCAGCCCACGCTGGACCGCCGCCACAAAGACCTTTATCGCGCCCGCGCCGCCGCCATGGCGATGATCCCCACCTCCACCGGAGCCGCCAAGGCGATTGGCGAGGTGCTGCCGGAACTCAAGGGCAAGCTGGACGGCTCGGCCATCCGCGTGCCCACCCCCAACGTCTCGGCGGTGGACCTGACCTTTGTTGCAGGCAAGGATGTGACCGTGGCCGACGTGAACGAGATCGTGCGCGAGGCGGCGGCGGGCTATATGGGCATGGTCCTGTCTTATGACCCGGAGCCGAAGGTTTCCATCGACTTCAATCACACCACCCATTCCTCGATCTTTGCCCCCGACCAGACCAAGGTTGTGGGCAAGCGCACCGTGCGCGTGCTGGCCTGGTATGACAACGAATGGGGCTTTTCGTGCCGCATGGCGGATGTGGCCGGGGTGATGGGCCGCCTCTTGGCCTGAGGTCAGATGTACCATGACACCGGCGCGGATTGAGATAGCCCCGCCGGTGGCCTAGGCAGATCGTATATTCCCATTGGAGATACACGATGAAAGCCTTGCCCGCGCTTGCAGTTTCCGCGCTGTTTTCCGCTCTTCCAGCCACGTCACACGCCGCGACAGAGTTGATCGTCAACGGCGGGTTTGAGCAGGAAATGGCCGGCTGGTCGTGCACGACCCATGATCTGTGTTACACCGACAATTGGTCGGCCCCGCATAACGGTGAGCTGCAACTTTATGCCTATGACAACACCGGTGTCGGCTTGTTGAGCCAAAGTTTCAGCACTGTCGTCGGCGCGGTCTATACCTTGTCTTTCTGGTACAAATGGTCCGAACCCGACACCGCCCCCAATCAGGCCTGGTGGTCGGCTGGCGATGTTCTGAACGGCACGATCAGCCGCGCGCCCGGTGAGTTCACGCAGCTTTTGGCAACCTTCGTCGCAACATCGGAGACCACGACGCTTGGTTTCAACTTCCGTACCGAGGGTGGAACGGGCGTGATCGCACTGGACGACATTTCGGTAACCGAAGGTAATCTGCCCTCGCCCGTGCCGCTGCCCGCCTCCGCCGCGCTGCTGGGCATGGGGCTGACTGGCCTTGCCGCCTTGCGCCGCCGCGCCCGGTCGTGATCTAGTGGCCCGGCCTCCGGCGGTAATTAGACCGGCGGAGTTCGGGTTTCCTGCATGTCGCTTCGGGTCGATCTTATCCTTCTGGCCGCGTTCATCGTTCTGATCGCGGCGGATACCATTCTGAACCACGGGTCAGCATCGCTGTTCCTTCTGCGCAAACTTGCCGATTTCGTGGAATATCTGTCCTTCTGGCGCTGATCTGTGCAAACTGACGTTGATCGTCACGCCATTTTCGTGATGTTAGCGCTAGCAATCAGCCCACGCGAGTCGCGTATGGGCATCAGGAGGGTCCAATGGCAGTCAAGGTGGCAATCAACGGATTTGGCCGGATCGGTCGCAATGTCCTGCGCGGCATCATCGAGTCGGGCCGCACCGATATTGAGGTGGTCGCAGTCAACGATCTGGGTCCGGTTGAAACCAACGCGCATCTGTTGCGCTTCGATTCGGTTCATGGCCGCTTTCCGGCGACCGTCACCACCGGGCCGGACTGGATCGACGTTGGCCGCGGGCCGATGCGGGTGACGGCGCTGCGCAATCCTGCCGAGCTGCCGTGGTCGGATGTCGATATCGTGATGGAATGCACCGGCATCTTCACCTCGAAAGAAAAATGCCTGCCGCATCTGGAAAACGGCTCGAAGCGGGTGCTGATCTCGGCCCCCGGCGACGGCGCCGACAAGACCATTGTTTACGGTGTGAACCACGGCACGCTGACCAGGGACGATCTGGTCGTGTCGAACGCCTCCTGCACCACCAACTGCCTGTCACCGGTGGCCAAGGTGCTGAACGATGTCATCGGCATCGAAAAGGGCATGATGACCACGATCCATAGCTATACCGGCGACCAGCCGACGCTGGACACCATGCACAAGGATCTCTACCGCGCCCGCGCGGCTGCGTTGTCGATGATCCCCACCTCGACCGGAGCGGCCAAGGCCGTGGGCCTGGTGCTGCCGGAGCTGAAGGGCAAGCTGGATGGTTTCGCCATCCGCGTGCCCACCCCGAACGTGTCGGTGGTGGACCTGAAGTTCTTTGCCAAGCGCGCCACCAGCGTTGAGGAAATCAACGCGGCGATCAAGGCCGCGGCGACCTCTGGCCCCTTGAAGGGCATTTTGGGCTATACCGAGTTCAAGAATGTCTCCTCCGACTTCAACCACGACCCGCATTCCTCGGTGTTCCACATGGACCAGACCAAGGTGATGGACGGCACCTTCTGTTCGATCCTGTCGTGGTATGACAATGAATGGGGCTTCTCGAACCGCATGGCCGATACCGCCGTGGCGATGGGCAAACTGATCTGACAGCTTGTGCATCGGAACAATTACGGACGCCTTCGGGCGTCCGTTTCTATTTTTGCAACACATATGCATAAAATGCATAACGGAAAGACCACATCGGCGATTGTTAGCGCAACCATAAATCCCATATTCTGCATGTGCGAAAAAGGTGAGGGCCAATACGGGACCTCCGGTCGCAGAAGAAAAGGATAAACCGATGAAATCGTTTGTTGCCCAGATCCGTGAAGAAGCTGTGAAGCGCGCCCTGTATCGCCGCACCCGCGACGAGATCGCCTCGATGAGCCGCGCCGAAGCTCTGGACCTTGGCATTTTCCCCGAGGATGCCGCCAAGATCGCGCATCAGGCCGTTTACGGCTGATCTCAGCCAGACAGGCATAACGTCAGGGGGCCAACCGGCCCCCTTTTGCTTTAGCCCACAGTTTTCGCGCCGCGCCGGAACCGCGCCGCGTTTTCCTGATAATGCTCGGCCGATTGCAACAGCCGCGCTTTCGCCGCCGCGTCCAGTTCCCGCACCACCTTGCCTGGGCTGCCCATCACCAGCGAACCGGGTGGGATGTCTTTCTTCTCGGTGACCAGCGCGCAGGCCCCCACCAGGCTGCCAGCCCCGATCACCGCCCCGTTCAACACCGTGGCCCCCATGCCGATCAGGCTGCCACCCTCAATGGTACATCCGTGCAGCATGGCCTTGTGCCCGATTGTGCAGTTTGCGCCGATGGTCAGCGGAAAGCCCATGTCGGTGTGCAACACGCTGTTTTCCTGAACATTCGTGCCCTCGCCGACGATGATCGGCTCATTGTCCCCACGCAGCACCGCGCCATACCAGATGTTCGCGCGCGGGCCGACATGGACACGACCGATCAACACGGCGGTTGGTGCCACCCAGGCGGAGGGGTCGATTTCGGGGGTGATGCCGTCCAGTTCAATGATCATCTCGCCTCAAACTCCCGGTTCAGGCCGCGCACGAAATCTGCCAAGGCGGGCTGGCGGTCGCGGCGCAGGCGCTCTGCTTCAAGAATGGTCGTCAACTGGTTGAACGCACTGTCAATATCGCGATTGACGATCACATAGTCATATTCGGCCCAATGGCTGATTTCCGACTGTGACTTGGCCATTCGGCCCGCGATCACCTCTTCACTGTCCTGCGCCCGGCCCCGCAGGCGGGATTCCAGTTCGGCGATCGAGGGCGGCAGCACGAAGATCGACACCACATCGCGCCCAAGGGCCGAATTGCGGATCTGCTGGCCACCCTGCCAGTCGATGTCGAACAGCGTGTCGCGCCCTTCCTTCATCGCCTGCTCTACTGGGCCGCGCGGGCTGCCATAGAAGTTGCCGAACACCTCGGCATGTTCCAGCATGTCGCCGGATTGCACCATGCTTTCAAAGGCTTCTCGGGTCTTGAAATAATACTCGCGCCCGTCTTCCTCGCCCGGTCTGGGCGCTCGGGTGGTGGCGGAAACCGAAAAGCGCAAGGTGGTATCCCAGGCCATCAGCCGCCGCGCCAACGTCGATTTCCCCGCCCCCGAAGGCGAGGAGAGAATAAGCAAAAGCCCGCGGCGCGGTTGCGATTGGGTCATGGTCATTCCACGTTCTGAACCTGTTCGCGCATCTGATCCACCACGGTTTTCAGGTCAAGCCCGATGCGTGTAAGGGCCAGCGACTGCGCCTTGGAACACAAGGTATTGGCCTCGCGCATGAATTCCTGCATCAGAAAGTCGAACTTGCGGCCCACGGGGCCCGTTTCGGCCAATAGCGCGCGCGCGGCGGTGACATGGGCCGCCAGCCGGTCCAGCTCTTCCTGCACGTCGTTCTTGACCGCAATCAGCGCCAGCTCCTGCGCCAGCCGCCCCTCATCCACGGCATCGGTCGCCGCCAGCAGCCGCGCCACGGCCTCGCGCAAAGCCTCTGCCGCCGTCCCGCGCCGTGCGGCCGCTTCGGTGGTGGCATTGCCGACCAGACTGGCGATAAGGTCCAACTGACCGGCGATCACCGATTGCAACGCCCGCCCCTCTGCCGCCCGCATCGCGTTGAAATCACTTACCAGTTTGGGAAGATCCGCCAGCAGCGCCGCGCGCAGGGGGGCCGTGTCCTGATCTGCCGCGGCTTGATCCAGCACGCCGCGCACCGCAAGCACATCCGCCGCCGTCGCCTGCGCCAGCGTGACGCCCGCCGCCATCGCCGCCTGCTCCACCTGCCCCAGCGCGGCCAACACCTGTGCCAGAGCCGCCTCATTCACCCGCGCGCCCTCGGCCCCCTCGCCGCTGTCGCGCGCGACCTTCAGGGTCAGGCTGACGTTGCCGCGTTGAAGCGTGCGCGCAAGGTCGGCCCTCACGGTGGCCTCCAGCCCGTCGATCCAGTCGGGCAGCCTGAGCCGCAGGTCCAGCCCCTTGCCATTGACCGAGCGGATATCCCAAGCCCAGCTATGCCCCGCACCCTGCCCTTTCTGGGCGGCAAATCCGGTCATTGAAAGGGTCACGACATCTCCTTCAGGTGTTTACCATTTTACAAGATTACGGGCGAATTGGCGGCCCTGCGGGTGTATTAACATCTTGGTAACAAGTCTTGCGGCAGGATTAACCATCAGCGCCGCAGCATCAGGGCGAGGCGTGATATGGACCTGACATTCCCCGGATCGGAACACAAGAGCATGACCCAATCCTTCCCGCTGATCCAACAGGTCCGCGCCTATTGGGAGGCCCTGCGCGATGGCGTGGCCCTGCCGTCGCGCGGGGCGATTGATCCGCGCGGGCTGTCGGGTGCGCTGGAACATACCTTTCTTTTGGAACGCATCGCCCCCGGTCTGGCCCGGTTCCGTCTGGCCGGAATGCACTTTTTCGACCTGATGGGGATGGAGGTCAAGGGAATGCCGCTCTCTGCTCTCGTCACTCCGGCGTTCCGGGACCGGCTGGCGCAAGACCTTGGCCAGCTTTTCACAGGCCGCGCGATCCTGGATCTGTGGCTGGAGGCAGAACGCGGTCTTGGCCTGCCGGCATTGAAGGGGCGAATGGTGTTGCTGCCCGTTACCGGCAGCAACGGGCAGCCCGACATGGCGTTGGGATGCCTTGAGACCCATGGCGAGATTGGCCGTAAACCCCGCCGCTTCGGCATTTCCCAGATCGTGGCAGAGCCTGTCCTTCGGCCCGAACCCAGCGTGCAGCCTGTTCTTGGGCTTGCCGAGGCCCCCACCCCATTCACTCCCGCCCCATTTACCCCCGCGCGGGGTCAGCCGCATCTGCGGCTGGTTCATTCACGCGATCAATAGAAAAGGCGGCCCGAAGGCCGCCTTATCCAAACGATACCAATGCCTTACAGCGCGATGCGGCGGGCGCCTTCGCGCTGCGCCTGCAATTCCTCAGCCACCAGGAACGCCAGTTCCAGAGACTGACTGGCGTTCAGGCGCGGGTCGCAGGCAGTATGGTAGCGATCCGACAGATCCTCGTCCGACACGGCGCGCAGGCCGCCGGTGCATTCGGTCACATCCTTGCCGGTCATCTCGAAATGCACGCCGCCCGGAACGGTGCCTTCAGCCTTGTGGATGGCGAAGAACTCGCGCACCTCGCGCAGCACCGAGTCGAACGGCCGGGTCTTGTAGCCGGTCGAGGATTTGATGGTATTGCCGTGCATCGGGTCGCAGGACCACACGACATTGGCGCCCTCTTCCTGCACCGCCTTGATCAGGCGCGGCAGGTTGTCGCCCACCTTGCCCGCGCCAAAGCGCGCGATCAGCGTCAGCCGACCGGCCTCATTCGCCGGGTTCAGCTTGGCCATCAGCACCTTCAGATCATCCGCCGTGGTGGTCGGGCCGCATTTCAGGCCGATGGGGTTCAACACGCCCCGGCAGAATTCGACATGCGCGCCGTCGGGCTGACGGGTGCGGTCGCCGATCCAGATCATGTGGCCCGAACCGGCCACGTTCTGGCCAGTGATGCTGTCCACCCGGCACAGGGCCTCTTCGTATTCCAAGAGCAGCGCCTCGTGGCTGGTGTAGAAATCGACCTGAGACAGGCTGTGCGCGGTGTCCGAGTTGATCCCCGCCGCGTTCATGAAATCCAGCGCGTCCGAGATGCGGTTGGAAATCTCACGGTAGCGTTCGGCCTTGTCATGCTCGGCAAAACCCAGGGTCCAGGAATGGACGCGGTGGATGTCGGCAAAACCACCCGTACTGAACGCGCGCAGCAGGTTCAGGCTGGCGGCGGCCTGGGTATAGGCCTGCAACATCCGCGCCGGGTCAGGGATGCGGGCATCGGCGGTGAAGTCGAACCCGTTGATGATGTCGCCACGATAGCTGGGCAGCTCGACGCCGCCCACAACCTCGGTGCCCGCCGAACGCGGCTTGGCGAACTGGCCCGCCATGCGACCGACCTTGATCACCGGAACCTTGGCGCCATAGGTCAGCACGACCGCCATTTGCAGCATGACGCGGAAGGTGTCGCGGATGTTGTCGGCACTGAATTCGGCAAAGCTCTCGGCGCAATCGCCGCCTTGCAGCAGGAAGGCCTTGCCCTCGGCCGCCAGAGCCAGTTGCTTTTTCAGCTTGCGCGCCTCACCGGCAAAAACCAGCGGGGGATATTTGGCCAACTGCGCCTCGACAGCGTTCAGAGATGCGCTATCCGGATAGTCCGGCATCTGCACCCGAGGCTTCGCACGCCAGTCCGACTTTGCCCAACCCTTGGTCATGAGGGCCTCCCCTACGTTAGCGGTATCGACCGGGGATATACGGAAGTAAGGCCGGAATGCAAAGGGTGATCGAATAATTTGATCATGCGTGGGCCTTGCGGAACATCAATATTCCTGTTTCCCTGCCATGAAACCGACATTTCAGGTCGCAAGATGCCCACGACATTGCCTGCCAGCGCCATCAAGTCCATCAAGGCTACGCCATCGGCCAAGGTCGCCCTGGCGCGCCGATTTGTCTTCCTGTTGCTGGAGCGATTCACCCTGCTGTCCTTTGCGGGTGCGGTAGAACCGTTGCGCATTGCCAACCGCGTTTCGGGCAAACCGCTTTACTCTTGGGTTCTGGCCGGAGAAGCCGGGCCGGGCGGCTATGTCACCTGCTCGAACGGGGCGGGGTTCCGGCTGGATATCGGGCTGGACGAGATCGAGCGCGATGACACGCTGCTGGTCTGTGGCGGAATCGATGTTCAGCGCGCCACCACGCGGAGCGTGCTGAACTGGTTGCGCCGAGAGTCGCGGCGCGGCGTGACCGTGGGGGGCCTGTGCACCGGCGCCTATACGGTTGCCAAGGCCGGGCTGCTGGATGGCAAGAAGGCGACGATCCACTGGGAAAACCAGGATGGCTTCATCGAGGAATTCGAGCATGTCCGCCTGACGAAGTCGGTCTTCGTGATGGATGGCAACCGCTGGTCCACCGCCGGGGGCACCTCATCCCTTGACCTGATGCTGAAGGTGATCGCAGCCGACCATGGCGAGGATCTGGCCAATACCGTGGCCGACCAGTTGATCTACAACGCCATCCGCACCGATCAGGACACCCAGCGCCTGTCGATCCCTACCCGGATCGGCGTGCGCCACCCCAAGCTGAGCCAGGTCATCCAGATGATGGAGGGCAATATCGAAGACCCGATGTCGCCCTCGGACCTGGCCGAGGACGTGGGCATGTCCACCCGTCAGTTGGAGCGTCTGTTCCGCCGCTATCTGAACCGCAGCCCCAAGCGGTATTACATGGAGTTGCGGCTGCAAAAGGCCCGTAACCTGTTGATGCAGACGGATATGAGTGTGATCAACGTCGCCCTTGCCTGCGGTTTTGCCAGCCCGTCGCATTTCTCGAAATGCTACCGCAGCCATTACAACACCACACCCTACCGCGAACGCGGCACCCAGGGCCTGCCGGGCGCTGCGGGCATCGGCGTAAGGCTGTCGATCTGATCAGGCAGGACGTTCCGGGCCAAATCGGTTCGGGCCGGTGGTGCCTCTGGATCCGAACCAGACCAGCAGGATGATGGCGCCGACCAGCGGGATCAGCCCGATCAGCAGCCACCAGCCCGACTTGTCCAGATCATGCATCCGGCGGACCGACACGGCCAGCCCCGGCAGCAGGTTGACAAGGCACCATACGATCTGGATCGGACCGGCATTATAATTCCAGGCAAATCCGCCCTCAGTGGTCGTGGTGGTCCCGCCGCCCTCGATCACGATGATGACAATCGAGACAATCACCTGAAACAGGAACCACCACCAGTATTCCGGCCGCCTTGCCCGGCCAGAAAAATTCAGGAAATTCCGATAGCCCGACTGTACGGCCGCAATCATGTTCATGGCGAAATCCTGTGATGCAAGTCGCGCTATGGTAGCGTCAAAGCCGACCTGCGTCCATTCCGCCGCATCATGGGAGAGGGCGCCGTTTTCCAGCACCTTGCGGCAGGAATTTCTGCCCAGTCGCGGGGACTTTACTTTTTGATCAAGAACGCCCTAGGCTCTGGCAGGGTAACGATCCAACACGGGAGACAACAATGAAAAAACTGCTTCTCGCCTCGGTCGCCGTTTCGGCGATGGCGGGCGCTGCTGCTGCCGAAGATGTCAAGCTGGGCATCCTGATCGGCTTTACCGGCCCCATCGAATCGCTGACGCCGAACATGGCTGCGGCGGCGGAACTGGCCATTGCCGAGGTGAACGCCTCGGGCAAGTCGGCGAACACCTATTCTGCCGTGCGCGGCGACTCGACCTGCACCGACGCCGCTGCGGCCCAAGCCGCGGCAGAGCGCATGGTGACGGCCGATGGCGTCAAGGGAATCATCGGTGGCGACTGCTCGGGTGTGACCCGCGCCGTGCTGCAAAACGTCGCGCGCCCCAATGGCATCGTGATGGTCTCGCCCTCGGCGACCTCGCCCGCACTGACGCAGGACGAGGATGACGGCCTGTTCTTCCGCACCGCACCGTCGGATGCGCGTGAAGGCGAAGTTGCCGCCGACATCCTGATGGAACATGGCGTGAAAAGCATCGCCATCTCTTACACCAACACCGACTTCGGTAAGGGCGAGTCCGAGTTCATCTCGAAGTTCTTCACCGAAAAGGGTGGCAAGGTCACGATCAACGCCAGCCATGACGACGGCAAGGCCGACTATTCGGCCGAAGTCGCGGCACTGGCGGCGGCGGGGGGCGACATCCTGGTCGTTGCAGGCTATCTGGATCAGGGCGGCAAGGGCATCATCCAGGCCGCGCTTGATTCCGGCGCCTTCAGCACCTTCTACCTGCCCGGCGGCATGATCGGCGACTCTCTGCCCCTGGCCATCGGCCCGGCTCTGGACGGCTCTTATGGCGACATCGCCGCCTCGGACGCCGACGGCAATGCCATCCTGAAGGACATCGCCGCCAAGCAGGCGACGCCGTTCGATTCCACCTCGGCCTATGCCTCGGAATCCTATGACGCTGCCGCACTGATCATGCTGGCCATGGCGGCTGCGGGTTCGACCGACCCCAAGGTCTATAAGGACAAGATCATGGAAATCGCCAACGGCCCCGCCGATGGCTCGGGCACCAAGATCAACCCCGGCGAGCTGGGCAAGGCACTGGAGCTGATCGCGGCAGGCAAGCCTATCGACTATGAAGGCGCGACCGGCGTCAAGTTCGTCGATCCGGGCGAAGCCGCTGGCCGTTACAAGGAAATCGTCGTCAAGGACGGCAAGAACGAGACCGTGAAGTACCACTGAGCGGTGTCAGACAAAAGGTAAAGCGCGGCCCGGGGTTGACCTCGGGCCGCGCCCATTCATAAAGCCGCCCGCCTTCAGACCAGATTCCAAAGGGACAGAGGCGGCTGACAGGGGATAGAATGATCAGGGTCGAAAACCTTCACAGGCATTTCGGCGGCTTTCATGCCGTTGACGGTGCCTCGCTGGAAATCCGCAAAGGGTCGATAACCGGGCTGATAGGGCCGAATGGCGCCGGGAAAACCACGCTGTTCAACGTGATCGCGGGACGCCTGCCGCCGACCTCGGGCAAGGTGTTCATGGGGGATGAGGACATTACCGGCCTGCCGCCGCATGAATTGTTCGCCAAGGGCCTGCTGCGTACCTTTCAGATCGCGCATGAGTTCGGCTCGATGACGGTTCGCGAAAACCTGATGATGGTGCCCGCCGCCCAATCGGGCGAAAGCCTGCTGAACGCCATCTTCAACCGCGGCCGTGTGCGCGAGGAAGAGGCCCGCATCCGCGCCAAGGCCGATGAGGTGCTGGAGTTTCTGACCATCAGCCATCTGGCGGATCAGAAGGCCTCGAATATCTCGGGCGGGCAGAAGAAACTGCTGGAACTGGGCCGCACCATGATGGTCGATGCCAAGATCGTGTTTCTGGACGAGGTGGGCGCCGGGGTGAACCGCACCCTCCTGAACACCATCGGCGATGCCATCGTGCGGCTGAACAAGGAGCGCGGCTATACCTTCTGCGTGATCGAGCATGACATGGACTTCATCGCCCGCATCTGTGACCCGGTGATCGTCATGGCCGAAGGCAAGGTTCTGGCCGAAGGCACCGTCGATCAGGTCAAGAATGACGAGCGCGTGATCGAGGCCTATCTGGGCACAGGCCTGAAAAACAAGGTGAAAGAGGAGGCGGCGCATGGCTGAGCCGTTCCTGATTGGCGATGGCATGACTGGCGGTTATGGCGCCGTGGACATCCTGCACAACTGTACGATCTCGGTCGAAAAGGGCCAGATCGCAGTGATCGTCGGGCCAAACGGCGCGGGGAAATCCACCGCGATGAAGGCCGTCTTCGGAATGCTGAACCTGCGGGGCGGCAGCGTAAAGCTGGACGGCGAGGATATCACCCGCCTTTCCCCTCAGGCCCGCGTGCGCAAGGGCATGGGCTTTGTGCCCCAGACCCACAACATCTTTACCTCGATGACGGTCGAGGAAAACCTTGAGATGGGCGCCTTCATCCGCACCGACGACTCCATCCGCGATACGATGGAGCAGGTTTACGGCCTGTTCCCGATCCTGAAGCAAAAGCGGTATCAGGCGGCGGGCGAGTTGTCGGGCGGCCAGCGCCAGCAGGTCGCCGTAGGCCGGGCGCTGATGACGCAACCCTCGGTCCTGATGCTGGATGAACCCACCGCGGGCGTCAGCCCCATCGTGATGGACGAATTGTTTGACCGCATCATCGAAATCGCCCGCACCGGGATTTCCATCCTGATGGTCGAACAGAACGCGCGTCAGGCGCTGGAGATTGCAGACAAGGGCTATGTGCTGGTTCAAGGCGCAAACCGTTTCACCGACACCGGCAAGGCCCTGATGGCCGACCCCGAGGTCCGCCGTTCGTTCCTGGGGGGCTGAGGCATGGAAACGCAAGTTTTGTACGCCATGGCCGCTCTTATTGCCACGCCGGTCGGCGCTGCGTCACCTAATCAAATGCTTTATGACTGCGAAGTCACTTTAGACTGCACTCAAGAGGGGCGCTGCGATCCCCAAGCTACCAGAATCGTCTTTCGACTGACGGAAAGAGAGGTCGAACAGCATGGCGAAGGCACCTACGACATCGCCTATGATGTGATCAAAGCCGAGGCGCACAACGTCACGCCTTACGGCCCGATCCTATGGGGAGCGGAACAGGGGAACGGAGTGATCAACACACTCACGACGGTCGGCTCAAAGCAGAATGAAGCACCAAAGGATGACGTTGCTTTCATGGTCTGGAGCCAAATGATCCTAACCGACCCTCCGGTTGGCACTGTTAAATTCCTAACCTGCAAGGGCGGATGAGCCATGGATATTCTCAACGCCTTTGTGGCTTTCCTCAACTTCGTCTTCGTACCGGGCCTCGCCTATGGCAGCCAGTTGGCGCTTGGCGCTTTGGGCGTGACGCTGATTTTCGGTGTCTTGCGGTTTTCCAACTTTGCCCATGGCGATACCATGGCCTTTGGCACCGCCTTCGTGATCCTGTTCACCTGGTGGTTCCAGTCGATGGGCATTTCCGCCGGGCCCCTGCCCACCGCCCTGCTCGCACTTCCCTTCGGCATTGCCGTTACGGCCGCCTATGTGCTGGCGACAGACCGGGTGGTTTATCGGTTTTACCGGCAGAAGAAGGCCGCCACGATCATTCTGATGATCGCTTCGGCCGGGGTGATGTTCATCACCAATGGCCTTGTGCGCATCATCATCGGCACCGAAGAGCAGAATTTCGGCGATGGCTCGCGCTTTCTGCTGGACCCGAAAACCTTCAAGGAATGGACCGGTCTGGCCGAGCCGCTGGCGATCAAGACCACTGCGGCGGTCACGGTCGTCGTCGCGGCGATCTGCGTGGCGGCGCTGTTCTGGTTCCTGCAACGCACCCGTACCGGCAAGTCGATGCGGGCCTTTTCCGACAACGAGGATCTGGCGCTGCTGTCGGGCATCAATCCCGACCGCGTGGTGCAGGTGACATGGATCATCGCGGCGGCGCTGGCGGTGATTGCGGGCACGCTTTACGGCCTGGATAAAAGCTATCGTCCCTTCATCTATTTCACCCTGCTGCTGCCGATCTTTGCGGCGGCGGTGGTCGGCGGGCTGGGTTCACCGCTGGGGGCTATCGCGGGCGGCTATATCATCGCCTTTTCCGAGGTGATCTTTACCAATGCCTGGAAAAAGGTCGCGGGCTATCTGCTGCCCGCCGACTGGCTGGGCGACGGGCTGTTGCAGGCGCTGTCCACCGATTACAAATCGGCGGTCAGCTTTTCCATCCTGATCATCGTGCTGATCTTCATGCCAACCGGCATCTTCAAGGGGAAGTGACATGAGCCAATATCGCACCCCGCTGCTGTTTGCCGGTGTGGCCCTGCTGTTCATTCTGACCGGCGTCCTGCAAAGCTGGAACCTCTCGCTGTCGATCCTGACCATGGGGCTTTTGTCGGCCATCATGGCCCTGGGCGTGAACATGCAGTGGGGGTATGCCGGGCTGTTCTCGACCGGCATTGTCGGCTCTGTGGCGTTGGGCGGGCTGGGCGTCGTGCTGGTCGCGGCCAAACCTGTGCCAGAAGGGCTGGCCGCCGGGGGCTGGGGCATCGTGGCCGCCCTGGTCTTTGCCGCCGTCGGCATCGTCGCGGCCGTGCTGGCATGGCCCAGGCTGAAGCCCGGCCGGATGCGGGCCGCATTGCTGGTGATCTATCTGATCGTGCTGTTCTGGGTCTATCGCACGATCCTTGACCCCGCCGTCACCGCGGTTGAGGCGAACGATCCGACCCGCGCCGGCAACATTGGCGGGCTGGGATGGAATGCCATCTTCGGCTGGCCGGTCGGCGCACTGTTCGCCGGGCTGGCCGCCTGGATCATCGGCAAGGTGGCCCTTGGCCTGCGCACCGATTATTTGGCCATCGCTACGCTGGGCATCGCCGAAATCGTGCTGATGGTCCTGAAGAACGAAGACTGGCTGGCGCGCGGCGTCAAGAATCTCAGCATTGAATCGCGACCCTGGCCGGTGCCTTATGAGGTCGATTTGCAGGCCGCCCCCTGGTTTTTGACCCTCGTGCAGGATTGGGGGCTGAACCCCACCACCGCCTCGACCATCCTGGTCAAACTGCTGTACTGCGCGCTGTTCACGCTGGTGCTGCTGGCCTTGGTGTGGATGAGCGAACGCGCCCTGCACAGCCCCTGGGGCCGGATGATGCGCGCGATCCGCGACAACGAGGTGTCGGCCGCCGCCATGGGCAAGAATGTCACCCGCCGCCATTTGCAGATTTTCATCATCGGCAGCGCGGTGGTCGGGCTGGCAGGCGCGATGATGACCTCGATGGACGGGCAGATCAGCCCCGGCTCGTATCAGCCTTTGCGCTATACATTCCTTATCTGGATCATGGTCATCGTCGGCGGGTCGGGCAACAACTGGGGCTCGGTTCTGGGCGGGCTGTTGATCGGCTGGCTGTATCTGGCGGTAGAGTTTCTGGGGCCGGGCCTGCTGCGCCATGTCGCCTCGATCCTGCCGTTCCCGGTGACGGAAGATGACCTCAAGAACATCTCGGCCCATACAAGGTTGATAACCCTTGGGGCGGTCTTGCTGCTGGTTCTGCGGTTTTCCCCCAAGGGGCTTCTGCCAGAGAAATAGGCACCTGCCCAATGATCCTGTCAAAGGCCCGCGCTACCGTGCGGGCCTTTGGCTTTCCGAAGGCCAATACATCACTTGCGACACATCTTGTCGTAAAGTCGCATGACCACCCTGCCCCGCGCCCGCATTGTCGCGCCAAGATTTGCAGGAGTTCCCCCATGAAAACCCATACCCGCGTTGTGGTCATCGGCGGCGGCGTCGTCGGCTGTTCGGTTCTGTATCACCTGACCAAGCTCGGCTGGTCCGATGTCATGCTGGTCGAGCGGTCGGAGCTGACCTCGGGGTCCACCTGGCATGCGGCGGGCGGCTTTCATACGCTGAACGGCGACACCAACATGGCCGCCCTGCAAGGCTATACCATCCGGCTGTATAAAGAGCTGGAGGCGATCACCGGCATGTCCTGCGGGCTGCACCATGTCGGCGGCATCACCCTGGCCGACAACCCCGCGCGGTTCGAACAGTTGAAGGCCGAACGCGCCAAGCACCGCTATATGGGGCTGGATACCGAGATCCTGGGGCCGGAAGAGATCAACAAGTTCACCGACGGCATGGTGAACCTGGAAGGCATCATCGGCGCGCTATACGATCCGCTGGACGGCCACCTTGATCCTTCGGGCACCACCCATGCCTATGCCAAGGCGGCGCGGATGGGCGGGGCCGAGATCGTGCTGCACAACCGCGTGCTGGAAACCAACCCGCGCCCCGATGGGTCGTGGGAGGTGGTGACCGAAAAGGGCACCATCATTGCCGAGCATGTGGTGAACGCGGGCGGCCTGTGGGCGCGCGAGATCGGGGCGATGGCGGGGGTTTACCTGCCACTGCTGCCGATGGCGCACCAGTATCTGGTCACCGACGATATCCCCGAAATCATGGACATCCTGAAATCGGGCCGCGAGTTTCCGCATGTGATGGACCCCGGTGGCGAAAGCTATCTGCGGCAGGAAGGCCGCGGCCTGTGCATCGGGTTCTATGAAAAGCCGTGCGAGCCGTGGTCGGTCGATGGCACCCCCTGGGACTTCGGCCATGAACTCCTGAACGAGCAGTTCGACAAGATCGAAGACTCGGTGAATTTCGCCTATCGCCGCTTCCCCGTGCTGGAACGCACCGGGGTCAAGCGGGTGATCCACGGGCCGTTCACCTTTGCCCCCGACGGCAACCCGCTGATCGGGCCGGTTCCGGGCCTGCGCAACTATTGGTCGGCCTGCGCCGTCATGGCGGGCTTCTCTCAGGGCGGCGGCATGGGTCTGGCGCTGGCGCAATGGATGATTCATGGCGAGGTCGAACGCGACCCGCGCGGCTTTGACGTGTCGCGTTTCGGCAACTGGACTTCTCCGGGCTATACCGTGCCGAAGGTCATCGAAAACTATCAGATGCGCTTCAACGTCTCTTACCCGAACGAGGAACGCCCGGCGGCCCGCCCCTTCCGCACCACGCCGATGTATGAGGTGTTCGACAACATGAACGCGGTCTGGGGCCAGCAATACGGGCTGGAGGTGGTGAACTATCACGCCCTGCCCGGCCAGCCGCGCTATGAGACGCCGACCTTCAAACGCTCGAACGCCTGGGAGGCGACCAGCCAGGAGGTGCGCGCCGTGCGCGAGGGCGTCGGCATCAACGAGCTTCAGAACTTTGGCAAGTATCTGGTCAAGGGCGCGGGCGCGCGGGCGTGGCTGGACCGGATCATGGCCGGCGCAATCCCGAAGCCGGGCCGCCTGTCGCTGACCCCGATGCTGGCCCATTCGGGCAAGATCATCGGCGACTTTACCGTTTCTTGCCTTTCCGAAACCGAATTCCAGCTGACCGCCAGCTATGGCGCCCAAGGCTGGCACCAGCGTTGGTTCGAGCAGAACCTGGATGCGGGCGTGACGGTCGAGAACATCTCGGACAGCCGCAGCGGTTTCCAGATTGCCGGCCCCGCCGCCCGTGACCTCCTGGCCAAATGCACCCGCAGCGATGTGTCGGGCGCGGCCTTCAAGTTCATGGATGTTCGCCGCATGACGGTTGGCATGGCCAACTGCATCGTGCAGCGCGTCAGCTATACCGCCGATCTGGGATACGAGATCTATTGCGACAACATGTCGGTGCGCCACCTGTGGGATATCCTGAGCGAGAACGGCAAGGATCTGGGCCTGCGCCCCTTCGGGATGCGGGCGATGATGTCCTTGCGGCTGGACAAGTGGTTCGGGTCGTGGGGCCGCGAATTCAGCCCCGACTATACCCCCGCCGAAACTGGCCTTGACCGCTTCATCCGCTGGAACAAAGAGGCAGACTGGATCGGCAAGGCCGCCGCCACCGCCGAAAAGGCCGCAGGACCCAAGCGGAAACTGGTGTCCTTCATCGTCGATGCCAAGGATGCCGATGTTGTGGCGTGGGAGCCGATCTGGCTGAACGGCGCGGTCGTGGGCTTTTGCACCAGCGGCGGGTTCAGCCACTGGACGAACAAGTCGGTCGCGATGGGCTTCCTGCCCGCCGATGCGGTGAAAGACGGGCTGGACTGCGAGATCGAAATCTTGGGCGAACGCCGCAAAGCCACCGTCCACCTCGCGCCCTTGTGGGACGGCGACGGCGCGCGGATGCGCGGCTGATCAAAAGGGGCCTTCGGGCCCCTTTTACATTCGCTGCCAGTCGATCCACTGGCCATGATACCCGGCGCGAGCCAAAGGAATGCGCAGATCGCCCGGCCATAGCCGAAGGGTCACACCGGCGCTGCCCGGGATATCGTCCGCCTCCATCGCCAGCCAGGCCAGCGGGGTCGCCCTGGTCGCACGGCGGCCCGCCAAGGTCATCGCCCGCTCGATCCGCGCTTTGGAGTCTGCGGGGAAATACTGAAAGGCAATGGTGTGGCACACCAGATGGCAATGCCCCGGTTGCGCGCCCGCCAGCCGCGCTTCCAGCCAGTCCGCCGCCTCGCCCCGGTCAACAGCCACAGGATGCGCCGCCGCGAGGGCCAGCGCGGCCCGCATCCGCGTGAGGCGATCCCCCTGATCGGGCCAGACATAGGACAACAGCCGCAAACCATCCGCCACGGGCGACAGGGGGTTCAGATCGACACCCCGGCTTTCGGCTACCGGCACGGGGCCGGTTGGCAGGGTGCGATGGCCACGCCAGTCGGGTTTCAAGACAAGCGCAGCCTGTGGGTTTCCGATGGAAATGGCATCACTTTCAAGGCGGTAAAGCGGAAAGTTCAGGTTCAGCCCCGCGCTTGCGCCCAGTTCTGACACCACCAGCGGGCGGACCGACCAATCGGCCGCCACCGCCGCCCCGGCCAGCAAAACCGCGCTGCGTCCCACTTCATTGGTCTGTGGGGCGTGATGGACCCATTCGGCCAGAAAGGCATCGTGACGGCGCAAGGCCCCTGCCAGCGCCGCCCGATCCGGCACCGCTTCTTGCGGCGGATAGCAGGCGGCAAGGCCCGGGTCTTGCCCGGTCAGCACGAGGTAGTGCAACCCTCCGGCAAGGCGCAGGGGCAGCGACGCACCCGATGGGCCGATGTCGCCCGGCCACTCGTCAAGGCGTCGGAACAATTGGGTATCGGCGGGCAGGATCTCGGGCAAGGCCCGCATCAGATGGCCCATAAAGGGCGATCCCAGATCATCGCAGGCCCGTGCCTGCACCAGAAAAGCCTGTTTTAACGCATTCTGCATGGATCACCTCCGTGAGGTTCAGACTGCCACGAACCCCAGATAGGTCAACATTAATGACTATTTTGTCGCAAAGCGTGATTGCCGCGCCCGGATCGGCTAGCGTCACAGGCAAAGGAGACGTCATGCCACCGCATATCCTGATCCTGGCCGCAGGGGCATCGTCGCGCATGGGTCCGCGCGACAAGCTGCTGGAAGAGGTCGATGGCCAACCGCTGATCGCCCGCAGCCTGCGCATGGCGCTGGCCACCGGCCTGCCGGTCACGCTGGCCCTGCCGCCCGACCGGCCCGCCCGCTGGGCCGCCGTCGCAGGGTTGAGCGGCCACCGAATTACTGTCGAACGCGCCGCTCGGGGCATGGCCGAAAGCCTGAAGGCCGGGTTGGCGGCCCTGCCCGCCGATGCGCCCGTGCTGCTGCTTTTGGCCGATCTGCCCGAGTTGCATACCGAGGATCTTCTGGCCGTGGCCAAAGCCGACCCGAGTTATATTCAGCGAGGCGCAACCGAAAGCGGCCAATCCGGCCATCCGGTTCTGCTGCCGGTCTGGCTCAGGCCAGAGTTGACCTGTTTAAGCGGCGATCAGGGCGCCCGCGATTTGTTTCAACGCCACAAGGACCGGCTGCGGCAGGTGCCCTTGCCGGGAAACCGCGCGCTGACCGACCTTGATACGCCTGAAGACTGGGCCAGATGGCGCGCCCTACGCGGCGAGTAGCACCCGCGCCTCATGCGCCTTGAGCGACAGCCGCGCGGCGGGAAAAGCCACCTCGGCCCGCGGCAGATCGGGGAACAGCGCCAGAATTTCATCCGCCTGCGCCGCATCCATCCCATCCATCATCCGTTGCGCTGGCTGGAAACTTTCGCTCCAGGCGCCGTCGGCGCAGACGATTTCATGCCCGTCGAACAGGATATGGACATAGGTCACGCCCTGCGGGAAGGCCGGCTCTATCCCCGGCAGCCGCGTCAGATGGGCCGCCGCCACCAGAACCTCGGCCTCGCCGAACAGCATTTCGGCACGCGGGCCTTCAATCAGCATCCGGTGCTGGGGCGAAACCATCATATCGCGCACCGGCAGGCCAAAGCCCAGCGCCCCGGCGGAAATGCGGATCGGACAAAGTTGCGGTTGCAGCACGAGATCGGCCACCGCCAGCACACGGCTTCCTGCCCAGATCAACGGCTGGAATCCGTTGTCGCGCGTCAGGATCATGTCCCCGGGGCGCAGATCCTGCACCGCAACCTCGCCGTGATCGGTCACGATCCGGGTGCCGGGGGTGAAACAAGGAATGACCTTCTCGATGTTCGAGAACTGCATCGAGCCCAGAACCGCGCCGTTCTGATCCAGGAACTGGACGGTGCCGTTTTCGGGGTTGCTCGGGTCATAGATGACATTGGTAAGGCGCCAGCCCCAGTTCGACAGGTCCAGCACGTCATGGTCACCGGCGTTTTCGCCGCCATCGACCACATCGCCGATGCTGCCGCCATAGATCTGGTCGTTGCCCTGCCCGCCATAGATCGTGTTGGCCCCGTTGCCGCCATAGAATGCGTCATTGCCGGTGCCACCGTCCAGCAGATCATTGCCGTCGCCGCCGATCAGCGTGTCATTGTCAGCACCGCCGAAAAGCTGGTCGTCCCCTCCTTTGCCGTCCAACAGGTCATTGCCTGCACCGCCATAAAAGATGTTGGTAAACGGATCCGCAGCGGTTCCCTGACCGTCGTAACCTGTCAGCACATCATCAAAGGCAGAGCCGATCAGACCGTCAACGCCGATCAGGACATCGCCTGTCGCATCGCCACCGCTTGCCGTTCCGGTATCCAGATTAGCTGTGACACCTGCGGAAGAACCGGAATAATCCGCATAATCCTGGCCCGCCCCGCCCGAAAGGGTATCGGCACCGGCGCCGCCAACCAGCGTATCGTTGCCGGTCCCGCCAGCCAGACTGTCGTCGCCAAGCCCGCCGAACAATTGGTCGTTGCCGTCACCACCCAAAAGCGTGTCGTTGCCGTCGCCGCCGGACAGCGTGTCGTTGCCAGCGTCACCCGAGAGGCTGTCGTTGCCCGTGCCGCCGAACAACTGATCGTTGCCATCGCCGCCGGACAGCGTGTCGTTGCCCGCGTCGCCATTAAGGCTGTCGTTGCCAATCCCGCCTGACAGGGAATCATCCCCGTCCCCGCCCGACAACGTGTCATCGCCATCGTCGCCCGACAGTGTGTCATTGCCCAGATCACCCGTCAGGCTGTCGTTGCCCGTGCCGCCAAACAAACGATCGTTGCCGTCGCCGCCTGACAGGGTATCGTTGCCCGCGTCGCCATTAAGGCTGTCGTTGCCAATCCCGCCCGACAGGGAATCATCCCCGTCCCCACCCGACAGCGTGTCATCGCCATCGTCGCCCGACAGTGTGTCGTTACCTGCATCGCCAGTCAGGCTGTCGTTGCCCGTGCCGCCAAACAAACGGTCATTGCCGTCGCCGCCATACAGCGTGTCGTTGCCATCGCCGCCATAAAGGATGTCGTTGCCCAACCCGCCGGACAGAATGTCATTTCCGCCAGCCTCGGCCGCGATGTTGTTCGGCTGGGTGTTGACGTAATACTCATAGTAAAAGCCCGATGTCGTGGCGTTGGTGTTTGTGCCGGTGGCCACAACCGCCACAGAAGTATAGGGCACGTTGATCACCAGCGTGCCAACCGTCGTCGGGTTCGCTGACGTTCCGGTCGAGCGGTAGATCTGCCCCGAAGCATTCACCCCGTAGGTGCTTGCTCCGTTGAAGGTCACGGTCCCATTGGCGATGGCAGTATTCAGGTTGATGGTCACACCATCGATCTGAATCGTCATGAACTCGGTGGTATCGATCCCATTGAACCGGATCTGCCCCCCACTGACCTGCGACGAGGCGGTGTGGGTATGCGTCTCTGTCGAATCGCCATTGCCGATGCGGAACCCGGTCACTCCGGTGTTGGTGCCGGTTGTCAGATCATTGTCGCCCGACACGCTGCGGACGGCAAAGTTCGGGCGGCCGGAGGTGCCGGTCACCGTCTGGGTCGCGGTCGTGACCTTGGTGTAGGACGCCGTATAGGTGGTGCCAGCCCCGGCCGCACCGCCATAGATCACATCGTCGCCAGAGCCACCTTCCAGGCTGTCGTTGCCCGAGCCACCGTCGATCGTGTCATTCTCGGTGCCCCCATCGACGGTATCGCTGCCATAGCCCGCCGAAATGGAATCGTTGCCCGCGCCACCGAAAACGATGTCGTTGCCCAGACCCGAATTGACCGTATCGTCCCCTGCACCGGCGCGGATATAGTCGCCATTGTCGGTCGTGCCGCTGTAACCCGTGGCATCATTGGCATCAACGCGGTCCCCACCCGGATCGCCAACATAGCTGGTGTCGATCAGGTCGTTACCCGCGGTGCCATCAACGATGCCATCGCCGGTAAAGGCCGCGCCGCCTTCAAAATTCATGCCGAAGACGCCCAACGGATCATTGGTGTCAAAATCGTTCCCGGCATAGGTGGCCAGGAAGGTGGCGTTGCCCGACCCCTCCAGCAGGGTCTGGGTCACACCGTTGGAAAAGCCGGTCGTCGCATTGCCGGCAAAGCCGTTGGTATAGTTAATATGGTCGTAAATGTAATCTACATTGAAATCCCCGCCGCCGGTGGCGGTAAGGACAACCTGAAAGCTGTTGGTGCCCGAACCCTGATAGGGTGCGACGTTCAGCCAGGTGATGGTGACCTTGCCGCTTGCCGGATCAAGATCCCAATAGATGTCGCCCCCCTTGCTGATGTCGGCGTCGGTCCAGAACGGTGCAAGAGAGGGCTGGTTCAGCGTGGTCAGCGCCGCAGGCGTATAGGCGGTGATGCCGGACTGGAAGGTGATCAGACCATTGGTACTGATGTAGATAGAGCTATAGCTGGTGCCGTTGATGTTTGCCCCATTCGGTCCGAAGACCGACGAGATGTTCACATTGACATAGCCGTCATCCAGCGTGCCCGTGACGGTCGAGGTCTTGAAGGACTGTTCGCCGTAACCGGCGGTTCCCCCCAGACCTGAATTCATCGTCGCCATGAACTGCGCCCCTACTACATGGCGCATTGGCATCGGAGAGCGGGCCATGCCCTTTCCCCAGCGCCGATACGCTTCAATCACCCGTCAACACCGGAATTTACCGGGCATTGGTGAACAAAGCGGGGCGCAATTTGGGCACAATGTGCCGACGATAGGGGAAACTACGTCAAAATTTAGATAGCATCTGCGGCAGCCAGGACAGGCATCAGACCGTCAAAAGCACCCGCGCCTCACGCCCGCGCAACGACATGCGGGCAGCGGGATAGACGCCAGATTGACTGATATCTGGAAACAGTTCCAGAATTTCATCGCGTTGCGCCTCATCCATGCTGTCCAGCGTCGTGGCGCCCGGCTGGAAACTTTCCGACCAGGTGCCATCGGCCAGAATGATCTCGTGTTGGTCGAACATCAGATGGATATAGCTGACGCCGGGAACCACGCTGCGGTCGATCCCCGGCTGGCCCACCATATGCAGGGCTGCCACCAGAACCTCGTCCACGCCGAACAGCAGTTCGGTGCGGGGTCCGGCGACCAACATGCGGTGTTGCGGGCTCACCATCATGTCCCGCTCTGGCAAGCCCTCCCCCAACGCGCCTTGCGCAATGCGCACGGGCAGGAATTCCGGGCGGACCAAAAGATCGATCTGCGTCAGGTCGCGGCGGCCCGCCCAGCGGACCGGCTGCACGCCGTGGTCGCGCGTCATCACCCGGTCGCCCGGCCCCAGCCGTTCTACCGGCACCTCGCCACGGTCGGTCAGGATCAGCGTCCCAGGCGTAAAGCAGGCAATCACCTGCTCGATATCGGAAAACCGCAGCGTTCCGACGACATTGCCGTCATGATCCAGAAACTCGACAATCCCGTTTTCATGGTTCTCGGGGTCATAGATCACGCGGGTGCCCGGCTGGCCCGATTGCCGCACATCCAGCACGTCATAGTCATCGCCGGTAGAGCCGCCATCAACGCCATCGCCGACGCCGCCATAGAACAGGTCGCGCCCCTCGCCGCCGTACATCGCATCGGCCCCGGCACCGCCTGTCAGCGTGTCATGCCCGTCCTCGCCTTTCAGCAGGTCGTTGCCCTCGCCGCCGAAAAGCTGGTCGTCGCCCGCGCCGCCACGCAGCGTATCGTCGCCCTCGTCGCCAAAGGCCTTGTCGTTGCCATCCCCGGCCTGAACCGAGTCATCCCCCGCTCCGGCGCGGATCACATCGTCATTGTTGCCAAAAAGGTTGTCATTGCCATCCACGCGGTCGCCCTGCGGATCGCCGGTATAGGCTGCATCGATCGTATCGTTCCCCGCCGTTCCCTCGACGACGTAATCAGGCGGCTGAACCAGCGCACCGTCGGCGTAAACATGCTCGATGTTTGTGAAACTCATCGAGGTGCCGTCAAGAAAGGTCACCAGGCCATTTTCGGGCGCGAAGGCGTCGAAATGAACGTGCTGCACGCCCGTGACATACAGCGTATCGTCGTCGGTTCCGGTCAGCGTTGTTTCGCCACCATCAACAACGTCCCCAGAACCGGCATAGAAGACATCGGCGTCATCTTCGCCCAGCATGGTATCGGCACCGGCATCGCCATAGAACGTGTCGTTGCCGTCAGCGCCCTGGATAAAGTCATCGCCGTCACCACCATAGATCAGGTCGGACTCGCCCGACCCGGTGATCACGTCATTGCCCGCGCCGCCATAGACCGTATCGTTGCCATAGCCGCCGAACATATGGTCGGCCCCGTCGCCGCCATACACATGGTCATTCCCCATGCCGCCATAGGTGGAATCGTCGCCCGCGCCGCCATAGACGAAATCGTTGCCCGCATCGCCGCGGATAAAATCATCCCCGTCGCCCGCGATCACCGTATCGTTGCCGGTGTCGCCCTGCATGTAATCATTGCCCGAGCCGCCGGTCAGGTAATCATTGCCCGCGCCGCCATAGATGAAATCGTCATCCGCGCCGCCGTCGATGGTGTCGTCGCCCCCCGCGGCGAATACCTCATCCGTGCCTGCCCCGCCCTGGAACAGGTCGTTGCCTTCGCCGCCGCTGAAAAAGTCGTGCCCATCGCCCGCATAGACCGCAACGCCATCAGTCAGGCCCGAAGCGTTGATCGTGTCATCGCCATTGGTCGTCACGACCGCCTCGATCTGGCTGAAGACTCCCCCGGCGCCGCCCGCAAAGCCGAAACTGCCGCTTTCCGCGCCGGTAAAGCCGATGTTCACGCCCGCGCCGGTATCTGCGATCAGCGTCAATTCATCGTGGTCGCCCGGCTCCTCGCCGCCTTCGACAACCACATAGCTGGCCGTGGCCGCAATCAGAAAACTGTCATTGCCCGCGCCGCCATACATGCTATCCAGTCCGGCGCCATAACTGCCGCCGGTCAGGAAAACATCATCGCCCGCGCCACCGAAAAGCTGGTTGTCGCCGCCGCCGCCTGCAAGAGTGTCATTGCCGCCATAGGCATCGATCACGTCGTTGTCGCCCGTGCCCTGCAAGGTATCATTGCCGCCAGAGCCGGTGATGGTTGACATGACGCACTCTCCAAACACGAATTGCGCCGTCGCCTAATTGGCGGTCCGGCGGCCGTCCACACTCAACCGCCCCAAGGGGCCATTCGTCGTAACGGCCAGCCCCGAAAAAGGGCCAGCCCCAGAAACGATCCCCAAAACAATAGCCATTTGAAGACCATGCGAACAGCGTGTATATTCGCAGAATATCCTTATATTTCCAAACATTACCCAAGTAATGTTTATCAATTGGAAACACTGATCA
The DNA here is from genome assembly GCA_002336845.1 of Rhodobacteraceae bacterium UBA1943. GTDB lineage: Bacteria > Pseudomonadota > Alphaproteobacteria > Rhodobacterales > Rhodobacteraceae > Fuscibacter. Next base: position 28,123 of record DDEX01000039.1, read on the forward strand.
CGCAAAAGGCAAAGGAGGCCGAAGCCCCTTTGCAGGATCACCCCAACAGGACAGGCCCGCTGCATAACCACTGACCTCAGCGCCCCAACAGCACCGCCTCGTGGCGGCGCAGGACTCGGCGCGCGGTATGATAATCCCTGACGCCCTGATCGGTTTTAAGCTCCGGGAACAGATCGAACAGTTCCTGCCGTTGCGCATTGCCGATGCCCTTCATCGAATAGTCGCCGGGCTGGAAACTTTCGGTCCAGGCGCCATTCGACAGCACCACCTGGTGGCGGTCGAACATGAAATGGATATAGGTCAGCCCCGCCGCATCGACCGTCGCAATCCGGTTGCCCGACAACAGGTGCTTGGCGGCCACCAGAACTTCATGTTCGTCGAAATAAAGCGAGGTGCGGTCATTGGCGACCAGCATCCGGTGATTGGGCGAAACCAGCATGTCGCGCTCTGGCAGGCCATCTCCAAGGCTGCCCGCCGTCACCAGAACCGGCTTGAGATGGGCGTTGGCTTTCAGGTCGGACCAGTTCAGCTCTTTGTGGCCCAGCCAACGGATTTCCTGCAATCCGTCATCGCGGGTGATCACCTTGTCACCGACCCGCAAATCCTCGACCGGCACTTCCCCGCGCGGGGTTGCAATCAGCGTTCCAGGGGTAAAACAGGGCACGATTTCCTCGATGTTGCTAAAGTCCAGGCCACCCGTCACATGGCCATCCGCGTCTAGAAACTCCACCCGGCCATCGATGCCATTGCCATCGCTGTCCGTCACCACATCGACCAGCCGGTAAGGCCCGGCCCCCGACAGGACCAGCCGGTCATGATCGATTCCGCCAGAGCCGCCAAAGATGCTGTCGCCCGCGCCCTCTGCCGCCCCGCCGGTCACAAAAGTATCGGCATCATCCCCGCCATAAAGCGCGTCAGCCCCGGCGCCGCCATACACCACATCATTGCTCGCGCCCGCCAGAACGGTGTCATTGCCCGCCCCGGCCTCGATCCGGTCGTCATTCGGGCCATCGCCGGGCAAGATCGCGTCATTGGCATCCACACGGTCACCGTCGGGGTCGCCGGTATAGGCGGTGTCGATCAGGTCGTCGCCTGCAGTTCCCGAAACAATCCCATCGCGGGACAAAAGATTGTCCACGCTATCGGAAAGCTGAAACTGCGCTACGCTACCCTGAAAGAACTGGTCGAAACCTTGCACACTGCCCGTCGGAACGTGGCTTTGCCCGGCCCCGATCGTCCAGGGGCTGCCGACGCCGTCCTGTTCCAGCGACAGGGTGTTCGGCACGGCGGCGGCAAACCCACCGCCGGTGGTGGCATTGGCCAACACAAGGTTGCCGCCCGTCCCGCCAAAATCCCACGAATAGGACAGGGACACCGCATCGCCCGGCGCCACGAAGCCCGCCGCCGTTTGCCAGCTTGTCGTGCCGTCCGCACCCTCATGGCTGACCAGAACCGAGCCGTCGGCAAGCACCTCGACGTGAAAATCCCCGGCATTGGTTCCCGCGGCATCGCGCGACAGCACGGTTTGCGGCGCGCTCAGCGGCGAAGACCCCAGCGAGAACGACAGGTTCAGCGTGCCCTGATTCATCTGATAGGCGGGATCGGGGAAGATCTTGACCAGATCGTCCTGCCCATCCAGCACGGCGCTGCCCCCCACGGGCGTCGCGCCATGCAGGTAAATGCCCAGTTGTTCACCGCCCGCGGGGGCGCTGTCACGGGCATAACCGTCAGCATCGTCAAAGTTGAAATCGGCAAAAACCGGCATCGCACACTCCAAACCCGAAGAGCCAAACAACAGGGCCCTTCGTCGCCTTTTCACCCCGGGCGGTTGCCCGTGATGCGACAGCGCCACACCCCTGCGCGCTGCCAAGTCGATCCGTCGGAGTTGCAAGGAAAAAGAAGCAAAAGGCCCCAAAGGGCCGACCGGTCACAAAGTATGTTCTAATGGTCCGCAACGGGTCGCAAAAACCCGGGCGTATGGCAGCTTTTACCTCAATGCGCCGTGCGGCGCGGACAACACCGACCGCCCCCGCGATCACCGTTTTTCCAGTAAGAGAGATTTAGCCCGCACCGCGCCGCCCGAGAAGGGAAAAAGTCCATATTACGGCGATGAAACGGCAAAGCAGCTCTTGTAGCAAAGATGATCCCTGTCTGGATTGTCGTTGAAATGTTGGCATTTCAGATACAACCATCGCGAGAATCCTTGAAATTCAAATCATTGCATTTGATCATATCCGTTCGCACGTCGAGATTGTTTCCAAACACCTATCCAATATCGCAAAGCGAACCCGCGACGGCCGTCAACGATATTTTGCCCGATGCGCGCCACATTTGCAGGCGCGGCATCCACGAAGGGGGCGCAATTCCCGGATCACACGCCAACCGGCCACCTGTTGGCAACGATTGCCCCCTGCGGCAAGGCGAATCGGTTGACGCCATGTCGGCCAAGCTGGCCGGATCACAGCGAAAAACGGGCTTGAAGCCTGTGGCCCCGCAGCATAGCCTGACAATGGCACGCGCGGCGGCCCGCGCGGCCCCGGTCCGGCCGGATGACCCGCCAAACACTGTGGGGCCCGATGCGACCGCTGATCCTTTATTGCCATCCCGATCCCGGCAGCTTCACCGCTGCCGTGCGCGACACGATCACCCGTCATCTGGCGCAGCGCGGCACGGACTACCGGCTGATCGATCTTTACGCCGAAGGCTTCGATCCGGTGATGAGTGCGCGCGACCTGGCGCAATATGCCGATACAGCCAGCGACCGCAGCGCCCTTGCCGCACAGACCGAGGCCCTGGCCTGGTGCGATGCGTTGATCTTTATCTATCCGACATGGTGGCAGGGCCTGCCCGCGATGCTGAAGGGCTGGCTGGACCGTGTTCTGCTGCCCGGCATCGCCTTTGACCCGCCGTCAGACGGTGGAGCCCTGAGGCCAGGCCTGCGCCATATCCGGGCGCTGGGGGTGTTCACCACCTTCGGCGGCAATCGGCTGGCCAGCCTGCTTTCCGGCCAGCCCGGCAGGCGGCAGTTGCAGCGCGCTGTTGGCGCGTTCCTCTGCCATCCGTTGCACCGACGGGGATATCTGGCGCTTTACAGCATTGATGCCACCACACCTGCCCGCCGTGCGGCCCATCTGGCCCGCGTGGCGCGCAAGCTGGACCGTTTGTTGCGCTAGTCGCGCCGCGTCGTCGCCTGCCCGGCCCAGCGGTTCAGCCAGGCAAGGCCCGCCAGCGACAGGCCAAGGCCCAGGAAACTCAGCACCCGCGTCAGGCCCGACAGGCCAGCGGCATCGATCAGGAACACCTTGGCCGCCGTCAGTCCGATCACCACCATCGCCACCGCCCGCAGCGTTGCCGAGCGGCGCGCAATCGCCTGATACAGCAGCCCGGCCCCGATCAGCAGCATGGCGACGGTATAGGAATACAGCTCTTCCTGCCGCACCCCCGGCACCCCCAACACATCGCCCTGCCAAAAGCGCCGGATCTCGAATGCGATCCAGACCAGAACCAGCGCCGCCCCCACACCCAGCGCGCCCAACCGCAGCGGGCGCCGCCCGGCCACGGGGGCAAAGCGCAGACCCAGCGCCAGCAGCGCCAACCCCGGCAAGCCATAGGCCAGCAGCAGCGTATCCAGCACCAAGGGGCCAAGCACCTTCGCCCCGCCCTCCCACGGGCCTTGCAAAAGCGGGTTGGCAACGGTCAGCGACAGCAGGATCAACCCCGCCGCACAAACCGCTGCGATCAGCGCCAGCCCCAGCCGCACCAGCCGCAACTTGCCGCCCATCTCGGCGCGGTAAAGTTGCACCGCCATCAGCGCCAGGAAGGGCAAAAGCCGCACCCCCACCTGCCAGTGGCCCGCCACATCACCCTGCCCCCGCGCCATCAGCCAGCGCGAGATCAGGACGTTCACGAACACCACCGACAACCCTGCCACCGCCGATTCAGCGATGCCCAGCGTGATCACCCGCTCCAGCGGGCGCAGGACGATCCAGGCCGCCGCCAGCGCCGCCAGCGTGCCACCAAAGGCCAGGATCACTTGCCCAAGGGGCGCGCTCAGGGCCCAGTCCAGTCCCGGATCGGCCACCAGCCGCCAGGACAGGACCGCCGCCGCCACCTGCACGAACAGTCCCATTTCCGGCAGGCGGAACCGCCGGTCCAGCAGGGCCGCCACCAGCGCCAGAACCGCCAGCGCCAGCGTCAGCGCGGCCTTGGTTGTCAGCAGGAACAGCGCCAGCGCGATCAGCGACAGCGCCGACAGGGTGGCATAGGCGGCGCGGCGGAAATCGCCGCCGTCAACCTTGGCATAGCGCAGGGCCAGAGCGGTCATCAGCGCGGCCAGTGCAATGACATGCAAGGCCCAGGGGAAAGCCCCCAGTACGCGCGCCGGTTGCCAGAAAAGCTCCAGCCCAGCCGCGGCAATCGGCGCCACCAGCACCGCCGCCAGCCCATAGCCAAGCCGTGCCCATCCCGGCCGGAACGATCGCCACGCGGCGGCAAGGCTTACCGCCAAGGCCATGCCCAAGATAAGACTGACGGTCATCGGCGGTGCGGTTTCGGCCGGGCGCAGCGCCAGGTCGGCATTGGCGAAGGTCCAATAGGCCATGCCCGGCCCTGTCGCCTCGACCACCACGCGCAACAGCAGGCCCAGCGCCGGCCACAGGGCCAGATCGTCCAGCCCTTCGGCCCGGTCGGCCCACAGCAGGACCAGCACCGCCAACCCGGCCAGCAGGGCAAAGGCCAGCATGTTCTCGCCCTCGCCGCCGGTCTGGCACACCAACCCCAGCACCGCCACCAGCATCGCCCCATGCGCCAGCCGCACTGGGACGGACGGCCTTTCCCCTTGCCCCCGGTTCAGCACCATCTGCGCCAGCGTTGGCCCGGCCAGACGCGGCACCAGCGCGAAATCCGACAGGATCACCGTCAGCACCGCCGACAGCGCCAGAAAGATCAGATGCCCCGCCACACCTGCCCCGGCCAGCATGGAAAGCCCCGCCCCCAGATGGGCCAGAACCAGCGCCAGCACCGACAGCCAGCGCCATTTGCGCACCGTATCCACCGCCAGCCCGGTCATCAGGACCAGCAGGTAATGCCCATATAGCCAGGGGGCCGCCCCACTGTTGCCCCCCACAAGAAAGGGCGCAAAAGCCGCGCCCAACAGCCCCACCACAACCAGCAGCGGCCCCGAAAACCAGCCCAGCGCCACCGCGCCCGAGGCAGTGGCCATCAGGCCCGCAAAGGCCACGGTTTCGTCGATCAGCCCATACATCTGCCGGGCAGCAACGATCGCGGCAAAGATCGACACGATGCCCGCCCCGCTGAACACCGACGGCAGATAGGCCGTGCTGACCTCTTCCCCATCTCCGTGCCGGCGACGCAGCCATTCGCCGGCACCCACCAGCGCAAGCCCGAGCAACAGCGCCGCAGCCACCCGTGCGACGGGCGGCAGCAAGCCGTTCTCGATGCCATATTGCACGAAGAACACGCCCGCCAAGGCCAGCGATGCCGCGGCCACCGCATAGACCCAGTTGTCACGCAGCCAGCCAAAGAACCGCGTACCCAGCGAGGGACCGGCCGGAACCACAGGTTGGGGCGGCTCGGTCGCAGCCCCTGCCGCATTGGCCGTTTGCGCCGCAGCGTCCACCCCCGCCTCGCCGCCGCTCCACGCATCGCCACCTCTTCTGCGGGCGCGGTTCCAGACAGATGCTGCCATGGGCGAAGGCGCAGCATCCCCTGGCGCCTGCGGTACTGGGAGTACCGGCGGTTCGAGGGCGGGTTCCAGCGGCGCCGCGGGTGGCGGGGCAAGAACCGGCACCTCGGCATTGGCGGCGGGCCGGTCGGGCCGCAGGGCCAGCTCTGCCTCCAGCGTGGCGATCCGGCGGCGCAGACCCGCCTGCCCCACGAACAGCGCGATGATCGAAACCGGAATGGCCAGCACCGCCAGCGCGATCAGAACAAGAATGCCGTCCATCAGGGCCCCGCACGGAAATGTGACAGAACCGTAAAGCGACTTGGCCCTTGCCGCCAGTCGGGAAATCCTGCCGCCGACACCGCGCGGCCCGGCTTGCGGACCGCCGCGACTTTGGTCCAGATGGGCGCATGGCATCCTTGGTGATCGGAATTTTCGGGGCGGGTATTGGCGGATTGGCCGCAGCCAGCCTGCTGGCGCAAGACGGCCACCGCGTTACCTTGGCCGAGCGGTTCGACCGCCCGCGCCCGGTGGGGTCGGGTCTGGTCGTGCAGCCGGTCGGCATGGCCGTGCTGGAGGCGATCGGCGCTGCCGAAAACGCCCGCCAGTTGGGCGCACCGATTGGGCGGATGCTTGGCCATTCGGGTCGGCGCGTGGCGCTGGATGTCTGCTACCGACCGCAGGCCCCCGGGCTGGCCATGCACCGCGCCGCGCTGTTTCAGG
>DDEX01000078.1:0-163 GCA_002336845.1 Rhodobacteraceae bacterium UBA1943
GTCGAGATCAACACCGCGCAGCCTTTGTCCTTCGAAGGGCTGCACGACATCTTCATCCCGACCTACCGCCCCAACCGGATGCCGATTCCGGTGGTGACGCCAGACAGCCGCATTGGCCTGCCCTATATCCCGATTCCGCCCGAGAAAATCGCGGCCATCGTGC
>DDEX01000078.1:271-2896 GCA_002336845.1 Rhodobacteraceae bacterium UBA1943
GCCCGTTCCATGACCTGAAGATGTATTCCGAGGTCTTGCAGGATTCGACCTTTGACCTGATGGATGCTGGCAAGATGACCTTTGCCTCCGGCTCTTCGATCACGCTGTCTCAGGCGAAGAACGCACAGGTGATGCCGGATTTCGACCGCTACAAATCGCGCCTGATCCTGCGCCCGCAGGAAATTTCGAACCACCCCGAGGTGGTGCGCCGTCTGGGCCTGATTGCCATCAATACCGCGCTGGAATTTGACATCTATGNNCGCGTATCCAGAACGGCATCGGCGGGTCGGGCGATTTTGCCCGCAATGCGCTGCTGTCAATCTTCGTTTCGAAATCAACCGCCAAGGGCGGGGCAATTTCGTCGGTGGTGCCGATGGTCAGCCATGTCGATCACACCGAGCATGACGTGGATATTCTGGTCACGGAACATGGTCTTGCCGACCTGCGGGGTCTTGCCCCGCGCGAGCGGGCGCGGCGAGTGATAGCGCACTGCGCGGCGCCGGAATGGCGGGCGTCGCTGGAAGATTATTACCAACGGGCCTGCCAGTTCGGTGGCCATACCCCGCATATTCTGGAAGAGGCGCTGTCCTGGCATGTGCGGTTGCGCAAGACCGGGCGGATGTAGGGCCCTTCGCCTTTGGCCATGGGCCTGACGGCCTAGGCGGCCACCGGCATCCGGGGCCAGGCCGCAAGGCTGGTGCGGGCAATATCGCCGATCTGAGAGCGGTCTGCCGACACTTTGGCGATGAGCGCCATGCCCTGCGCGACCCCAACATAGAACCGGGCCAGGGCGCGGCAGTCGGTGCCCGGCGGCACCTGCCCGCGGGCCACCGCAGCCTGCGCAACACGATAGAGCATGTCCTCCAGATCGGCGACACCGCTGGCGACGGTGCGGCAGATATGCTCGGACCCTTGCGGGCTTTCCAGGATTGAATTGGCGAACAGGCAGCCGCGTGGCATCCGCTCATCGGTCAGATGCTCGGTCGTGCGTTCCAGAAACGCCACCAAGGCCGCATGGGGGTCATCGATTTCGGTCAGGGCTGCAAGCGGGCGGCGCGAGAACAGGTCGCGGTAACGGTCAAGCACGCGCAGGAACAACTGCTCCTTGTCGCCGAAGGCAGCATAGACGCTAGCGCGGTTGATGCCGATGGCAGCCACGAGGTCGGACATCGAGGTTGCCTCATACCCCTGGCGCCAGAACAGCCGCATCGCTGCCTCAAGCGCGGCATCCGTGTCAAACTCGCGCGGGCGACCGCGTGCTGGTTTATTTTCCGTCATGTTGGTCATTATATATAAATAAGGAGATGTGAGCAAATGTTTTAGTAGATAAATTTGAAAAACCAATTATTGACAGTTTGGTCTATAAATAGAAGTCTCCGGCGCATAGCAAGGAGAATCCCATGACTGCCTCATCCCAGATGCCCACGTTCGCGATGCCGGGCGTTACACGGCGCGGCCTGTTTGCCGGCGCCGCCGTGCTCGCGGCGGCAAGCACCCTTTCGGGGCGCGCAAATGCTGCGCCCGCCGCGCTGCCGCTGGTTGGCCCACCGCGGTTCTATCCCTTCAAGATCGGCTCTTTCGACGCGCTTTCCATCAGCGATGGCGCGTTGGTGATCGAGCCGCTTTTCCCTTCGGTGGGATTGAATGCCGATGCCAAGGACTTTGAGGCGCTGGCGTCAGACCATTATCTGGATGCCAGGCGCGACCTGTTCCACATGAACCATCTGCTTCTGAACACCGGGAAGAACCTGGTTCTGGTCGATCCGGGCGGCACCTCGGCGCTGGGCCCCAAGATGGGCGCGCTGCCGGCCAATCTGCGGCTTGCCGGTGTGGACCCCAAGGATATCGACACCGTGATCATCACCCACGCGCATCCCGACCATATTCTGGCGGTGACGGGGCCGGATGGGGCGTTGGCCTTCCCGAATGCGCAATATTACATCAGCGATGCGGAATGGGCCTTCTGGTCCCAGGAAGGCCCCGATCTGTCGGGTCTGCATTTCCCCGAGGATTTCAAGGCCTACACCATTGCAACGGCAAAGGCGGTCTTCGCCGCAATTCACGACCGGGTGCATCTGGTCAAGGGCGAGGCCGAAATCGTGCCCGGCGTTCATGCCGTGCCGACGCCGGGGCACACGCCGGGGCATCTGTCGCTGATCGTCTCGGATGGCTATGAAACGCTGTTTCACACCACCGATGTTGTCCACCATTCGGTGGCGGCGATGGCGCATCCGGAGTGGCAGCCGATCTTTGATCAGGACGCGCCGCTGGCGGTTGCGACGCGCAAAAAGCTGCTGGACCGGCTGGCGACCGACCGGGTGCTGACGATGGTCTATCACTTCCCATTCCCGGGGCTGGGCCATGTTGCCCGCCGCGGCGAGGCCTATGCCTGGGAGCCACAGAACTGGGTCTGGTAACGGCGGGTCAGCGCATCACGAACGGGTCTGGAATCGGCTCGTCCGAGGTGCGCAGCCAGACGGTCTTGACGGTGGTGTAATCCAGCGCCGCCGCCAGCCCGCCCTCGCGGCCATATCCCGAAAGGCCATGCCCGCCAAAGGGCGCAATGGGCGAGACGGCGCGGTAGGTGTTGACCCAGACAACCCCGGCGCGGATGCCCCGGATCAT
>DDEX01000078.1:2915-28753 GCA_002336845.1 Rhodobacteraceae bacterium UBA1943
ACCGGGCCAAAGAATTCCTGCCGCAGGGCAGGGGCGTCGGGCACGTCGCTGCAATCAAGGATCGTCGGTGGAAAGTAAAAGCCGGCATTGTCGGGCGCTTTGCCCCCAGTCACCAGCGTCGCGCCCGCCGCCAGCGATGCGGCGATCAGCGCTGCAATCCGGTCGCGCTGGCGGGCGGTGCAAAGGGGGCCGACCTCGGTTTCCATCCGGTCGGGCGCGCCGATGGCCACGGTTTCGGCCTTTGCCTTCAGCCGGGCAAGGAAAGCGTCCTTGACGCCGCGTTGCACCAACAGGCGCGATCCCGCGACACAGCTTTGCCCTGTGGCGGCGAAGATGCCGGACACCTGCGCATTGGCCGCGCTGTCCAGATCTGCGTCGTCAAAGACGATGAAGGGCGATTTGCCGCCCAGTTCCAGCGAGACCTTGGCAAGGTTCTCGGCCGAGCCGCGCACGATATGGCGCGCTGTCTCTGGCCCGCCGGTAAAGGCGATATGGGCAACTTTGGGGTGGCTGGTCAGCGCCGCCCCCGCCTCTGGCCCGCCGGTCAGGATGTTGACGACGCCGGCAGGGAAACCCGCTTCATGCACCAGCCGGGCAAAGGCCAGCAGGGGCACGGGGCCGTCCTCGCTGGCCTTCAGCACCACGGTGCAGCCCGCCGCAAGGGCAGGCCCAAGTTTTACCGCCGACAGGAACAACTGGCTGTTCCACGGCACAATGGCGGCCACTACGCCCACGGGTTCGCGGCGCAGCCACACCTCCATATCCGGCTTGTCAATCGGCAGATGCGCGCCCTCGATCTTGTCGGCAAAGCCCGCGTAATAGCGATAATATTCCGCGACATAGGCGATCTGCGCGCTGGTTTCGCGGATGATCTTGCCGGTATCGCGGGTTTCCAGCCGCGCCAGATCGGGCGCCGCCGCCTGCACCAGATCGGCCAGCCGCATCAGCAGTTTGCCCCGCGCCGTCGCGGTCAGCGCGGGCCAGGGGCCGGAGAAAAAGGCGCGATGGGCCGCCCGCACCGCCCGGTCCACATCACCCGCGCTGGCCTTGGGCATGGTGGCCCAAGGGCTGCCGGTCGCCGGGTCAAGGCTGTCGAAGCTGTCCGAGCCATCCTCGAACGCGCCGTCGATATAGTGCTGAAAGCGATCCATCGCAGCTCCTGTTCAGGCGAAGGCGGGCATTACATCGCGGATCAGCCGCTCAAGCGAGGCTTTCTTGCGCGCAAAGCTCATCCCGGTGTCGATCCAGAAGCTGAACTCGTCATACCCCAGCGCCTCATAGCCCTTGATACGTTCGATCACCTCGGCCGGTTCGCCGATGATCTGGTTCTTGCGCATCGCGGCCGCCGAATAGAATGGATGGGCCGCGATTTCGGCGTCGGTCAGCTCTTGAATCAACCCCTGCGAAATCGGGCGTTCGTTTTTGAACCATGCGCCAAAGTAGCAGTAGAACTTGTTGATTTCGTCAGCGGCAAGTTGGGCATCCGCCTCGCTGTCGGCAACATAGGCGTGGCGCAGGACCATGATCTTGGGGCGCGGCACCTCTGGGTGGGCGGCGCAGGCGGCGTTGAACCGCTCCATCAGGCTCACCACCTCTTCATCGCCCAGATGCAGCGGCGTCACCTGCACGTTGCACCCCTGCGAGACGGCAAAGTCATGGCTGTTGGGGTCGCGCGCCGCAACCCAGATCGGCGGGCCGGGCTGTTGCAGGGGTTTGGGCGAGGCGGTGGTTTTCGGAAACTGCCAATATTCGCCCTCGTGGGTGTAGTCGCCCTCCCACAAAGCCTTGACCGCCGGGATCAGTTCGCGCATCCGCCCGCCCGCGCCCCAGGCCTCCAGCCCCGGCATCAGCCGTTCGTATTCAAAACTGTAGGCGCCGCGCGCCACGCCAAGGTCAAGCCGCCCGTCCATGATGATGTCCGCCATCGCCGCTTCACCCGCCAGCCGGATCGGATGCCAGAAGGGGGCAATCACCGTGCCGGTGCCAAGGCGCACATTCCTGGTGCGTCGCGCCAGATCGACAAGGTTCAGAAGCGGGTTCGGCGCGATGGTAAAGTTCATGCCGTGATGTTCGCCGGTCCAGATGGCGTGCATTCCGCCTTCGTCGGCCATGCGGCACAGCTCGATCATCTCATCATAAAGCTGCTTTTGGTCATCTTCGGCCGAAACGCGCTCCATATGGATGAAGAGTGAGAATTTCATGGGTCTTTCCTTTCCCCGATCCGTTGCACGCGTCCCTGCTCATGTGTCCCGAAGTAAAGGCCGTAATTGCCGATGCGGGCCTCGGCGGCGAGGCGTTCCAGCATGGTCAGCATGGCCGGGTCGGTGACATCGGCGACCCCCTCGGGTGAAAGATCGACAAAGCTGCCCTTGGCGGGGGTGCCGGGGCTGGCGGGGCAGCGAAAGGCGATGTGCTGCTTGCCTTGTGCCACGTCGTCGTAAACGGCATAAATCTCGCCCGCGGTGGCGGGCAGGCCGGTGCCCGCGATCAGTTGGGCAAGGGCCACCTGCACCCCTTCGCGGCCCACGCGCGCCATGGGCAGGGTCAGCCCGCCGCGCCCGTCATCCTGCAACAGGACCTTGCCTTCACATTCCAGAATGGCGGTGATCACCACGTCCGGCCCGGCGGGCAATTGCGCCGCCGTCTGCGCCGGGGTGACATAGGCGCCCCGGTAATAGCCAAGGCCGGGCGCGGGCGTCGCCTCAAAGGCGCCGATACGGCCGATCAGGATCGTGTGGTCACCCGCAGGAATCGCCTGTTCCAGCGTGCAGTCGAACCAGGCCGAAGCGCCTGCAATCAAGGGTGAGCCAACCGGGCCTTGCCGCCAGTAAACGGTGGAAAAGCGGTCCTCGGACGGGCGGGCGAAGGTAGAAGAGATATCCTTTTGCCCCTCGGCCAGAATGTTGACGGCCAGGCCCTTGCCATTGGCAAATGCGGCAAGGTTGGTGGAACTGTTGGCGATGGAAACCAGCAAAAGCGGCGGATCAAGCGAGACTGACGAGAAGGAATTGGCGGTAAAACCCACCGGCTTGCCCTCTGCCGTCGTGGTGGTGACAACGGTGACCCCGGTCATGAAACAACCGAAGGCGTCGCGAAGCGCGCGGGGATCAGGGCGGGATTCGGGCATGGTCATGCCGGTATCTCCTTGGTTGCAAGCCAGTCTCTCAGCGCGGCGGTTACTTCTGCCGGGGCGGTCAGGTTGACCATGTGGCGGTGGCCAGGAATCACCACAGCGCGACCTAAGGGGGCCAAGGCGGCCATGCTTTGCGACATCAGGCCGGTGGAATTGGCATCACCATCGGCGGTCAGGGCCAGCAGGGGGCAGCGGATTTCGCCCAGACGGTCGGCATAGACGCAATCGCCCTCCGCAAAGGCGCGATAGGCTGCGGCATAGCCTGCCGGGTTGACCTGGCCCAGCCAGCCAGCGACCTGCTGGCGTTGGGTGGCCTCTTGCTCGGTGAACCAGCGGGTAAGGGGGGCATCGATGCCGCCCTGGCCTGCGGAAATCTGGGCGGCGCGGGCCAGAACAGCGGCACGGGCGGCGTCATCCCGGCGGTGAACTCCATTCAGAAGGGCGACCCGGCGCACCAGATCGGGATGTTCGACGGCAAGGCCCGCCGCGATCAACGACCCCATGGAATGGCCTGCCACATTGACCGGCCCAAGCCCCAGCGCAGCAATGACGTGCGCGGCCCAGGCGACGTAATCGGGCAGGCGGGCACCGGGGGGCAGGGGGCTGCTGTCGCCGTGGCCCGGCATATCGACCGCGATCACCCGTGCCGAGGTTGCCAGCGCCTCTATCTGCGGACCCCAGGCTTCGGCCCGCAGGCCGACGCCGTGGATCAGCAGCAACGGCTCTCCCGCTCCTGCCACCAGCAAACGGGCGGTCGCGCCGTCAGACAGCCGCAGGGTTTGCGACATCATGGCCCAGATCCTTCAGGTCCTGATAGCGGTCGCCGATGCGGTGATGCGGGCGCCCGCCGGTCGAGGCCCCCAGCGCCACGATGATCTCATCCGCCGCAGGGGCATCGGGAATGGCGAAATGGATGGTCTGGTAATGCGAGCGGCGGCCTTCGTCATGCTTGTCCATCAGGGGGATCATGACCGGCGTGTTCGCCGCGCCGCGCACATTGGTGAAGGCCAGGTAGGTCTTGGCCCCCAGCGCGTGCCGGTAATGGTTGCCAAAGCGCAGGGTGTGGATCAGCGCGTTGGCGTGCTCCAACTCACCGTCCAGCCCCACCACGGCGGCCTTGCCATAACCTTCCACATTGTCGGCACCCCCCGCTGCCTCCAGAATCATCGCTGTCAGCAGCTTGCCCAGTTCGGGGGCAATGGCGTGGATCTCGGGCTTCAAATCTTCGACAAATCCGCGCCCGGCCCAGGGGTTCTTCAGCACCGCCGCCGCCGAGATCAGCCGCAGCGGTTTTGGCGCGGCACGGCCCCCTTCGATCAGCGTCGTCTCGATATTGAGGTAGGTTTTGCGAATCTGTGCGGGCATGGCGGCCTCCGGCGTGGGATTTTTGGTATGTTGGTATTCCATAATACCGAATGTCAACTTTTTGTTGCGAGCTGCCGTGCTCGTGGCTAAAGTTGCGGGATGGATCAGACCCATGACACCGACCTGCGGATAGAACATTCGCCGACCACGCTGCGTGAATTGGCGGTCGAGCGATTGCGCAACGCCATCATCTCTGCCCGGTTCAACGGCGGTGACCGTCTGGTGGAACGCACCTTGTGCGACCAGTTGGGCGTCTCGCGCTCGGTCGTGCGCGAGGCGATTCGCGTGCTGGAGGCCGAGGGGCTGGTGGAAACCATGCCGCGCAGCGGGCCGGTGGTGGCGGCGCTGGATTGGCCCCGTGCACGCCAGATCTATGACATTCGCCGCCTGCTGGAGGCGGATGCCGCCGCCGCCTGCGCGCGCAAGGCCGATGCCAGGGTTCATGCCCGCCTGCAAGCCGCACTGGCCGCGCTGGAGGTTGCGGTTGGAGAAGGGGTGGCAAGCCGGACGCGCGACACCACGACCGCGTTTTATGAGGTGATCTTTACCTCTGCCGGGCATGACATCGCCTGGGAGATCGTCAAGCGGCTGAACGGGCGTATCTCGCGGCTGCGGGCGCTGACGCTGGCAAGTACCAATCGCCGCATTGCTGGCCCGGTGCATATGGCGCGGATTTGCGAGGCGATCTGCCGCAGTGATCCGCGCGCCGCCGAACAGGCGGTCCGCGATCATCTGGACGATGCCGCCGAAATCGCCCATAGCCTGCTGATCGAGACGCCATGACCGCCTATTGGATTGCCCATGTCACCGTGACCGACCCGGTCGCCTATGCCGAATACCAGCGCCTTGGCCCGGTGGCTTTTGCCGCCTATGGCGGGCGGTTCCTGGCGCGGGGCGGGGCCAGCGAGGTGCTGGAAGGGCCGGTGCTTGACCGCCATGTGATCATCGAATTCCCGTCGTTGGCGGCGGCAAAGGCCTGTTACGCCTCGGCAGAATATCAGGCGGCGCTGGCGCGGCGCGAAGCGGCCAGCATCGCCCATGTGGTGATTGTGGAAGGGATTGCGCCCGCCGTTTGAACCGGCGCCGGGCGGCCAGCCGCCTTGACCCTGCCGGACAAGTCTTTCACCATTGCCCGACCGCATGGGGCGGTGCAGGACAAGAGACAGGCAATGACCGACCAAACGGCCGCAAGCGACGCGCGCCTGACCCAGAACCCCCATGCTCTGCGCGATGGCCGCGAGAAGAACCTGGAGGTGGCGATCGGCCGCCAAGTGCGCGAATTGCGCAAGCGTCAGCGGATGACCGGGTCTGACCTTGCGGCGCAGACAGGGCTGTCTGTCGGGATGCTGTCCAAGATCGAAAACGGTGTCATCTCGCCCTCGCTGACCACCTTGCAGGTGCTGGCCAATGCGCTGCGCGTGCCGCTGGTGCAGTTGTTTTCCGGCTATGAGGAAGTGCGTGGGGCCATGCATGTCAAGGCCGGGCAGGGGGTAGAGATCGAACGCGCTGGCACCCGCGCGGGGCATCAGTATCACCTCTTGGGCCATATCGGATCGAACAATTCCGGCGTGGTGGTGGAGCCCTATCTGATCGTGCTTTCAACCGAGAGCGACCGCTTCCCGACCTTTCAGCATGAAGGCATCGAAATGCTGTATATGCTGGAGGGCGTTGTCGATTACCGCCACGGCGACCAGATTTACCGGCTGGAACCGGGTGACAGCCTGCTGTTCGACTCAGATGCACCGCATGGGCCGGAAACCCTGATCGAGCTGCCGGCGCGATACCTGTCGATCATCACCTATCCGCAAGCGAAATAGCCAGTACCCCAGCTTCCGCCCCGCAAAGCGCCCAATTTCCGGGCGCTTTTTTCTTTTCTAGAAAAATACCTTCTTTTCGCGCAAATTATCTTTATGGGAAAATTAGTTTCCATTTAGTCAATCCAAGACGGCGGATCGCCGGGAAAGAACGGAGGCACTCATGTGTGGCATCGTTGGCCTGTTTCTGAAGAATGAGGCGCTGCGGCCAGAGCTGGGCAGCATGTTGACCGATATGCTGATCACCATGACCGACCGCGGCCCCGACAGCGCGGGCATCGCGATTTACGGCGACGCGCAGGACGGCCTGAAAATGACGATCCAGTCCGATACCCCCAAGGTGTCCTTCGCCGGATTGGATGCGGCGCTGGCCGAGGTTCTGGGCGCACCGGTGGCGATCAAGGTGCTGGATACCCATGCGGTCCTGTCGCTGCCCGAAGGCACCGAGGCGGCGGCGCGGGCGTTCTTGACGGCGCGCGGCCTGCGCATCATGGGCACCGGCCATTCGATGGAGATTTTCAAAGAGGTTGGTCTGCCCAAGGATGTTGCAGCCCGCTTTGGCATTCGCGATATGGGCGGCAGCCACGGCATCGGCCATACCCGGATGGCGACCGAAAGTGCTGTGACCACGCTGGGCGCGCACCCGTTTTCAACCGGCGATGACCAGTGCCTTGTGCATAACGGCAGCCTGTCGAACCACAACCAGATGCGCCGGGTTCTGTCAGCCAAGGGCTTTGTGCCACAGACCCAGAACGATACCGAGGTGGCGGCCTGCTATATCTCGTCCCGTCTGGCCGAAGGGGCCAATCTGGGGCAGGCGCTGGACGGCACGTTGCAGGACCTGGACGGGTTCTTCACCTTTGTCGTGGGCACCAGGAACGGCTTTGGCGTGGTGCGCGATCCGGTCGCCTGCAAGCCTGCCGTCATGGCCGAGACGGCCGATTATGTGGCCTTCGGCTCCGAATACCGCGCTTTTGCCAAGCTGCCCGGCATCGACGACGCCCGCATCTGGGAACCCGAACCCGCCACCGTGTATTTCTGGGAGCGTTGAGAATGCAGACCATCGACATGGCCACCACCAGCTTGCGCGACCTGAACGCGCTGTTGCAGGCGCAGGCGGCCAAGACCAACCAGACCGCCTGGGCAATTGAAAACCCCCGTGGCGCCCATGCCGTTGCCGTGGGTCTGGATGCGCCCATCGAAGTGACGGTCAAGGGATCGACCGGCTATTACTGCGCGGGCATGAACAAGCAGGCGACGGTGCATGTGACCGGATCGGCCGGGCCGGGTGTCGCCGAAAACATGATGTCGGGCACCGTGATCATCGAAGGCGACGCCAGCCAGTATGCCGGGGCCACCGGGCATGGCGGGCTGCTGGTGATCAAGGGCAATGCCTCGTCCCGCTGCGGCATCTCGATGAAGGGCATCAACATCGTCGTTTTCGGCAACGTGGGCCATATGTCGGCCTTCATGGCGCAATCGGGCAATCTGGTGGTGTTGGGCGATGCGGGCGATGCCTTGGGCGACAGCCTGTATGAGGCGCGGCTGTTCGTGCGCGGGAGCGTTAAGTCGCTGGGGTCCGACTGCATCGAGAAAGAGATGCGGCCTGAACATATCGCGATCCTGACCGACCTTCTGGCCCGGTCTGGTGCCGATGCCAAGCCCGAAGAGTTCAAGCGTTATGGCTCTGCCCGCAAGCTTTACAATTTCCACGTTGATCACGCTGGCGCGTACTGAGGACCCTAGAATGGACAAGACCCCGCAAACCAAGCCGCGCGACAGCTGGACCTTCAGCCCCGAGATCAACTCGGAAATCCGCCGCGCCGCTGCGACCGGCATTTATGACATCCGCGGCGGTGGCGCCAAACGCCGCGTGCCGCATTTCGACGACCTCTTGTTCCTTGGCGCCTCGATCAGCCGCTATCCTTTGGAAGGGTATCGCGAGAAATGCGACACCACGGTGGTTCTGGGCACGCGGTTTGCCAAAAAGCCGATTGAGCTGAAAACCCCGGTGACCATCGCCGGGATGTCGTTCGGCGCGCTTTCTGGCCCGGCCAAAGAGGCGTTGGGGCGGGGGGCCACGATGGCCGGCACCTCGACCACCACCGGCGACGGCGGGATGACGGATGAGGAGCGCGGGCATTCCGAAAAGCTGGTCTATCAATACCTGCCCAGCCGCTATGGCATGAACCCCGACGATTTGCGCCGCGCCGATGCGATTGAGATTGTGGTGGGGCAGGGTGCGAAACCCGGCGGCGGCGGCATGCTGTTGGGCCAGAAGATCACCCAGCGCGTGGCCAGTATGCGCAACCTGCCGGTGGGGATCGACCAGCGCTCGGCCTGCCGTCACCCCGATTGGACCGGGCCGGACGATCTGGAAATCAAGATCCTTGAGATCCGCGAGATCACGGGCTGGGAAAAGCCGATCTATGTGAAAATCGGCGGTGCGCGCCCCTACTATGACACCGCTTTGGCTGTGAAGGCCGGGGCCGATGTGGTTGTGCTGGACGGGATGCAGGGCGGCACCGCCGCCACGCAGGATGTGTTCATCGAACATGTCGGCCAGCCGACGCTGGCCTGCATTCGCCCTGCGGTAAAGGCGCTGCAAGACCTTGGGATGCACCGCAAGGTGCAACTGATCGTGTCGGGCGGCATCCGTACCGGGGCTGATGTGGCGAAGGCGCTGGCCCTGGGTGCCGATGCCGTTGCCATCGGCACCGCCGCGCTGATCGCACTGGGCGAGAATGACCCGAAATGGAGCGCGGAATACGCGGCCCTTGGCACCACCGCAGATGCCTATGACGACTGGCACGAAGGCAAGGACCCGGCCGGGATCACGACGCAAGACCCCGATCTGATGAAGCGGCTGGACCCGGTAGAGGCCGCACGCCGGTTGCGCAATTACCTCGCCGTGCTGACGCTGGAATGCCAGACCATCGCCCGCGCCTGCGGCAAAAGCCATGTCCACAATCTGGAACCCGAAGACCTGTGCGCCCTGACCATCGAGGCTGCGGCCATGGCGGGCGTTCCCCTTGCGGGCACCGACTGGATCCCCGGCAAGTCCGGCCTTTGACCCCATTCCGACGGGCGGGGCAACGTATCCCGCCCGCGCCCTCATCCTCCTTTCAACAGGGACACGCCGAATGACCGATCTTGCCGCCTTTGCCCGCGAGAAGGGCATTAAATATTTCATGATTTCCTACACCGACCTGTTTGGCGCGCAGCGGGCCAAGCTGGTACCGTCACAGGCGATTGCCGACATGCAGGTGGATGGTGCGGGCTTTGCCGGCTTTGCCACCTGGCTGGACCTGACGCCCGCCCACCCCGATATGCTGGCGGTGCCGGATGCCCCTTCGGTCATTCAACTGCCGTGGAAAAAGGATGTGGCCTGGGTCGCGTCAAACTGTGTGATGGCGGGCGGCCCCGATCTGGCGCAGGCCCCGCGCAATACGCTGGCCCGCCTGATCGCCGAAGCTGCCGAGATGGGGCTGGAGGTGAAAACCGGGGTCGAGCCGGAGTTTTTCCTGCTGACCCCCGATGGCTTGGCCATTTCGGATGGTGCCGATACCGCCGTGAAGCCCTGCTATGACCAGCAGGCGGTGATGCGCCGCTATGACGTGATCGCCGAGATTTGCGATCACATGCTGGAATTGGGCTGGGAGCCTTACCAGAACGACCACGAGGATGCGAACGGCCAGTTCGAGATGAACTGGAAATACGATGGCGCGATGGCCACGGCTGACAAGCATTCGTTCTTCAAGTTCATGGTGCGCTCGGTCGCCGAAAAGCACGGGCTGCGGGCAACCTTCATGCCCAAGCCGTTCATGGGGCTGACGGGGAATGGTTGCCACGCGCATATCTCGGTCTGGACCAAGGATGGCAAGAACGCCTTTTCCGACCCCGGCAAGGAACTCAGCCTGTCGGATCAGGGCCGCCATTTCCTGGGCGGGATCATGAAGCACGCCTCGGCGCTGGCGGTAATCACCAACCCCACGGTCAACAGCTATAAACGCATCAACGCGCCGCGTACGATTTCGGGCGCGACCTGGGCGCCGAACACAGTCACATGGACCGGCAACAACCGCACCCATATGGTGCGCGTGCCAGGGCCGGGACGGTTTGAGCTGCGCCTGCCCGATGGCGCGGTGAACCCCTATCTGTTGCAGGCGGTCATCATCGCCGCCGGTCTGTCGGGCCTGAAATCCAAGGCAGACCCCGGCAAGCGGTGGGACATCGACATGTATGCCGAAGGCCACACCGTCACCGGCGCGCCCAAGCTGCCGCTGAACCTCCTCGACGCGATCCGCGCCTATGACGAGGACGAAGGGCTCAAGGCCGCGATGGGCACCGAATTCTCGGCGGCCTATCTCAAGCTGAAGACGCAGGAATGGAACGCCTATACCTCGCACCTGACCCAGTGGGAGCGGGACAATACGCTGGATATCTGACGGACGAACCCCATGCGCTTTTCCGGTTTCCGCGTCATTGCCGAGGCACTGACAGGCCACAAGGGGTGGAAGCCCCTGTGGCGCAACCCCGACCCGCAGCCTGCCTATGATTATGTCATCGTGGGCGGCGGCGGACACGGGCTGGCAACGGCCTATTACCTTGCCAAGACCTTCCGGCAGGCGCGGATTGCGGTTCTGGAAAAGGGCTGGCTTGGGTCCGGCAACATTGGCCGCAATACCACGATCATCCGGTCGAACTATCTGCTGCCCGGTAACGAGCCGTTCTACGAATTTTCGATGAAGCTGTGGGAGGGGCTGGAGCAGGAGTTCAATTTCAACGCCATGGTCAGCCAGCGCGGGATTTTGAACCTGATCCATACCGACGGCCAGCGCGATGCCTACCGGCGGCGCGGCAATGCCATGCTGCTGGCCGGGGCGGATGCGGAGCTTTTGAACCGTGATCAGGTGCGCGAGATGGCGCCCTATCTGAATTTCGACAACGCGCGGTTCCCGATCAAGGGCGGGCTGGTGCAGCGCCGCGCGGGCACGGCCCGGCATGATGGCGTGGCCTGGGGCTATGCCCGAGGGGCCGACATACATGGGGTCGATCTGATCCAGAACTGCGAAGTGACGGGGTTCCGCATCGAAAACGGCCGCGTGCTGGGGGTTGAAACCTCTCGCGGCTATATCGGTGCGGGCAAGGTGGGCGTGGCGGTCGCGGGCAGTTCCAGCCGCGTGATGGCGATGGCCGGAATGCGCCTGCCGATCGAAAGCCATGTCTTGCAGGCCTTCGTGTCCGAGGGGCTGAAGCCGCTGATCCCCGGCGTGATCACCTTCGGCGCGGGGCATTTCTATGTCAGCCAGTCCGACAAAGGCGGCCTCGTCTTTGGCGGCGATATCGACGGCTACAACTCTTACGCCCAGCGCGGCAACCTGCCGGTGATCGAGGATGTGGCCGAGGGCGGCATGGCCCTGATGCCGATGATCGGGCGGGCGCGTCTTTTGCGCACCTGGGGCGGCATCATGGACATGTCGATGGACGGCACGCCGATCATCGACAAGACGCCGGTCGAGGGCCTCTTTCTCAATGCCGGCTGGTGCTATGGCGGGTTCAAGGCGACGCCGGCCAGCGGCTATGCCTTTGCCCATCTGCTGGCCACCGGCCAGACCCACGACACCACGCGGTTCATGCGGCTGGACCGCTTCGAGCGTGGCCATGTCATTGATGAAAAGGGCATGGGTGCCCAACCCAACCTGCACTGAAGGTCGCGACATGCTGATCCCCCATCCCCTGCTTGGCCCGCGCGATGCGCAGGAATTTACCTATCTGGGCGACGCCAGCCTGTTGAACCGGCCCGATGGCATGGCCGAGGGCGCGCTGCCGGCGTTTTGCGACTATGTGTACCTGCGCGACAACCCCGCGGGCATTCACCGCGAGTTGTGGTTTCACGAACAGGGTGACCGCAGTTGGCTGGTCGTGACCCGCAACACCCTGACGCATGAGATTTTGGGTGCGGAACTGGCGCGTGACGTGGCGCTGCGGAGGCAGAAATGACCCGGCTGTCCGGCGGCCTGATCGACCGCAGCAAGACCCTGCGCTTTAGCTTCAACGGCCAAGGCTATACCGGTCATCCCGGCGACACGCTGGCCTCTGCCCTGCTGGCCAATGGCGTCCGGCTGGTCGGGCGCAGTTTCAAATATCACCGCCCGCGCGGGATTTTCGCGGCGGGGTCCGAGGAGCCGAACGCCCTTGTCATCCTGCGCGGCGGCGCGCGGGCCGAGCCGAACACGCGGGCCACCGTGGCCGAGTTGTTTGAGGGGCTGGAGGCGACCAGCCAGAACCATGTCGGCCCGCTGGGGTTTGACCTGCTGGCGGTTAATGACCTGCTGTCGCCGTTCTTTGCGGCGGGCTTCTATTACAAGACCTTCATGTGGCCCAAAGTCTTCTGGGAAAAGCTCTACGAGCCGATGATCCGCCGCGCGGCGGGCTTGGGCGCGATGTCGATGCAGCCCGACCCGGACGCCTATGACAAGGGGTTCCTGCATTGCGACCTGCTGGTGATCGGCGGGGGGGCGGCGGGACTTGCGGCGGCGCTGACAGCGGCGCGGTCGGGTGTGCGGGTCATCCTGGCGGATGAGGATTTCCGCCTTGGTGGTCGGCTGCTTGCCGAGGGCGAAGCTCTGGGCGATCGCCCGGCCCCCGATTGGGTGGCGGAGGCAGAGGCTGAACTCGTCAGCCTGCCCAACCTGCGCATTCTGCGCCGCACCACGGTGTTCGGCGCCTTCGATCATGGCATCTATGGCGCGGTCGAGCGGGTGGGCGATCATCTGCCCACGCCCGCAACCGTGCGGCAAACCCTGTGGCGCATCACGGCCAAGCGCATCATTCTGGCGGCGGGTGCGACCGAGCGGCATATTCCTTTCGCCAACAACGACCGGCCCGGCATCATGCTGGCCGGGGCATTGCGCGCCTATGTCCACCGCTGGGCGGCCTGCCCCGCCGACAAGGTGGCGATCTTTACCAGCAACGATGATGGCCACCGCACCGCCGCCGATCTGGTGGCCAAGGGTGTGCAGGTCACCGCCGTCATCGATCCGCGCCGGGATGCAAAGGCACTGGGCCAGTACCCGCTTTTTGCCGGGTCCGTGGTGACCGATACCAAGGGCCGCCTTGGCCTGAGCCATGTGCAGATTACCCGAGACGCTGCGCCCGTCTGGATCAAGGCCGGGGTCTTGGGCGTCGCAGGCGGCTGGAACCCGAACCTGCACCTTGCCTCGCATCACCGGGGCCGCCCGGAATGGTCCGAGGCGCATCAGGCCTTCCTGCCCGCGCCCGCAGGCGGCCCGCCCGGTCTGACGGTGGCGGGCGCTGCTGCGGGACAGGGCACGACACAGGCCGCGCTGATGAACGGGGCAGAGGCTGCCCGCGCGGCACTGGCTGATCTGGGGATTTCGGCAAACCTGCCAGACCTGCCCGCGGCCAGCGATGCCAAAGGCAACCAGCATCCGCTGTGGCATGTGCCGGGCAAGGCGCGCGCCTGGGTGGATTTTCAGAATGATGTGACGGTGAAGGACATCAAGCTGGCCCATCAGGAGAACATGCGGCCGGTCGAGCATCTGAAACGCTGGACCACGCTGGGCATGGCGACCGATCAGGGCAAGACGGCGAATGTCACGGCCCTTGCCGTGATGGCCGAGCTGACGGGGCAATCCATTCCCCAGACCGGAACGACCATCTTCCGCCCGCCCTACACCCCAGTTTCCATGGCTGTTCTCGGTGGCGGCGATACGGGGCCGCATTTCCGTCCCCGTCGCCTGACGCCCAGCCACGAATGGGCGGCGGCACAAGGGGCCGTCTTCGTCGAGGTTGGCCAATGGATGCGCGCCCAATATTTCCCCCGCCCCGGCGAGACCACCTGGCGTCAGACTGTGGACCGCGAGGTTCTGGCCACTCGCGCCGGTGTGGGCATCTGCGACGTGACGACGCTGGGCAAGGTGGATGTTCAGGGCCGCGATGCCGGGGCTTTCCTTGACCGGCTTTACGCCAACCCGATGGCCAGCCTGAAGGTCGGCATGGTGCGCTATGGCTTGATGCTGCGCGAGGACGGCCACGTCTATGACGATGGCACCTGCGCCCGGCTGGCCGAGGATCATTACGTCGTCACCACCACCACGGCGCAGGCCGGGCCAGTCTATCGCCACATGGAATTCGCCCGCCAATGCCTGTGGCCGGAACTGGATGTACAACTGATCTCCACCACCGACGCCTGGGCGCAATTCTCGGTCGCCGGACCGAATGCGCGGCGGCTGTTGGAACGGGTGGTGGACGGGTTCGACCTGTCGAACGAGGCCTTTCCCTTCATGGCTTGCGCGCCCTTGACGGTTTGCGGCGGGCTGCGGGCGCGGCTGTTCCGCATCTCGTTCTCGGGGGAACTGGCCTATGAACTGGCGGTGCCCGCGCGCTATGGCAACGCCCTGATGGCGCGGCTGGTTCAGGTGGGGGCCGATCTGGGTGCCACCCCCTACGGCACCGAGGCGCTGGGTGTCATGCGCATTGAAAAGGGTCATGCGGCGGGGAATGAGTTGAACGGCCAGACCACGGCGCAGATGCTGGGCATGGGCAAGATGGTTTCGGCCAAGAAGGATGCCATCGGCACGGTGATGACCCGGCGCGAGGGGATGCTGGCCGAGACCCGCGCTCTGGTGGGCCTGCAACCCGTCGATCCGGCCGATCCTGTCACCGCAGGCGCGCATCTGTTCGCCGAAGGGGTGGCACAGGATACCTGGAGCGATCAGGGCTGGATCACCTCGGCCTGTTTCTCGCCCCATGTCGGTTCCGCCATTGGCCTTGGCTTTCTGGCCAGTGGCACGACGCGGCTGGGCGAGGTGATCGTGGCAGCCAATCCGCTGGAGGGCAAATCGACCCGCCTGCGCGTGGTTTCCCCCCATTTCGTTGACCCGGAAGGAGGGCGCCTGCGTGACTGACCTTTCCCCCCTCTCTGCTTTGGGCGATGCGCTGCCGCTAACCATTGCTATTGGTCCTCTGACCATCCGCGAGAATGCAGGCATGGCGCTGGCTTCGCTGACCCTGCGCCAAGGCAGCGGCGAACCGCAGCCCTTTGGACTGCACCTGCCCGGTCCTGGGGGCTGGAAGGCAACAGACGGCATCGCTGCCTTCTGGATCGGCCCAGGCGCCTGGATGGTCGAGGCTGAGGGCAGGGCCGAAAGCGACTTTGCTGCCGCCCTGAAGGCAGAGGCGAGGCATTGTTCGGTCAGTGAACAGACCGACGGCTGTGTCATGTTTGAAATCACCGCCGCCGACGCCGCGCCGATCCGTGCCCTTCTGGAAAAACTGGTGAACCTTGACGCCCAAGGTTTTGCCCCCGGCAGCGCCAGACGAACCGGGCTGGAGCATATGTCGGTCTTCGTGATCCGCCGCGCCGAAGGGCATTTGGCGTTGCTGGCGATGCGCTCTGCCGCTGGATCGGTTTTCCATGCCATAGAAACCGCGGCGCGCAGGTTGACTGCCGCCTGAAACGCTTAGGTCACGGTGATGCGGTGTGCCGTCATTCGGTGAATGTCATTTCCAGCGTTGCCATGATCGGCCTCATGCAACTGTATGTCATCCATCACCCGGCATGACCGGACGAAGATACTAATTTTGTTTGGTAATCTTGCCGTAGGCGCGGGGCGGCATGGTCGGATTCTGGAACTAGAAGGCAGTTGCTCTATCCAGCTGAGCTACGGGAGCACGCGCTTCATTTGCATCAGGTTGCCCCGTCAATCAAGCGGGCGCGTCATGAAAACCGAATTCGGGTCCGCGCCATAGCCTTCGAACGGCGGACAATAGGTGAAGCCCGCCCGCTCATAAAGGGCGCGGGCGGCGATGAAGGTTGGTTGCACGCCGGTTTCCAGCGACAGGCGCTTCAGCCCTTTGGCCTGTGCCGCAGCCACCAGATGCTCCAGCATCTGGCGCGACAAGCCGCGGCCGCGTTCTTCTGCCAGCACATGCATGGACTTGATCTCGGCATGAGTGCTGTCAATCCGCTTGAAGGCGCCCATGGCCACCGGACGCCCGCTGTCGCGCATCACGAAAAAGGCGATGTCGGGGCTGTCCAGCTCCGAGGCATCCATCATGTGAATGCTCTCGGGGGGCGTGTCGGCGTGCATGTCTGCCGTGTGGCGTTCGAACAGCAGCGCCAGGTCCGGCCCCGTCGGGCTTTCGCACGAAATGACCAGACCCGGCATTGCCATTACTGTGCCAGTCCCGACAGGTCGGTGCCGTTGATCAGCATTCCACCTGTGGGCGTGGTTTCCAGATCCCACACCAAGGCGCCGCCGTCACCCGGCTTGGCCATGCCGGTCGCCATGGCCAGGAAGGGGGCGAATTGCTGGTTCACTTCGGGCGGGGCGGCCTGGATCGTGGCGGTCACCTTGTCCATCCCGGTCAGCGACACAGTGGCCTTGCCCACCGGAACCGTGGTTTCCGGCCCGAACGACAGGGTGCCGGTGTAGCCAAGGGTATAGTCAGGCGCGGTGGTCGTGCCGGGGGCGATGGTCAGGTCAACCACGCCTTCGGGCAAGAGGGCCGCCAGAAGCTGCTGCTCCACCTCTGGCCCGACCGGCGGTTTCTTGGTCAGGTCGGCGGCTTGCAGGAACAGCTTGACCGGCGCATCGAGGTTGAAGCGCGACAGGCCGAAATCCAGCGTCACGTCGCTGGGCACCAGCGTCGCGGCCCATTCGGGCACCAGACCGGGCGGGAGGCTCAGGCCGCTGATGGCAATCGCCTCGCGGACAAGACCCTTTTCAACAATGCCATTCGCCTCGACATCGACCTTGGCGGAGGCGATGGCCACCGGACCGATCGGCGTTTCCACCGATACGCCGCCCATCGTGGCATTCGCCGTCAGGTGATCAAAGATCGGCAGACCTTCGGTCACGATGGTTTTCAGATCGCCCTGCTTGGCGGCAACGGCCGCAGCCTCGGGGTTGGCGACGAAGAATGCGACCAGCTTGTAGATCGCATCGGGGCGCATACCCTGAACCACACCATTGCCGGTGTAGTCATCGGCCTTCAGGCTGATAGTCGTGGGGGGGAGCCCGCCGCCACTAGGGACGTCGAAGACTTCGGAAAAGCCGGTGGCAGAATAGGTCATCGTGCTGTCAACGCCGCCGTTCGCGCCCGCCGCTGCCTTGGTTTCATACTGGGTCGAGGCGACCGAGTATTGCACGTTGCTGGTGCCGGCAGCTTCGGTGATCTGCTGCTTCATTTGAAGGTCGGTGACCGTGGTGGAAGAAGCCGAGAACGACTGGATCGCCTCATCGAACGTGCCGGTGCCCTTGATGTTGGCGATGTTCACGCTGATGTCGGCCTTGCCGGGCGCATTCAGTGTGAAGGCAAAGCTTTGATCCTGCGTATAGGCCCAGGTGTCATTGCCATTGTCGGTCAACTGGAACGTCAGCGGCGAAATCGTGGCGGTGCCCGCCTCGGCTGGCAGCTTGGCCAGCAGGGGGGTGAAGTCGATCTTCACACCATAGGCATCGCCCTCGGGGGCCACCGAGACGACACCGGGGGTTGCGCCCAGATAGGTCTGCAAGGTGGCGGTCAGCTCTGCCGCGCCTTCGGGCGTGGCTTGGGCAAGCGCGGTGGTGCCCCAAAGGGCCGCAGTCAGGGCAAGCGGAAGGGAATAATGGCGCAAGGTAATCCTCCTTGTGGCGCATGGGCCAAATGGGTTGGAGTGGCGGGACGCACACCGGGAACCTAGGCGCGAGACAGCAAAATTCCCCAGCGAAGTCAATTGCGGGTTTCCAGCCTTGCCTGTCGTCATCGGTTCCGGTTCAGACCGGCAAGGCTGCCGCCGCTTTGTGGTAAACTTATGACACAAATGAAAAAAGCGCCGGAAACCGGCGCTTTTCAGCCTGTTGAACGGATCAGGCCGGAACGGCAAGGCCAATGGCCTGGCGTTTGCGGGCATCGCGCAGATAGCGGGCATAGCCCAGATCGGCATGTTCAATTTCCGGTGCGCGGCCAGACATCAGATCAGCCAGCAACCGGCCCGACCCTGCGGCCATCGTCCAGCCCAGCGTGCCGTGCCCGGTGTTCAGGAACAGGTTGGACAGGGTAGAGCGGCCGACGATCGGCGTGCCATCGGGCGTCATCGGGCGGAGGCCGGTCCAGAAGGTGGCCTGCGACTGGTCGCCCGCGCCGCCGAACAGATCCTCGACCGAATGTTCCAGCGTCGCGCGGCGCTTGGGGCTTAGCGACATATCGAATCCGTTCACCTCGGCCAGACCGCCAACGCGGATACGGTCGCCCAGACGGGTGATGGCGATCTTGTAGGTCTCGTCCATCACGGTCGAGACCGGCGCCCTGGCCGCATCGGTGATCGGGATGGTCAGCGAATACCCCTTCAGCGGATAGATCGGCAGGTTCATCCCCAGCGGTTTGGCCAGGAACGGCGAAAAGCTGCCCATCGCCAGCACATAGCTGTCGGCCATGATCACACCCTTGTCGGTGCGGATGCCCGAAACGCGGGTGCCGTCAGTTTCGATCCCTTCGATCTTCACGCCCCAGCGGAAGGTCACGCCAAGGGCGCGGGCCATTTCGGCCAGTGAGTTGGTGAATTTGAAGCAGTCGCCGGTTTCGTCGCCCGGCAGGCGCAGGCCACCGGCGATCTTGTGAACGGATGAGGCAAGGCCCGGCTCGGCGCGCACGCAACCCGCGGCGTCCAGAACCTCGAACGGCACGCCGTCGGCCTTGAGAACCTCGATGTCCTTTGCCGCGCCATCGACCTGCTTCTGGCTGCGGAACACCTGAAGGGTGCCCTGCGTGCGCTCGTCATAGGAAATGCCGGTCTCGGCGCGCAGATCCTTCAGGCAGTCGCGCGAATATTCGGCGATGCGGACCATGCGGCTTTTGTTGGTCTTGTAGGCATCGGTGGTGCAGTTTGCCAGCATCCGCGCCAGCCACCCCAGCTTGGCCGGATCGGGCCGCAGGTTCAGGATCAGCGGCGCATGGCGCATGAACATCCACTTCATCGCCTTCAGCGGAATGCCGGGTGCGGCCCACGGGGCGGAATAGCCGGGGCTGACCTCGCCCGCGTTGGCGAAAGAGGTTTCCAGCGCCGGGCCATCCTGCCGGTCGATGACCGTCACCTCATGACCCGCACGGGCCAGATACCAGGCCGAGGTCACGCCGATCACGCCTGCGCCAAGTACAACGACTTTCATCCGCCTCTCCTGCCTGTTCACCAGTGGGAATTGCCGCAAGATAAGTGAAACCGCAGACAGTTTTTGGCAAAGTTGGTGTTCTGGATACCGGTTTTTCGCAGATAATTCTCTATTACTTGAAAATATTCGTGCTTTATTCTGCACAATTTCCAATCACGCGCCGGTTTCTTGCGTATAAATCGGTATCTAGGCAAGGAAACAGGTCACGCGATCTTTTGATTCCTCTGACCGGTCAGGGCCAAACCGCTGATTTTCTGCCTTTTCTGTTACAGGCAACTCGCCGCCATGTGACCGGGGCAGGGGGTGCAGGCCGTTTTTGTTCTGCTTATATAGGGGGCATGAACAGACGCACCGCCCTTCTGGCCCCGCTTGCCCTGATCGCCCTGTCGATGCCCGCTGCGGCGGCACCGATTCCGCTTGCAGATCTGTCGGCGTATCTGAACGCCATCACCTCGGTTCAGACCGATTTTACCCAGGTGAATGCAGACGGCTCTGTGGTGCTGGGAAAGATTTACATCCAGCGGCCTGGACGGGTGCGGTTCGAATATGCGCCGCCCGACAAGAGCCTGGTGCTGGCTTCGTCGGGCAATGTGGCGATCTTCGATGCCAAGTCGAACCAGCCGCCAGAGCAATACCCGCTGCGCCGCACGCCCCTCAGCCTTATCCTGGCCGACAAGATAAATCTCGCCAAGGCCAGGACGGTCATCGGCCACAAAGAGGTGGACAATACCACTCGCGTGATCGCCCAAGACCCCGAACACCCCGAGTATGGCACGATTGAACTGGTCTTCACCGCCAGCCCGGTCACCTTGCGCCAGTGGATCATCACCGATGACGTCGGCCAGCAGACCACCGTGATCCTGGGTGATCTGACCGTGGGCAAGGGGTTCGCCCCCGGTTTTTTCAACATCAAGGATGAGATCGATCGGCGGAAGAACTAGGCCTCCGCCCTCCGGTCAGCGGCAGTATTCCAGTTGCTGGCGATAAAGCTCGGCCCGGCTGCCGACCTTGGCGGCCACATCGACCAGCCAGGGCTTGCCCAGATAAGACTGGTTGGAAAAGCCTGTCCGCCCCTCATGATAGGCCAGATACTGCGACTCTGCGTCACCGGGCGAGATACCCAGCCGGTCGGTGGTGCCGCGCATATACCAGCCCATGAAGTCGGTCGCATCCTCGATCCGGTCGCGCCGGGCGCCACGCCGACCGCTTTCATGTTGATATTCCTCCCAGGTGCCGTCCAGCGCCTGACTGTAGCCATAGGCCGAGGATTGCCGCCCCATCGGAATGACCCCCAGCGCAAATCGGTGCGGCGTGCGGGCATTGCCCACGAATTTCGATTCCTGATGGATCGCAGCCATCTGCACATGCACCGGAATACCCCAGCGCCGCTCGGTCGCCTCCATCGCCCGCAGATAGCCGGGGCGTTGACGCAAAATCGAACATGCGTCGTCAAGATCACGGGGCGCCGAAAAGTTCCCGCCCCCACAAGAGGCAAGGGCCAGTAACAGGATCGACGCACGGAGAGTTCTGCTCATCTGCCCCTCGCGCATTCATTTTGACGACACCATAGGGGAAAGCGCGCCCAAGGGAAATGCCGCAACATCTGCAATCTGATCAGAATTCCGCGAGGCAGGGGCCCGACTGTCGCCATCATGCAACGGTATTGTTTCCCTTGTGCCACCGTCCCTGACATGGACAGGCCCTGCCGTCAGGAGTAAATATGCAGTTGGGGGTAGTGTTATGTTGAAGACGGATGCCAAGTATCACATCGGGCAGGTGTTGCGTCATCGCAAGCACCCGTTTCGTGGTGTGGTGTTCGATGTCGATGCCATCTTTAACAACACCGATGCCTGGTACGAGGCGATCCCCGAGGAAAGCCGCCCTTCCAAGGACCAGCCGTTCTATCATCTGCTGGCCGAAAACGATCAGTCCTATTACGTCGCCTATGTGTCCGAACAGAACCTTGTTCCGGACGAAACCGGCCAGCCCGTGACCCACCCCGACCTGCCCGATTTGTTCGGCGATTTCGAGGATGGGCGCTATCCGCTTCAGTTCCAGTTGAACTGACTGCGCTTACGCTTTGGTAATGCCTGTTCCCTAATCTGCCTCCGTTCCCCGGTGGAGGTTTAGATGAATATTACCGTCGAAAAGCAGGGCGAGTTGCTTATGGCGCAGGTGCAGCAGGACCGGATCGATGCTGCCTGCGCGATCCAGTTCAAGGATCGGATGCGCCAGATTTCCCTTGAAGGTCAAGGGCGTGTCGTCCTTGATCTGTCGCAGGTGGCCTTCATCGACAGCTCGGGCCTCGGGGCCGTGGTGGCGGTGCGCAAGGCATTGGGGGCGGAGCGCCCGCTGGAACTGGTTGGTTTGACGCCCACGGTGCAAAAGGTGTTCCGCCTGACCCGGATGGACAGCATTTTCACAATCCATGACCGTTGGGATGACGGTCTGCGCGATGCTGTGTAACTGCAAGGTTCCGATGGCAGATGTCGAAGGGATGGCGCTTTGCCTTGTGATCGCAGCACAGCCCGATGCGGTCAGCCTTGCCTTGCAACGCGTGATGCGTGCGCCGGAACTCGCCGGGCTGAATGCCGATGGGCGCGGCACGGCAGAGTTGGTTCTGGCAGAGGTTCTGAACAATGTGGTGGAACACGCCTATGCCTGTTATCCGGGCGAGATCGAGCTGCGGCTGATCGTTGCGCCCGCCTGCCTGCATTGCCGGATCATCGATTCCGGCCTGCCGATGCCCGAAGAGCGGCTGCCTCCTGGCGGTCCGCCGGATCTGGGGGGGGATTTGCCGGAAGGCGGCTTTGGGTGGGGCTTGATTCGTGCCTTGACCACGGGTCTTGAGTATCGTCGGCTGGCTGGCCGCAATCATCTGCAATTCTCGCTGCCAGTGTAACAATCCCCGGCCCATTGGCGGACTGTGCCCAAGTTGCGAATTATGCCGCAATCTCGCCATGATTTGCCCGTCAATCCGCCCGGACCCACTGAAAATCTGATCCAGTAGCTGCATAAAGCTTCCCTCGGCGTCGCGGTAAAAGCCCCCACCCAGTCCGCGATGCCGAGGTTCAGCAGACTTGGCTTCTGCCTCGTGCCTCCCTAGGGTCTGCGGCGGAGGTGTCATCATGCGCGACTTTCATTTGCCCGGCCGATCGGCCACCTATGCAGCCAACGGCATGTGTGCCACGTCGCACCCGTTGGCGGCAAAGACCGCTATCGACATCCTGCAATCGGGCGGCAATGCCGCCGACGCGGCCATTGCCGGGGCGGTTCTGCTGGGCATATGCGAGCCCCAGATGACAGGGATCGGCGGCGACTGCTTTGTCCTGCTGAAGCCTGCCGGGTCAAACGACATCCTTGCCCTGAACGGCTCTGGCCGCGCGCCCGCTGCGCTGTCTGCCGATGACCTGCGTGCCCGGGGCCTGCAAAAAATGCCGGTCCGCGGCATCGAGGCGGTCACGCTGCCCGGCGCCATTGACGCCTTTTGCCGGTTGAACGCCGATTGGGGCGCCTTGGAATTGGACCGCATTCTGGCCCCCGCGATCCGCTATGCCGATGAGGGCGTGCCGGTGGCTCCGCGTGTCGCGTTCGACTGGGCCGAAGATGCGCCCGCGCTGCAAGGCGACGCCCGCCGCCATTATCTGATTGACGGGCAGGTGCCGGGGCTGGGGCAGGTTTTCCGTGCGCCCGGTCAGGCCGAGGTGCTGCGCCGCCTTGCCGCCCAGGGCCGCGCCGGGTTTTACGAAGGTGAGGTGGCCGAGGATATGATCACCTCGCTCCGTGCGCTTGGCGGTAGCCACACGTTGCAGGACTTGGCGGCGACACAGTGTGACTGGACGGTGCCGGTGTCGGGCGAATATCGCGGCATCGAACTGGTCGAGCACCCACCGAACGGGCAGGGCGCGACCGCGATCCTGATGCTGAACATCCTCAAGCATTTCGATATTGCCGCGATGGATCCTTTCGGCCCCCGTCGCGCCCATATCGAGGCCGAGGCCGCCAAGCTGGCCTATGATGCCCGCAACCGCTTTATCGCTGAAACCGCCCCGCGGCTTGACCATATGCTGGCGCCCGAGACGGCGGCGAAACTGGCCGCGCTGATCGATCCCGAACGCGCCATGGCCCATGCCCGTCCGCTGACCGAGGCGGTGCACAAGGATACCATCTATATCACCGTGGTGGACCGCGACGGCATGGCGGTTTCGCTGATCTATTCGATCTTCTGGGGCTTCGGTTCTGGACTCGCCTCTTCGAAATTCGGCATCAACTTCCAGAACCGCGGGGCAGGATTCAGCCTGGAACCTGGCCACCCGAACGAGGCGGCGGGCGGCAAGCGCCCGATGCACACCATCATTCCCGGAATGCTGAAACGGGATGGGCGGGTCATCATGCCCTTTGGCGTGATGGGCGGGGCCTATCAGCCCAACGGCCATGCCCGCCTGATCAGCAACCTCGTCGATTTCGGCATGGATCTGCAATCCGCCATCGATGCCCCGCGCTGTTTCAGCGGCGAAGAGGGGATGCAGGTCGAGCGCGGCTATGGCCAGGACGTGCGCGACGACCTGGCGGCGATGGGCCATCAGGTGTCGGTGCCGCATGATCCGATTGGCGGTGCGCAGGCCATTCTGATTGATGACAGCGGCGTCCTGATCGGCGGGTCTGATCCGCGCAAGGACGGCTGCGCCCTGGGGTATTAAGATGAACTATGACGATCTGTCCGCTTCGATCCGCGCGCTGTGCGACGGTGAAACCGATGCCGTCGCCCTGATGGCGACCGTGGTTTGCGAGATTCACAACCACCACCCCCATGCCGACTGGACAGGGTTTTATCGCGTGGTCGGGCCGGAACTGCTCAAGATCGGGCCCTATCAGGGCGGGCATGGCTGTCTGGTCATACCCTTCTCGCGCGGGGTTTGCGGGGCGGCGGCGCGCAGCGGCAAAGTGCTGAATGTGCCGGACGTCGATGCCTTTCCCGACCACATCGCCTGTTCGTCCACCACGCGGTCCGAACTGGTTCTGCCGGTCTGGAACGGAGCGGGGCGGCTCCTGGGGGTTCTGGATCTGGACAGCAACACTCCCGCCGCCTTTACCAAGGCCGACGAAGACTGGCTGGTGCCCTTGCTGGCCGAAGTCTTCCACGAGGCAGCATGATGCGCGGATCATGCCTGTGTGGCGGCGTGGTGTTCGAGGTGACGCCCCCTTTGCGCGATGTGGTGGCCTGCCATTGCACGCAGTGCCGCAAGCAATCCGGGCATTACTGGGCGGCAACCGCTGTCCCGCATGACCGTTTCCGTCTGGTCGAAAAGCGGGGCCTTGCCTGGTTTCGCGCCTCTGCTCAGGCGCGGCGAGGCTTTTGCCGCGACTGCGGGGCCTTTTTGTTTTGGCAGCCGGAAGGCGAGGCGCGCATATCCATTGCCGCCGGCGCACTGGATGGCCCGACCAGCCTGCACATCGAAAGCCATTGGTTCGCCGAGGTTGCGGGCGATTATTACAGCCCTGAAGGCCCGCCCCCTGCTGCAACACAGGCGGAAACGCTGCACGGTTCGTGCCTTTGCGGTGCCAACCGTTTCAGCCTGCCCGGCCCCATGGGGCAAGTGTGGTCCTGCCACTGCACGCAATGCCGCAAATTGTCCGGGCACTATGCGGCATCCTTTGATGCCCCGGAACAGGCGCTGCACTGGCACGCCCGCCATGTTACCGAACACCGCGCGGCAGGGGGCAGCACGCGCGGGTTTTGCCCCGATTGCGGGTCCAGCCTGTATTTCCGCGCCGCGGACGGCAGCTTTTCGATCGAGGCTGGTGTGATCGACAATCCAACCGGCGGGCAGTTGTCACAGCACATCTTCGTGGCGGACAAGGGCGATTATTATGCCATTGATGACGGTCTGCCGCAGGCGACAGGGGGTGGCTGATCCCTTTCAGATCCGTCGCGACGGCACCCAGGCATAGCCTGCCGGGCACAGGATGACCGCTTCTCGCAAGCCATGGCCGCGCTTGTCGGTCGGCGCTTGCAACACAAGCCCGGTTTCAAGGGTAACCGCCCGCTCTGCCGCAAGGTCGGGATCGGCCTCATGCAGGCGCAGCTCAATCCCTGCGCCGCGGGGTCCGGCCTCTGGCAGCAGCGCACTTAGTGGATGGCTGGCGAATGCGGCATCCGAATGCAGTTGGAACGGCTGTCCGCCATGCAGCACGATGGCGAAATCATCCGACAGCCGATGCACCGCCATGTCAAAGACTTGCGCCAGAAAGGCCGCCTCGGCCCGCACATCGCGTACCAGAAGATTGATGCTTATACCCGTCAGGGCGTGGCCGAACTCTGCGGCCGGAACGGTTTCGTATTCCATC
>DDEX01000027.1 GCA_002336845.1 Rhodobacteraceae bacterium UBA1943
GAGGTGCGCCTGCCGCTGGTCGGCCTGACCGATGGCACCAAGGACAAGATCAAGGCTGCCATGCGTCATGCGGGCCTGATCTGACAACTCGGGGCGGGCATCAGGCCCGCCCACTTAATTCCGGCGGACCTCATGACCCCGAACCAGCGCGGCAGCCTGTTCATGACCATTTCCATGGCGGGCTTTGCCGTGGAGGACAGTTTCATCAAGGCCGCCGCTGCCACCGTGCCTTTGGGTCAGATCCTGATCTTCATGGGGCTGGTGGGCATCGGCTGGTTTTCTGCCATGGCTTTGCGGGCGGGCGATGCTCCGGTCTCGCGCGCGGCGTGGTCGAAAACCATGGCCGTGCGCTCAGTGTTCGAGGTGGCCGGACGGCTGTTTTATGCGCTGGCGCTGGCGCTGATTCCCATCTCTGTCGCCTCGGCCATTCTGCAAGCCACGCCTTTGGTGGTGGTGCTGGGGGCGGCTGTGCTGTTTGGCGAAAAGGTCGGTCTGGCGCGGTGGTTCGCCATTCTGCTCGGCTTCGTTGGCGTATTGGTCATCCTGCGCCCGGGCCTTGCCGGGTTCGATGCGCAATCCCTGCTGGCGTTGGCCGGAATGTTGGGCTTTGCCGGGCGCGATCTGGCGACGCGGGCGGCCCCCCCTGCATTGTCGAATGCGCAGCTTGGCGTGGCAGGCTTTGCCATGCTGGGCATCTCGGGTGTGGTCATTCTGGTGGCAGAGGGCAACGCAGCGCTGCCTGATGCCCATGGCTGGTTGCTGATGTGCGGAGCCGCGGCTTTCGGGATCTTTGGCTATGCCTGTCTGACCACGGCGATGCGCATGGGCGATGTGTCGGCGGTGACGCCGTTCCGGTATGCCCGGCTGGTCTTTGCCATGATCATCGGGGCGTTGATCTTCCACGAGCATCCGGACCTGCCCACGCTGATCGGATCGGCCATAATCGTGCTGTGCGGGCTGTTCATCCTGACCACGGCCCGCCGTCGAGCCTAGACTCTGGCCGCTTGCTCGCCTATCTCAACGCGATCATGGTGGCCAAATCCGATCCCAACTCCAAGCTCATCGCCGAGAACCGGCGGGCTCGCTTCGATTATCATATCGAAAGCGATCTCGAGGCAGGCATCATGCTGCTGGGCTCCGAAGTCAAATCCTTGCGCCGGGGCGGTTCGAACATCGCCGACAGCTATGCAAGCGTCGAGGGGGGAGAGTTGTGGCTGATCAACGGCTATATCGCACCCTATGCCGAGGCCAAGACCTGGGGCCATGACGAGCGCCGCAGGCGCAAGCTGTTGGTTTCGCGTAAAGAACTGTCGCGCCTTTGGTCGGCCACGGCGCGGGAGGGCATGACCATCGTGCCCTTGCGGCTTTATTTCAACGAGCGCGGCATCGTGAAACTGAAGCTGGGGATCGCCAAGGGCAAGAAGCTGTCCGACAAGCGCGAGACCAGCGCCAAGCGTGATTGGGATCGCCAGAAGGCCCGTTTGCTCAAGCAGGGCGCACAGGGCTGACAACAGAACTGTTGCCGTGAGGGTGACAATTCGCCACAGTTTCCCCTATCCGGGCCGCCGCAAATGCGGAAAACAAGGCCGGGTGGGCCGCCCGTGCGGCGGACCCTTGGGAAAGAGGGACGAGTTATGGAACTGATTATCCAACTGATTGCAGGCGCGCTGGGTGGCAATGCCGCAGGCGCCGTGCTGAAAAACCAAAGCCTTGGCACCTTGCTGAACTCGATCGTCGGCATTCTTGGTGGCGGTATCGGTGGCCAGATTCTGGGTGCTGTGCTGGGCGGTGGCGCGGCTGCGGGTGCTGCCGGGGCCGGCGGGCTGGACATCGGCTCGATCATCCAGTCGGTCGCTTCGGGCGGCGTGGGTGGTGGTGTTCTGCTGGCCATCATCGGCGCCATCAAGAACGCCATGGCCAAGTCGTAAGGTCTGGGACCGTAATTTTCTTGCGCGGGCGGGCCACGGCCTGCCCGCGCCACCTTGCCTAGTGCGCCTGGCGGGTTTAGGGCTGTGGGTCGAAACCGACCGGAGAGGACCATGGCCCAGGCCCCCGACGACCCGAAGACGCTTGTCTCCACCGACTGGCTTGCCGCGCATCTGAAAGACCCTGATCTGCGCGTGCTGGATGCAAGCTGGTATCTGCCCGATGCCGGGCGCGATGCGAAGGCCGAATACAAGGCGGCCCATATCCCCGGCGCCCGGTTCTTCGACATTGACGAGATCGCGGACCTGCGGTCGAACCTGCCGCACATGGCCCCCCCGCCCGAAAAGTTCATCGCCCGGATGCGCGCCATGGGTGTGGGCGACGGGCATCAGGTGGTGGTCTATGATGGCGCGGGGCTGTTTTCGGCGGCCCGCGTCTGGTGGCTGTTCCGCCTGATGGGCAAGACCGACGTTGCTGTGCTGGACGGCGGCTTTCCCAAGTGGAAGGCCGAGGGGCGCGAGATCGAGGACATGCCCCCGATCGTCAAGGACCGCCACATCACCGTCAGCCGCCAGAACCATCTGGTCAAGGATGTGACGCAGGTCGCCCATGCCGCCAAGCTGGCCGAGGCGGTGATCGTCGATGCCCGCTCTGCCCCCCGTTTCAAGGGCGAGGTGGCCGAACCCCGGCCCGGTCTGCGGTCCGGCCATATTCCGGGGGCCAGGAACGTGCCCTTTGCCACCGTTCTGAACGGTGACGGCACAATGAAACCCGTGGCCGAGCTTAAACAGGTGTTTGAATCGGCAGGGGTCGATCTGGCAAAGCCGGTGATCACCTCTTGCGGGTCCGGCGTCACGGCGGCGGTTCTCAGCCTTGCGCTGGAACGGATGGGCCACCGCAACCATGCGCTTTATGACGGGTCGTGGGCCGAATGGGGCATGTATGACGATCTGGCCGTCGAGAAGGGATAAGAAATGCTCGAAAACCTGAACGCCCAGCCGCAGGACAAGATTCTGCAACTGATCGCCATGTTCCGCGACGATCCGCGCAGCGGCAAGATCGACCTGGGTGTCGGTGTTTACAAGGATGCCACCGGCCTGACCCCGGTGATGCGCGCGGTGAAAGCCGCCGAGAAGACCCTGTGGGACACCGAAAAGACCAAGACCTACACCGGACTTGCCGGAGAACCTGCCTATAACACGGCGATGGTCAGCCTGATCCTTGGGGCAGGTTACGCCGAGCGTGCCGCCTCGGTCGCGACACCGGGCGGCACCGGCGCCATCCGTCAGGCGCTGGAACTGATCCGGCTGGCCGCCCCCGGCGCGACTGTCTGGCTGTCGAACCCCACCTGGCCTAACCACCCTTCGATCATCAAGTATCTGGGGATGAAATCCGCCGAATACCGCTATTTCGACGCGGCGACGGGCGAGGTGGATTTCGCGGGCCTGATTGCCGATCTGGCCACCGTAGCCGAGGGCGACGTGGTGCTGCTGCACGGCTGCTGCCACAACCCGACGGGTGCGAACCCGACGGCGGCGCAATGGCAGAAGATCGTCGATGTGCTGAAGGCGCGCAAGGCGATCCCGCTGGTTGACCTTGCCTATCAAGGCTTTGGTGACGGGCTGGAGGAAGACGCACAGGCCACTCGCCTGATCGCCGCCAGCTTCCCCGAGGTGCTGATCGCCGCCTCGTGCAGCAAGAACTTCGGCATCTACCGCGAGCGCACCGGCATTCTGATTGCGCTGGGCGATGCGGCACGCAAGGCGGTGACACAGGGCAACCTGAACTTTCTGAACCGTCAGAACTACAGCTTCCCGCCCGATCATGGGGCACGGCTGGTGACGATGATCCTTGAGGATCAGGCCCTGACGACCGAGTGGAAGACCGAGTTGGAAGAGGTGCGCCAGAACATGCTGTCGCTGCGTCAGCAACTGGCGGATGAGCTGCGCCGCGCCACCAACTCGGACCGTTTCGACTTTGTGGCCCGCCACCGCGGCATGTTCAGCCGCCTTGGCCTGACCGAGGCCCAGGTGAACCAGTTGCGCGAAGAGGCCGGGGTTTACATGGTGAGCGACAGCCGTATCAACATTGCGGGGTTGAATGCGCAGACTGTGCCGGTGCTGGCCGCAGCCATCGCCAAGGTCATTGCCTAGTCCGCTAGCCCCTGTCAAAAGCGCGCTGGCCTTGGCCTGCGCGCTTTTCTCGACGACCGCCGCTGCTGAACAGCCGCCTGCCGTGGGGCGACTGTCCTATGGCAAAGCCGACCGCGCCGGTGCTGCCATCTGCACCGGCACTCTGGTTGCCGCCGATCTGGTGTTGACCGCCGGGCATTGTCTGCCCAAGGCGGTGCAGACCAACCCCGCCAGCGTGCGGTTTCAACCGGGCTTTGGCACCCCCCTTGCAGGAGAAGAGCGGCGCGGGATTACCGTTCTGGTTCCTTCGCCGCGGCCCGGCCCGCAGGTGCGCATGGGGGAGGATATCGCTTTCTTGCGATTGCAAACAGCTTATCCCGGCCAACAGGTGGTCCCGCTCGCGCTGGCGCCGGGCATCCAGAGCGGCCCCTTCACCTTCTTCGGCTATGATCGTGCACAGCCCGCGCTGGCCCCCATCGCCAGGCCCTGTGTCGCCCTTGCGCTGTTTCCGCCGCAGGCGCCGCAGATGGTCGGGCTGGATTGTTCCGTGGTCTCGGGCAATTCCGGCGGACCGCTGCTGGTGCCTGGCCCCGATGGTCGCTGGCAGGTCGCGGGCGTGATGGTGGCTAGGGCCGGGGTGCCGCTGGCCTCGCTTGCGGTCTTGCCGTGGCCGGAACTATTGCCTTGAAAAGAAACGGCCCGGACCATCAGGTCCGGGCCGCAGGGTTGGCCGGTTGCGGCCTGATTTAGCTGTGATATGCGCTTTCGCCGTGGGCGGTCAGGTCCAGGCCCTGACGTTCGTCGTCGGTCGAGACACGCAGCCCAGTGATCGCCTTGACGATGTAGAGCAGGATCAGCGAGCCCAGGCCCGACCAGACCAGCGTGACCAGCACAGCCTTGATCTGGGTTGCGACTTGGGCGCCCATGGTGCCTGCCTCGACCAGGAAGCCGGTGCCGCCCAGCGACGGGGCGCACAGGATACCCGTGCCGATGGCACCCAGGATACCGCCGATGCCATGCACACCGAACACGTCCAGGCTGTCGTCATACTTGAACTTCGCCTTCACCGTGGTGACGAAGAAGTAGCAGACCGGCGAAACCACCAGACCCAGCACGATCGAGCCGACCGGGCCAGAGGTGCCGCAAGCCGGGGTGATGGCGACCAGCCCGGCGACCATACCCGAAGCCGCACCCAGGGCCGAAGCCTTGCCACGAGTCAGGGCTTCGACCGCACACCAGCTCAGAACAGCGCCAGCGGTTGCGACAAAGGTGTTGATCATCGCCAGCGTGGCGCCCGAGGTCGCCTCGAGGTTGGAGCCGGCGTTNNGCCGAACCAGCCGACCCACAGCATCCCGGCGCCAACCATGGTCAGCGTCATTGAATGCGGCGCCAGCAGATCCTTGCCCAGGCCGACACGCGGCCCGACAACGATGGCTGCCACCAGGGCGGCAATACCCGCGTTGATGTGAACGACCGTGCCGCCGGCGAAGTCGATGGCGCCCCAGTTATAGATCAGCCCCGAGGCATCCCAGACCATGTGGGCCATGGGGAAATAGACGAAGGTCACCCACAGCGCCGAAAACAGCAGCACAGCCGAGAACTTGATCCGCTCTGCAAAGGCCCCGATGAACAGTGCGGGCGTGATCGCGGCAAAGGTCATCTGGAAGCTGATGAACACATATTCCGGGATCGAGACGCCGGCCGTGAAGGTGGCCGCCAGACTGTCCTTGGTGACACCCGCAAGGAAGACCTTGCCAAAGCCGCCCCAGAAGGGCGAGGTGCCGCCGCCGAAGGCCATGGAATAGCCGTAGATAACCCAGATCACCATGACCATGGCACCGATCACGGTGCACTGCATCAGGATCGACAGCATGTTCTTGGTGCGCACAAGCCCGCCATAGAACAGCGCGAGGCCCGGAATCAGCATGAACAGAACCAGCAGGGAGGATGTCATCATCCACGCCACGTCGCCCTTGTCCACGATCGGCGCGGCAGCTTCGGTGGTTGCGGCGGCCGCCTCGGTAGTCGCTTCCTGCGCCCAGACCGGCAGGCTGGCGAAGATTGAGGCGCCCAGTGCCCCCAATCCCGCGAATTTCGTCAGGTTTTTCATCTTATGGTTTCCCCATCCCGCTGTTCAAAGGGCTTCGTCGTCGGTTTCACCCGTGCGGACACGCAGCGCCTTGGCCACGTCCAGCACAAAGATCTTACCGTCGCCGATTTTGCCGGTGCGCGCGGTGGTCGAGATGGTTTCAACCGCCTGATCGGCCAGATTGTCGGCCACCACGATTTCCAGCCGCATTTTCGGCACGAAATTCACCGCATATTCGGCACCGCGATAAATTTCAGTATGGCCCGACTGCGCGCCGAAACCCTTGATTTCCGTAACCATCAT
>DDEX01000046.1 GCA_002336845.1 Rhodobacteraceae bacterium UBA1943
ACCCCTGCATGGTCTGCACGGTGCATTGATGAGCCGGTCGCCCCCTGGCCCCGGCGGGGGCGCTGCCCCCGAGCCCCCGGAGCATTTGGAAAGGTGCAAATGCAAGGGGCGGCAGATCCGCGTTCGCGGTCAGGTGCAGGGGGTGGGGTTCCGCCCCTATGTCTGGCAACTGGCGCAGGAGTTTGACCTGCGGGGCGAAGTGCTGAACGATCCTGAGGGGGTGTTGATCCGTGCCCTTGGGCCGGGGGTGGAAGGGTTCGTCGCCGCCCTGCCCCGGCGCGCGCCGAAACTGGCCCGGGTCGATACGGTGGAGGTGACGGACTGGGTGCCAAAGGTAAAGCCCGAGGGTTTCGTGATCGCTGCCTCAACGGGGCG
This sequence comes from Rhodobacteraceae bacterium UBA1943, assembly GCA_002336845.1. Taxonomy (GTDB): domain Bacteria; phylum Pseudomonadota; class Alphaproteobacteria; order Rhodobacterales; family Rhodobacteraceae; genus Fuscibacter. Next base: position 376 of record DDEX01000046.1, read on the forward strand.
CGGGGCCGAGACACGGGTGACCCCGGATGCCGCGAGTTGTGAGGCCTGCCGGGACGAGGTGTTTTCGCCTGGTCGTCGGCAGGGTTATGCCTTTACCAACTGCACCCATTGCGGGCCGCGCTTTACCATCCTGAAGGGCCTGCCCTATGACCGGGCGCAAACCACGATGGCGGCCTTTCCGATGTGCGCAGCCTGCCTTGCGGAGTATGAAAACCCTGCCGACCGCCGGTTCCATGCCCAGCCCGTTGCCTGCCCCGACTGTGGGCCGCGCCTGTGGTATGAGGGGGATGGGCAGGAGGCGGCGGGCGAGGCGATTGAGCTGGCCGCTGCGGCCCTGCGGGAGGGCAAGGTGATTGCAGTCAAGGGGTTGGGTGGCTTTCATCTGGCCTGCGACGCCCGGAATGCGCAGGCGCTTGCACTGCTGCGGACGCGCAAGCGGCGACCGTCGAAGCCCTTTGCACTGATGGGGGCCGAGGCGGATCTGGCGGCGGTGGCGGTGCTGGGTGCCGAGGATCTGGCGTTGTTGCGCGATCCGGCGGCGCCGGTGGTTCTGGTGCCATCGCGCGGCATCCTGCCCGAAGCGGTCGCGCCGGGCATCGCGCAACTGGGCGTAATGCTGCCCTATACGCCCCTGCATCACCTGCTGCTGGCGGCGTTTGGCGGCGTGCTGGTGATGACATCGGGCAACCTCTCGGGCGAGCCGCAGGTGATCGGGAATGAAGAGGCGCGTGCAAAGCTGTCTGGCTTTGCCGACGGGTTCCTTATGCACGACCGCGATATCGCGCGACGGCTGGATGACGGGGTAGAGCGCGCCCACCCCCGCATGGTCCTGCGCCGGGCACGGGGGCGGGTGCCGGGCACGTTGCCCTTGCCGCCCGGCTTTCCGGCCCGGCAGGTTCTGGCGGTGGGCGGGCAGATGAAGGGGGCGATTTGTCTGGTCAAGAATGGTCAGGCGATGCTGTCGCACCATCTGGGCGATCTGGATGACGTGCTGTGTGCCGAGGAATTCTCCAAGGCAATTGCCGATTGCACCGCGCTGTTCGACCACCAGCCAGAGACCGTCGCCTGCGACCGGCACCCCGGCTATCGCGCCACCCGCGAAGCCGAAGCGATGGGCCGGCCGCTGATCCGGGTGCAGCATCACCACGCCCATATGGCGGCCTGTCTGGCCGAAAACCTGTGGCCGATGAACGGTGGCCCGGTGGCGGCAATCGTGCTGGACGGGTTGGGGCTGGGCACGGACAGCACGATCTGGGGCGGTGAGGTTTTACTGGGGGATTACAAAGAGTTTCAGCGGATATCTCACCTGAAACCCGCGCCGCTGCCGGGGGGCGATGGTGCCAGCCGTCAGCCGTGGCGAAATGCCTTGGCTCGGCTGGATCAGGCGGGGCTTGCGCTGGTGGCGGACCGACTGTTTGCCAATCTGCCGCGCGATACCCTGCGCGCCGCGATGTTGCAGGGGGTCAATGCGCCCTTATCTTCCAGCGCGGGGCGGCTGTTCGACGCTGTGGCGGCGCTGATAGGGATCGTGCCTGAGGCGCAAAGCTATGAGGGCGAGGCCGCGATGCGGCTGGAGGCTTTGGCAGGGCCGCCGGGGCCGGGCTATGCTTTTGGTCGGGGATTGGACCCGGCGCCGATGTTTCGCACAATAGTACAAAACCTGTCCGAGGGCACCCCACCCGCCATCATTGCCGCCCGGTTCCACGACGGTCTGGCACAAGCCTTCGCCGCCGAGGCGCGCGCGCTGGTGGAGGGCGGTCAGGCCCGTGCTGTGGCGCTGTCTGGTGGCTGTTTCCAGAACGCACGGCTGCTGGCAGCGACCCTAAAGGCGCTGGAGGGGCTGCCGGTTCTGGCCCACCACGAGGTGCCCGCGAATGATGGGGGCCTTGCGCTGGGTCAGGCGGTAATCGCCTTGGCACAGATGGAAAGCGGTTGACCAACGCCGCGCAAGACTGGTCAGGGGGTTTTCGCATCGAAGGCCGCATTCAACACAGGAATGCCTTTCAATAACTTGATACATAACACATTTTCCTAATTCCAGAGTTCCCGGAACTCCACCGCATACCATTCGCGCCTCCTGCTGCAAACTTGGGCATCGCCCGGGTTTCCCGGGTCAAACGGGTCAAAGCGGAGGAGCCATGTCCCGCATCGAAACCTTTTACGATGTCATGCGCCGTCAGGGAATTACCCGGCGCAGCTTCATGAAATACTGCTCTCTGACCGCCAGCGCCCTTGGCCTTGGCCCGGCCTTCGTGCCGAAAATCGCCCATGCGATGGAGACCAAGCCCCGCACCCCGGTGATCTGGGTTCACGGGCTGGAATGCACCTGCTGTTCGGAAAGCTTTATCCGCGCCGCGCACCCGCTGGCCAAGGATGTCGTGCTGTCGATGATTTCCCTCGACTATGACGACACGCTGATGGCCGCCGCCGGGCATCAGGCCGAAGCCGCCATGATGGACACGATCGAGAAATACAAGGGCAACTACATCCTGGCAGTCGAGGGCAACCCGCCGCTGAATGAGGACGGGATGTTCTGCATCATCGGCGGCAAGCCGTTTGTCGAACAGCTCAAGATGGCCGCCGAACATGCCAAGGCGATCATTTCCTGGGGCGCTTGCGCGTCCTATGGCTGCGTGCAGGCTGCTGCCCCCAACCCGACCCGCGCCACGCCGGTGCACAAGGTCATCACCGACAAGCCGATCATCAAGGTGCCCGGCTGCCCGCCGATAGCCGAGGTGATGACCGGCGTCATCACCTATATGCTGACCTTTGACCGCCTGCCCGAGCTGGACCGTCAAGGCCGCCCGGCGATGTTTTACGGCCAGCGCATCCACGACAAATGCTATCGCCGCCCGCATTTCGACGCCGGCCAGTTCGTCGAACATTGGGACGATGAGAACGCCCGCAAAGGCTATTGCCTGTACAAGATGGGCTGCAAGGGGCCGACCACCTACAACGCCTGTTCGACCGTGCGCTGGAACGACGGCACGTCGTTCCCGATCCAGTCGGGCCACGGCTGCATCGGCTGTTCCGAGGATGGGTTCTGGGATCAGGGGTCGTTCTATGACCGGCTGACCAACATCAAGCAATTCGGGGTCGAGGCCAATGCCGACACCGTGGGCATGACGGCGGCGGGGGTCGTGGGCGGGGCTGTTGTGGCCCATGCCGCGGTTTCGGCGCTGAAACGCGCGCAGAAGAAAACGCAAGACAAGGTAGAGGGCTAAGCCATGGGGATCACAACGCCGAACGGCTTTACCCTTGATAACAGCGGCAAGCGCATCGTGGTTGATCCGGTCACCCGGATCGAAGGGCATATGCGCTGCGAAGTGAACGTGGATGATCAGGGTATCATCCGCAACGCAGTTTCCACCGGCACGATGTGGCGGGGGCTGGAGGTTATCCTGAAGGGCCGCGACCCGCGCGACGCCTGGGCCTTTACCGAGCGGATCTGCGGCGTCTGCACAGGCACCCATGCTCTGACTTCAGTGCGCGCGGTGGAAGATGCCTTGAGCATCTCCATCCCCGACAATGCCAATTCGATCCGCAACCTGATGCAACTGGCGCTGCAAATCCATGACCATGTGGTCCACTTCTACCACCTGCACGCACTGGATTGGGTGAACCCGGTCAATGCCTTGCGCGCCGACCCCAAAGCCACCAGCGAATTGCAGCAGATGGCCTCGCCGTCGCATCCGCTCTCCAGCCCCGGCTATTTCCGCGATGTGCAGAACCGGCTGAAGGCCTTTGTCGAAAGCGGGCAGCTTGGCCTGTTCAAGAACGGCTATTGGGACAACCCCGCCTATCTGTTGCCGCCCGAAGCCGACCTGATGGCAACGACGCACTATCTGGAGGCGCTGGACCTGCAAAAAGAGATCGTGAAGATTCACACGATCTTTGGCGGCAAGAACCCGCATCCGAACTGGCTGGTGGGAGGGGTGCCCTGCCCGATCAACGTGCATTCCACCGGCGCTGTCGGCGCGATCAATATGGAGCGTCTGAACCACGTCTCCTCGATCATCGATCAAAGCCTGGCGTTCATGCGCAACGTCTATATCCCCGACGTGATCGCCATTGGCGGGTTTTACAAGAACTGGCTGTATGGCGGCGGGCTGTCCGGTCAGGCGGTGCTGGCCTATGGTGACATCCCCGAAAACCCGAACGATTTCAGCGCTGAACAACTGCACCTGCCGCGCGGCGCGATCATCAACGGCAACCTGAACGAAGTGCATGACGTGGACATGCGCAACCCCGATGAGATTCAGGAATTCGTCGATCACTCGTGGTATCACTATGCCGAGGCGGGCAAGGGCCTGCATCCCTGGGATGGGGAAACCAGCCCGAAGTATGAGCTTGGCCCCAACGCCAAGGGCACCCGCACCAACATTCAGGAACTGGACGAGGCGGCGAAGTATTCCTGGATCAAGGCCCCCCGCTGGAAGGGCCACGCGATGGAGGTTGGCCCCCTTGCCCGCTATGTCGTGGGCTATGCCAAGGGGCATGAGGACATCAAGAACCAGGTCGATGGCCTGTTGGGCACCATGGGCCTGCCGCTGAATGCGATCTTCTCCACCCTTGGGCGCACCGCCGCCCGGGCGCTGGAATCGGAATATTGCGGGCGGCTGCAAAAGCATTTCTTCGACAAGCTGGTGCAGAACATCAAGAACGGCGACGAATCCACCGCGAACGTCGCGAAATGGGATCCGTCAACCTGGCCCAAAGAGGCCAAGGGCGTGGGCGCGACCGAGGCGCCGCGTGGGGCCTTGGGTCACTGGATCCGCATCAAGGATGGCCGGATCGAGAATTACCAATGCGTCGTGCCCACCACCTGGAACGGGTCGCCCCGCGACACGGCGGGCAATATCGGCGCGTTTGAGGCCAGCCTGATGGATACCAAGATGGAGCGCCCAGAAGAGCCGGTCGAGATTCTGCGCACGCTGCACAGCTTTGACCCCTGCCTTGCCTGTTCGACCCATGTCATGTCGCCCGATGGTCAGGAACTGACCACGGTCAAGGTTCGCTGAGAGGAGGAAGCGATGAAGAAACTTGTACTTTCGGCGGCTCTGATGTTGCTGGCCGCCCCGGCGATGGCGCATTCCGGCCATGGGGCCTTTGGTCTGATGGCTGGGCTGGCCCACCCGCTGACCGGGGCCGACCACCTGTTGGCGATGCTGGCCGTGGGCCTGTGGTCGGGCTTTGTGTTGCCCCGCCATATCTGGGCCGGGGCGGCCACCTTCATGGCGGCGATGGCCCTTGGCGCGGGCCTGTCATGGGCGGGCATCGGCCTGCCGATGGTGGAAATGTGGATCACAGCCTCGGTTGCGGTCTTTGGCCTGCTGACCCTCTTTGCCCGTCGCGGCCAGTCGCGCGAAATGACCGGGGCCTCGCTGGCCGCGATTGCGCTGTTTGCGATGTGCCATGGCCACGCGCATGCGACCGAAGCCTCGGGCAGCGCCATGGCCTATCTGGGCGGCTTCCTGATCTCGACCGCGGCGCTGCATCTGGCGGGTATCGGCATCGCGCGCAGCGTCGCCAATGGCCGTGCCGCGTGGCTGGTGCAGGCCGCATTGGGGGCAGGCATCACGGGCGCGGGCCTGTGGATGATGGCGGCGGGGTGAGGACATGACCGACATTCCCACGCCCGAACCTGCCGCGGCGCACGCACCGACTGGCGATGCCACCGCCCACGACCTTCGGTCCTTGCGCAAGCAATCCTCGATCTATGTCTATGAGGCGCCGGTGCGCCTGTGGCATTGGATCAACGCGCTGGCCATCGTCATCCTGATCGTGACCGGCTATTTCATCGGCTCTCCTCCCCCCTCGATGCAGATCGGAGAGCCGGTCAGCCAGTTCGTCTTCGGCTATATCCGCTTTGCCCATTTCGCGGCGGCGCAGGTGATGACGGTTGCCTTCTTTGGCCGCATCTACTGGGCCTTTGTCGGCAACAGCCATTCACGTCAGATGTTTTACCTGCCGATCTTCAGCCGCAACTGGTGGTCCGAGGTGTTCTTTGAACTGCGCTGGTATCTGTTCCTTGAACCCGAACCAAAGAAGTATGTCGGCCATAACCCCCTGGCGCAGATGGCGATGTTCTTCTTCATGACCATCGGCATCACCTTCATGATGGTCACCGGCTGGGCGCTTTATGCCGAGGGCGCGCAAAAGGGCAGCCTGCCCGATCTGGCCTTTGGCTGGCTGCTGGGGCTGGTGCAGAACAGCCAGCGGCTGCACACGCTGCACCATCTGGGCATGTGGTCGATCGTGGTCTTCATGATCGTGCATATCTACGCCGCGATCCGCGAGGATATCATGTCGCGCCAGACCATGGTTTCCACCATGATTTCCGGGCACCGCTCGTTCCGCGACGACCGGACCGAGTGAGACCACCGGACAGGCAAGAACAGGGCGGACCTTGGGGTCCGCCCTTTTTTGCTGGACAGATGGAAGCCGGATTCGCCCCATATGTGGAATCTTTCCTTCCATATCCCCTCTCGAACCTTAACGGCATACGACGGGATTCCGTTCAGTTTTCAGCATCTTGCCCGAAAAACCGCCGTCACGAAAATTCCTGGCACATGGCGAAATCGGAAAGGCTACTTTCACCCAAGGACGCTCGCCGGAAAGCCAGCAACCAGGGGGGACATGAAGATGACGCAGGTGCTGATCCTTGGCATCGGCAATGTGCTGTGGGCCGACGAAGGGTTCGGCGTGCGCTGTGTCGAAGAGATGGCCGAGCGGTTCGCCCTGCCTGAAGGGGTGCGGCTGCTGGATGGCGGCACGCAGGGCCTGTATCTCTTGCCGTTTCTGGAAGAGGCAGGCGCCCTGCTGGTGTTCGATGCCATCGACTATGGCCTTCCCCCCGGCACCCTGCGCCTGATCGAGGGCGATGAGGTGCCCGCTTTCATGGGTGCCAAGAAGATGAGCCTGCATCAGACCGGCTTTCAGGACGTGATCGCCACCGCCCGCCTGTTGGGCCGCTGCCCGCCGCAGATGGCGCTGATCGGCTGCCAGCCGGTCGAGCTGGAGGATTACGGCGGCGGCTTGCGGGCAGAGGTGGCGGCCCAGATCGCCCCGGCGCTGGAGATGGCGCGCGCCGTACTGGCGGGCTGGGGCGTGACGGTGGCCGAAGGTCGCACGCCCTCGCCCGACCTTGCCGACAGCGCCATCCGCCGCGACGCCTATGAATCCGGCCGCCCGGCCGCCGAAGATGCCTGCCGCACCGGCGACGACCGTTTCTTTCCAGGGTCGATCTGATGTGCGTGGGCGACCCGATGCGGCTGGCCACCATCAACGGCATTGCCGGCACCACCGAGGACGGACAGGTGATCGACCTGTCGCTGACCCCCGATGCCCGGCCCGGCGACTGGCTGCTGGTCTTCCTTGGCACCGCCCGCGAAATCCTGCCCGAGGACGAGGCGCTGAAAATCCGCGCCGCCGTCAACGGCCTGCGCGCCCTGATGCAGGGCGGCGATCTTGGCACGGCCTTTGCCGATCTTGAAGCCCGCTCTCCCGCCCTTCCCCCCCACCTGCAAGCCGCGCTGGACGCGGGCCAAACCACAGGCTGACCCATGCACGACCACGCCCATGACCATCACGACCTGCCGCCCGCGACCGCCATTCACCCGCTGATCGCCCGGCTGGAAACCGAATTTGGCTGGCCGCGCCTCTACAGCCGCCATGACGTCGCCGAGTTCACCGCCCGCCCCGGCGCGCATTGCCTGTTCATTCCCGGCGATGCCCGGCGCAACCTTGAAACCGCCGATGCCGCGGTGATCCTGCCCGAGCTGCGCATCGCCTTTCAGCACGCCTTCGACTGCGCCGTCGTCGATGACGCAATCGAGGCGGAACTACGCGAGGAAACCCGCGCCCTGAAGGCCCCCGGCTTCCTGTTCTACCGCGACGGCCAGTTCCTTGGCGCCATCGAAAAGGTGCGCGATTGGGGCGATTACCTTTCGCGCACCACGCTGATCCTGCAACGCCCCCTCGAAACTCCCGCCGCCTGAGGTTCCCATGGTCTCGCCTTTCATGATGCCCCCCACCGGCTTTGGTCCCGGATCTCAACCCGTCGAGGATGAAGAGCTGACCTATACCCCCCTGCCATCGGGCATGAACACCTATGCCCCCCATCTGCCCGAAGTGGAGGATGCAGCCCTTGCCGAACCGGCGCTGGCGATGCTCATGTCCATGGCCGATGCTGCCGAACACGGCACGGGGGCCGAATTCAACCTTGCCACCCTGTCCCCCGCCGCCCGCGCCGTGCTGGCCGATGCGATGGGGCAAGGCGAGGTGTCGATGAAGCTGCGCGGCATTCCCGCCATCGCGGTGCAGGAAAGCGTCTTTGCCGGTGTCTGGATGCTGGCAGGTGCTGGCGTGGACCGGATCGAGGTTGGCACGGTGCCCGCCCTTGCCGTGGCCCGCGCCCATCTGCCTCACCGCCCTGCGCTTGGGTCGCTGGCCCAGCGCAATCCCGGCGTGGTGAACGCGCCCGCGCTTCTGGCGGAATTTCTGGACAAATCAGGTTCTTGGGGGCCGGGCATGGCCCCCCATGTCATCAACCTGACCCTGCTGCCCCACACACCCGAAGACCTTGACTGGCTGGCCGAGGCTTTGGGCGAAGGGGCCGTCACCATCCTGTCGCGCGGCTATGGCAATTGCCGCATCACCGCGCTGGCCTTGCCCCATGTCTGGCGGGTGCAATTCTACAACTCGACCGACCAGTTGATTCTGGACACGTTCGAGGTGACCGACATGCCAGAGGTCGCCCTTGCCGCCGCCGAAGATCTGGCCGACAGCGCAAAACGCCTTCGCGAAGTGGTGAGGGCGATACGATGAACGCCCCAACCGGATTCGAAGGCAGCTATCTGGGCGCCAGCGACAAGATCAGCCCCCGCGCGATCATGGAATGCAAGATCTGCTGGACGCCCTATGACCCGGCAGAGGGCGACGACACGCGGCAGGTCTTGCCCGGCACCGCCTTTGTCGATCTGCCCGAGGATTGGACCTGCCCCGGCTGTTCCGCCCCCAAGGCGCAGTTTCTGGTGCGCGAAGACCCCGGCGCACCCGAGGCTGCGGTGCGCGCCGAAATGGCCACACGGGTCGGCGCGCTGGAGGCGGATTTCCGCGAGGTCTTCAATGCCAAGATGCGCGACCTGCCGATGGTGAACCATGCCCTGCATGTCGAGGCGGTGGGCTTTCAACCGCATGAGGGCGGGTTTCTGGGCGTTCTGGTGGCGCCGTGGTTCATGAACCTTGTGTTCCTGCCTGCCTCCGACCGCCCCGCCCTGCCTGCCACGGCCAAGGAAACCATCGCCTTCCCCTCGGGCGAGTATGAGTTCATTCATAATTCGCGTGAATTGACGGGGCCTTACCTTGCGTGCTCGCTGTTCTCACCAATGGCCGATTTCACCAGCCAGCTACAGGCGGTTCAGGTCGCGGGCGCGGTGATGGTCGAGTTGTGGAAGGGCGAAAACCGCGCTGAAACCGACCGCGCCGCCGATATCCGCGCGGCACGAGAGGCAGAACTCGCTCCGCCTGAAGAGGAGACCAGGGAACTGCCCGTCCCCGACCTTACCCCCAACCGGCGCAAGCTGATCACCGGCGGCATGGGCGGCTGACCATGGGCGCGGTGACGGAAATCCGGCTTTCCCCCAGTGCGGTGCATATCCATCGTGCCCCGGCCCTACCCTTGGCGGGGCTGGTGGTGGGGAAGCGGGTTGAAGAGGTCGCGGTCCTCCTTCCGCGCCTCTTCAACCTGTGCCGGATGGCACAAGGCGCCGCCGCCCGCGCCGCCCTTGGCCTGCCGCCCGAAGCCACCACCACCGATCTGGCGGCCGAGGTGCTGCGCGACCATCTGGCGGCGCTGTTCGTCACCCTGCCGCCGCTGCTGGCCCTGGCACCCC
>DDEX01000053.1 GCA_002336845.1 Rhodobacteraceae bacterium UBA1943
CTTGCTGGCGGTGTAGGCTGGCGCCCCCGGAGAGCCGAAGATCGCCCACATTGAGGCGACGTTGACCACCGCCCCCGCCCCCGCCGCCGCCAGCCGGTCCAGCAGCGCGTTGGCCAGCGCAAAGCCCGCCGTCACATTTACCCGCATAACCTCTTCGAAGGGCTCGGTCTCCCACTCCTGCGCGTGGCGCAGCATTCCGGCGCAATTCACCAGCGCGGCCACGGGTCCGGGCGGCAGGGCCGCCAGGACCGCCGCCGTATCGGTGACATCGGCGCGGGCAAAAGCCACGGTGGGGGGCAGATCGTCGTCGCTGTCCAGCCCGATCGCCTGACAGCGATAGCCTGAGGTGGCCAGCAGCTCGGCCACCGCGCGGCCAATGCCGGTGCCGCCCCCAGTGATCACCGCCAGCGGCGGCGGAATGTGTTCGGTCATGTCCTTCTCCTCAACCGGCGCAGCGCGCGCCCTCATGGTTTTCAGCCTCGACGGCTTCGATGGCCGCAATCAGTTGCGGCAGGTCCAATGGCCGCGGAAAATTCAGCATGTGGCGGACAGGCAGCGAGGCCTCGGCCACCGCACGGATCTGCGCGGGCGTCACCGTTTGACCGATCAGTGCGGCCAGAGTGCGGGGCAGGCCTGCTGCGGTGTAAAGCGATGACAGCTCGGCAGGCAGCGGCTGGTCCAGCAGACGGTGATGCACCACAAGCCCCCAAGCCACCTGAAATCCGTGCGGCGCAATGGCTCCGCCGGGCAAAAGCGGCACGCCCCGCGTCAGAGCATGGGGCACCGACAGGCCGCCACTTTCAAAGCCAAGGCCGGCCATCAGGATCATCGCCTCCACCGCAGCCTCAAAGGCCAGGGTCGGCTGGCCGGTGCCTGCTGCGGCCAGCGCCGCCACGCCATGTTCCAGAAGGACCGCTTGGCATTCAGCAGCGATGACGCTGGCCAGCCGCGGCGGTCTTGCAAGGAACATCGTCGTCCCCTGGCCCATGGCGCAGGCCTCGGCCTCGGCCTTCTTGGAGAGCGCATCACCCAACCCGGCGGCGAACATTGCCCGCGGCGCTGTGGCCAGAAGCGCGGTGTCCACCACCACGAAATCAGGGCTGCGACGCAGGTGGCGAACCTCGGCCAGATGCCCCGCCTCGTCATAAAGCACATAGTTCTTTGAGGTCGGCGCATCGTTCGAAGCGACTGTGGGCAGCGTGATAAGCGCAAGGCCACGCCGGTCGGCCAATGCCTTACCCGCGTCGATCGCACGGCCCCCCCCTGCCGCGATCACCACCTGCGGCCGATGCGCGCCAAGTGTGGCATCAAGCTCCGCCGCCGTTCCCGGCAACAGCTTGCCCGCGAAGGGAAGCACCTCCAGCGACACACCTGCCGCCGCACAACTGGCCGCAATCCGCGCGCCGATCAGCGGCAGGATCACGGCATCGGCCAACAGCACCGCCGAACAGCCAAGTTGTGCGGCAAAGGCCCCGGTGCAGTCCAGCACACCTTGGCCCTGCACATAGCGGCCGGGGCCACCGAACACCGTCATTCCGGCGCTAAACACATCCAGCGGTTGGGTCATCATCATCCTTCCGTATGATATATGATATATGTTATTGCCGAACCTGCAAGTCCGCTCTTTCTGAGCTAAGGAGGAAACCCATGATCACAGGAACCACCCGATTCACCCCGCTTCTGGCGCATCCCAGCCGCCATGTGCGCACGCCCGGTGTCTTCAATGCCGAATGCGCCGCGCGCGGGCTTGACATGGTCATGGTGCCGCTGGACGTCACACCCGCCGGGCTGGCCGCCACTGTCGCGGCGCTGCGCGGTGTTGCGAACCTTGCGGGTATGGTGGTGACCATTCCACACAAGGGCGCGGTCGCCGCATTGTGCGACCGGCTGACCGGCGCGGCGGAAATGCTGGGCGTCTGCAACATCATTCGGCGCGAACCCGATGGCAGCCTGACCGGCGCCATGTTCGATGGTGAGGGATTTGTCGCGGGGCTGCGGCAGGAAGGATATGAACCTTCGGGCAAATCCGTGCTGCTGGTTGGCGCGGGTGGTGCTGCGGCGGGTCTGGCCCATGCGCTGGCTGCAGCAGGAGTGGCGCGGCTGACCATCGCCAACCGTTCGCCAGATAAGGCCGAGGCGCTGGCTTCGGACCTGCGCGCTGTCTTTCCGGGCGTCAACATCGGCGCCGGTCCGGCAGATCCGGCGGGATATGATCTGGCTATCAACGGAACCTCGCTGGGAATGCATGAGGGGGACGCGCTGCCTTTCGATGCTGCCCGGCTGTTGCCCGGAACGCTGGTGGCAGAGGTGGTGATGCAGCCTGATGTGACGCCTCTGCTGACCGCCGCTGCCGCGCGGGGCTGCAGGGTGCATAAGGGGGTTCACATGATCACGGCGCAGGTGCGGCTTCTGGTCGATTTCCTCGCCTGACCTGAAGGGGCTCGCATCCATATGCGGGCCCCTTACTATCAGACCCGGCGCTTGGCGCTTGCGCCCATGCCTTGCAGCAGCACCGCAAGAATGATGATCACGCCCTTGATGATCTGCTGAGGATAGGCCGGAACACTCATCAGGTTCATGATGTTGCCAATCAGGCCCAGGATCAGCACGCCGACCATGGTTTGCACCACAGTGCCCTTGCCGCCCGACAAGAGCGCCCCGCCGATCACGCAGGCTGCGATGGCATCAAGCTCCAGCCCCACCCCGGTGACCGGGGTGCCGACCGAAGTACGCGCCGTCACCATCACCCCGGCCAATGCCGACAGCCCGCCGCAGATCGTATAGGCCAGAAGCTTATAGCGCCACACCGGCAGCCCGGCCAGCCGTACGGCGGTTTCGTTGCTGCCCGTCGCCACGGTCAGTCGCCCCCAACTGGTGCAGCGCAGCAGAACCACGAACAGGACAATGATCAACAGCGCTGCCACGATGGGCCAGGGCGTGCCCAACCCTGGCACCCCCTTGGCGCCGAACGCGGTCAGAATCTGGGCCGTGGGCAATTCGCGCGGGAACCGCACCGGCTGGCCGTTCGACAGCATATAGGCGATGCCGCGCGCCATGGTCATCATCGCCAATGTGGCGACGAAACTGGCCATGCCAAAGCCCGCAACAAGGATGCCGTTCACCGCGCCAAGCAATGTGCCGCAAGCCATGGCGGCCAACACGCAAAGTATCAGCGCCGCCCCCCCCTCTATCGGCAGGGCGGGCATCGCCATGGCAACCACCATGCCGCCGATGGCCGCCACGGACCCAACCGACAGGTCTATCCCCCCAGTCAGGACCACCAGCAGCATTCCGATCGACACCAGGGCCAGCGGTGCAAGCTGGCGCAACAGGTTGTAGATGTTCTGCAAGGTCAGGAAATGTTCCGATAGCACAGCCGAAGCGACGATCAACGCCGCCAACATGATGTAGATGTTCCAGTCGATCAGCAGCGTCAGCAGGCCGCGCCGCGCCGGGTTACGGTTCTGCACCGCACCGATTGTTGTTGTTTCAGTGGACATTGTCCCGCCCCATTGCCAGTTCGATGATGCCTTCCTCGGTCAGCGTCGGGCCAGAAAGCTCTCCGGCCACATGACCCGCGCGCATGACCAGCACGCGGTCACACATGCCGATCAGTTCCAGCATTTCAGAAGACACCATCACCACGGCCGCCCCAGTGGCGGCCAATTCATTGATCACACGGTAGATTTCTACCTTTGCGCCGACATCGACGCCGCGCGTGGGTTCGTCCAACAGCAGGATCTCGCAGCGTGAGACGAGCGACTTCATCAGCGCCACCTTCTGCTGGTTGCCGCCCGACAGGGTGCCCGCCTCAGCCTCAAGACTGGCCGCCTTCAACCGTAGCCGCTCGCGCAGTCCTTGCGCCGCCGCGCGCTCGCGCCCCCCGCGCAGAATGCCGAAAAGGCCCAGATGGGGGTTCACCGGCGTCAGCATCGCGTTTGTCAGGATCGGCAGATCCAGAAGCACGCCCTGCTGCTTGCGGTCCTCGGGAACCAGGCCTATTCCGGCGCGTATCGCATCGCCTGGACTGCGTATCACCTGCTGCTGGCCGTTGAGCCTTAGCTCGCCCGTCGCCGGATCGGCGCCGAAGATCGCACGCAGAACCTCGGTCCTGCCCGCGCCGACAAGGCCGCCGATGCCCACCACCTCGCCCCGACGGACCGAGAAACTTACATTCTGCACCAGCGGTGTGGTCAGGCCCCGCACCTCAAGCGCCACTGGGCCAAGGTTCGTCTGCCGCGCCGGGAAGAAATCCGACAGTTCCCGCCCGATCATAAGCCGCGTCAGGCTGTCATGGTCGAGCGTTGCGGTTTCCCACGTCCCGACGGTCGCGCCATCCTTCAGCACGGTCACCCGGTCGCAGAGTGCGAAGATCTCATCCAGCCGGTGCGAGATATAGATGACGCAAACCCCACGGTCGCGCAGCCGCCGCACCAGCGCGAAAAGCTTTTCCGTCTCATGCGCGGTCAGCACCGCGGTCGGCTCATCCAGCACAAGGATCGAACAATCCCGCGACAGCGCCTTGCAGATCTCGACCACCTGCTGCATCGCCACCGGCAGATCGCCAGCAAACGCGCGGGGGTTCACCTCGGGAAAGCCCATATCGGCAAGAAGTTCCGCCGCGCGCCGTTCCATCCCGCGCCGATCCAGCCAGAAATCGCGGCCAAGACGTTCCAGTAGGATATTTTCGGCCACGCTCAGATGGCGGGCCAAAGAGAACTCCTGATAGATCACCGAGACCCCACGGCGCAGAGCATCCTGCGGGCTGCGGATCTCGGCAGGGGCGCCATTGATGCGGATTTCGCCGCCCTGATGGTCATAGGCCCCGGCCAGAATCTTCATCAAGGTCGATTTACCGGCGCCGTTCTCGCCCATAAGGGCATGAACCTCGCCCGAGCGGGCGCTGAAGGCTGCGCCGCGAAGAGCTGCGATCCCCCCGAATTCCTTTGCGATGCCTTGCATCTGCAAGCGTTCCATAGAGCCCTCCCCTGCTCAACGGTGCCCGGGCGGCAAACCGCCCGGGCCTTCGGGCGTCAGCCCCGCAGTTCGCTGATCGTCTTCACCGGCGGCACGGTGTATTTGAAGAACGGGTTGGCCGGATCGGCGTCATAAACGCTGTCCACCGTGTCCTTCGTCACGATCTGGGACGGGAAATATGACCCGAGCGGCAGGTTGTTCGCATCCAGCCCCTTGTCGAAGATCTGGTGGATCAGTTCCACCGCCGCTTCGCCTGTCTCGGAACCTGCATTCAGGCCAGTCACCAGCATATCGCCCGATTTCACCAGATCCAGCGCCACGCGGAAGCCGTCGGCGGCGCAGGCGACATGAACCTTGCCCTTCAGCCCGGCGTTTTCCAGCGCAGTCAGCGCACCGATCCCCATAAAGTCATTCTCGGCCAGGATCAGGTTCAACTCGCTGCCATGCGCGGTCAGAATGTCCTCGGCGGCGTCCAGCCCGCCCTCTTCGGTCCACAGGCCGACGCCCATGGCGCGCACATCGAACTTTGCCTCGGGATATGTGAACGATCCGCCGGTTTTCAGCTCTTGGAACTTTTTGAAACCCGCGAGCATGGCGTCTTCCTTGCTCATACCCAGCCCAAGCTGTTCAGAGCGTTCATAGATGATGCCGGTGATCATCCCATTCACGCGGCTTTCCGAAGTGGAATTTCCAACGGTGCCAAGGATCGCCGCCGCAGTGATCTGCGCATCGGCGCCCATGGTTTGCGCCACATAGCGCCCGGCCTCGAACCCGTTGCCATAGGGGTTGGCCAGCACGGTCGTGACCAGCGGGCTGTCATCGGGCACGGTGCCCAGGGCGATCACCGGAATCCCGGCATCCACGGCGCGCTGAGCATCCGATGCGGCGGCGGCAAGGTCGGTCGGGTCCAGCACGATCACATCAACGCCCTTGGCGATGAAGGCGTCGATCTGTGCGCTTGTCTTGGCCGGGTCACCATCGGCCACCTGCACATCCAGCTCATAGCCATATTCCGACGCCTTGGCCTTTGCCGTATCGACCACCGACACGAACCACGGGTTGCCCAGCGTGATCTCTGTCCAGCCGATCACCAGTTTATGGGACGGATCGCGCGGCGCGGTAGGCAGTGCCTTCGCAATATCGCTGCGGTCGGCCATCGAGGGGTCGATCACCCCGGACAGGGCCGAATTCGGCAGCAGGGTATAGATTTCAGCCTTGTCCTGCGCCTTGGCGGGTAAGGCCAGCAGCAGCGCAGCCGAGGACAGCAGCGCAAACACCGTTCTGGAATGGAACATCTCTCTCTCCCTTGTGGCAGCCCGGGGTCTGCCCCAGGCCTGTTCTCGCCCGCGCCCTCCCGGCGCGGGATTGGTCAGCCGATGGTCTCTCGGACCACCGCCTCGATCCCGGCCTCATCCAGCCGGTAATGCGCATAAAGATGGCTGGGCGGAGCAATCAGCGCGTATTCGTCGCGAATGCCATGCCGCACCAGTCGCGCCGGGCTGCCTGCCTCGGCCAGAACTTCGGCCACCGCCGCACCAAGACCGCCAAGGATGTTGTGCTCCTCGATCGTCAGGATAAACTTCGACCGGGCGGCGGCCTCCAGAATGGCGTCGCGGTCGATGGGTTTGACCGTGGCCATGTCCAGCACGCCGACGCTGCGCCCCTCAGCCGCCAGCTTGCGCGCCACCTGCACCGAAGGATGCACGGGCAGGCCGCAGGCGATGATCGTCACCTCTTCGCCGCGCGCATGTTCGGTGGCCTTGCCGAAAACGAAAGGTTGCGTCGGGTCGTAAAGGTCCGGCTCGCGCCCGCGTCCCGTGCGGAAGTAGATCGGGCGGTCATGGTCGGCGCTGGCGCGGATTGCGGCCTCTAGTTGCGGGCCGTCGGCGGTGGACACCACCGTCAGATCGGCAATTGACCGCATTGTGCCGATATCCTCGGTCGCATGGTGCGATGTACCGTAAAAGCCCATGGAAATGCCGGTGTGATGCCCGATCAGGCGAACCGGCAACGCGCAATAGGCAACATCCATGCGGATCTGTTCGCAGGTCAGCAGACCCAGAAACGAGGCAAAGGTCGCGACATAGGGCATCATCCTCGTGGTCGCGAGGCCAGCGGCGGCAGAGACCATGTTCTGCTCGGAAATCCCAAAACCGATGTAGCGGTCGGGATAGCGTTCGGCAAAACGGTTCAGCCCGTTGGAGTATTGCAGGTCGGCCGAGCCGGCCACCACCGGATGCCCCGCCTCGACCAGCGAGATCAACCCGTTCGACAGGTGGTCCAGCCCCGGGTTCTTCATGTTCAGCTCGCGGTAGTGCCACGAGTTCGGCGATTGAGGGCGGCTTTGGATATTCATGTCAGATCACCTTGGACAGGATTTCTTGCCGCGCCGCCTCGGCGTCGGTCGGGTCGAGATAGCCAAGGTGCCAGCCCGGCTCGGTTTCCATGTAGCTGACGCCCTTGCCCTTCAGTGTGCGGGCGATGATGCAGCAGGGTTTGTGCCGCGACACATCCGCCTTGACCCGTCGCAGGGTGGCGGTCAGCGCCACAATGTCGTGGCCGTCCACCACATGCACGTCCCAGCCGAAGGCGCGCCATTTCTCGTCCAGCGGCTCAATCCCCATCACGTCATCGACGGCGCCGTCGAGTTGGAACCCGTTGCGGTCCACAATGGCGACAAGGCGGTTCAGTTTGTGATGGGCGGCCCCGATGGCGGCCTCCCACACCTGGCCTTCCTGCATCTCGCCATCGCCCAGCATCACAAAGGTGGTGAAATCACGGCCCTGCATCCGCCCGCCCAAGGCCATACCCAGCCCGTTCGACAGCGCGTGCCCGATGGAGCCGGACGAGAAATCAACCCCCGGCACCTTGCGCATATCGGGGTGATCACCCAGCGGATTGCCCAGCCTTGTGTAGCCGTTGAGCACCTCGACCGGGATATAGCCCTTTTCGGCCAGGATCGGGAACAAACCAACCGCCGCATGGCCCTTGCCCATCAGGAAACGGTCGCGGTCTGGGTGCTTTGGATCAGCCTCCAGCCGCATCACATCATAGTAAAGCGCGGCAAAGATCTCGGCAGCGGAAAACACGCTGGTGTAATGCCCGACCTTGGCAATCTCGATCAGGCGGATGGTCTCCAGCCGGATGAATTGCGCACGATCGCGTAGACGGGCCACCTCGGCCTCAGTCGGTTGAAAGTCATTTCTGAGCGGTGCTGTCACACCCATTTCCTCCCTCGGGCGCCGCGCAAGCGCGACAACGAATCCTTGCTAGGTCACGATGTAACATCATATATGATATATGTCACCGGGAAAATTCGGGAGGAAGAGGATGACACTTTCACTGACACGGGCAGATATTGCGGCCATCCGCGCAAGGTTGCAGCCAAAGGGGCAAGCCTTCATTGACGGGCGCTTTGTGGATGCCGCTTCGGGCCAGACCTTCGACAACATCTCGCCCCGCGACGGGTCGGTGATTGCACGCGTCGCCGCCTGCGATGCGCCGGATGTGGACCGCGCGGTCCATGCCGCCCGTCGCGCCTTTGAGGCCGGGGTCTGGCGCGATCAAAGCCCCAAGGCCCGCAAGAAGGTGCTGCAACGGTTTGCCGCGCTGTTCGAGGCGAACATGGACGAACTGGCCATTCTTGAAACGCTGGATATGGGAAAGCCTATTACCGAAAGCCGCACCATCGACGTGAATGTCGTACTGGACACGCTGGCCTGGTATGCCGAATGCCCCGACAAACTGTATGACGAGATTGCCCCGACCGGCCCCGGTCAGTTGGGCATGATCACGCGTGAGCCGGTGGGTGTGGTGGCCGCCGTGGTGCCGTGGAACTTTCCGATGCTGATGGCGGCATGGAAGCTGGCACCGGCGCTGGCCATGGGCAATTCGGTGATCCTGAAACCCGCGGAACAATCACCGCTGACTGCGATCCGCATGGCCGAGCTGGCAGCCGAGGCCGGCATTCCTGACGGCGTCTTCAACGTGTTGCCGGGCTTTGGCCCCACGGCAGGTAAATCGCTGGGCCTGCATATGGATGTTGATTGCCTTGCCTTCACCGGATCGGGCGAGGTAGGCAAGCTGTTCCTGCAATACGCGGGCCAGTCGAACATGAAACGGGTCTATCTTGAGTGCGGCGGCAAATCGCCCAACATCATTCTTGATGATGTGCCCGACCTGCGGCTGGCCGCTGAACGCGCTGCAACCGCAATCTGCTTCAATCAGGGTGAAGTCTGTGTGGCGCCCTCGCGCCTGATCGTGGCCGAACGGATTCAGGACGAGTTTCTGGACATCGTGGTGGAAACCACCCGTGGCATTCGCCCCGGCGATCCACTGGACCCCGATACCCGGCTGGGCGCTCTGGTCGAAGCCGGACACCGCGACCGGGTCGAGGGCTATATCGCAAAAGGTCAGGCTGAGGGGGCGCGGCTGGTGCTGGGTGGTGACCGGCCCGACACCAACCTGAACGGCTTCTATGTTAATCCGACGATCTTTGCCGATGTGAAGAACTCGATGGTCATCGCGCAACAGGAAATCTTCGGCCCGGTTCTGTCCACCATCACCGTCAAGGATGAGGACGAGGCGGTGCGGGTGGCCAATGACACCTCTTACGGCCTTGCCGCAGCGGTCTGGACCCGTGACCTGGGCCGCGCGCACCGCGTCTCGCGCAAGCTGCGGGCGGGGACAGTCTGGGTCAACTGCTATGACCACGGCGATGTGACGGTGCCCTTCGGCGGGTTCAAGCAATCGGGCAACGGCCGCGACAAGTCGCTGCACGCGCTGGATAAATACACCGAATTGAAGACGACCTGGATCGAGCTTTAACCGGCCAGCGGGGCGGGTTCGCTCGCCCCCTTTGCCTCCAGCCAGTCCACCATGACCGAACCCACGCCGATGTCGGCCTGGATGCCCGCCCGCGCTGCCTCGGCATCACCCGCCGCCAGCGCCCGCAACACCGGGTAATGGCCATGATCCCCGCTGGCCAACACGCGTTTGGGGGTGTTCAGGTGATACAGATGGATCAACGGCCCCATCTGCGCCCACATGGATTCGATGGTGGCATAGAGAAGCGGCATTTCGGCCGCCTCGGCCAGCCGAAAGTGGAACTCACGGTTTACACGGCTCGCCTCTAGCGGGTCGCTGGCGGCGGCATGGGCAAAGGCCTCTTGCAGATCCTCAAGATGTTTCAAACCTGCCCGGCCGATCTTCTGTGCCGCCTGCGCGGCCGCTTCGCCTTCCAGATGTTTGCGAATGATCTGGATTTCGCGCAGTTCCGCAGCAGTCAGGCGGCGGACGTGGATTGAGGTGGCCGCGCGCATTTCCAGCGCGCGTTCCGAGACAAGGCGAAAGATCGCCTCGCGAACCGGGGTAATCGACACACCCAGCTGCTCGGCCAGGGCGGCGATGGTCAGCCGCTCTCCGGGCTCATATCGTCCATCCATCAGCGAGGCGCGGATTGTCGCATAGACCTGCTCCGACAGGTTGCCTTTGGCGATCTTCGGCAGTTGCGACATGGACGACCTCACCCTTTCCCTCGTGTTTCGCATTCCCGCAACTTGCGGGCAAGCCTCAGGCGTTGGACGGTGGCAGGGGCTTAAGACCGCGAATGATGTCCGAAGCCTTCTCGCCGATCATGATTGCAGGCGCATTGGTGTTGCCCGAAATCAACGCGGGCATGATCGAATTGTCCACAACACGCAGATTGCGCAGTCCCCTCACCCGCAGTTCAGGATCGACCACCGCCCTGTCATCTTTGCCCATCCGGCAGGTGCCGACCGGATGATAGACCGTCTTGCCACGCGCGCGGATATAGGCCTGAAGCGCCGCCTCGTCCTGCAAGCCAGCGCCGGGAAACGCCTCCTGAGGTTCCAGAAAGGGGGCGAAAGCCGGTTGCGACAGGATGCGGCGCGCAAGGTTCAGCGCCTTGACCGACAGCCGCATGTCTTCAGGCGCCGACAGATAACGCGGGTCAATCACCGGATTTTCCGCAGGATCGGCGCTGCGCAGGCGGATTTCGCCCCGACTTTCGGGCCGCAGCACGCAGGGATTTACCGTGGCGCCCGCGCGTTTCACAGGCTGCTCGTCGCCCTCCATGAAGACGATGGGGACGAAATGCATCTGGATGTTCGGCTCGGCCTCCATGTCATCCACATTCATGAAGGCGCAGGCCTCGGTCACGTTCGACATCACTGGCCCGGATTTGAACAGAAGGTATTGCAGTCCGTTCTTGATCGCCCGAAAGAAGTTGTCTTCGCCGTAGTATCCGTGGCGCCCGGTGCAAAAGCGGACAGCGGGAAACTCCAGATGGTCCTGCAGGTTCTGGCCCACACCCTCCAGCCGCTGCTTTACCGCGATGCCATGGCGCGCCAGTTCCGCCTCTGGCCCCACGCCCGAGAGCATCAGCAGTTTTGGCGTCTGCACCGCGCCTGCTGACAGGATCACCTCTTCTGCCGCGCACACCTGTTCCAGCCGCCCCGCCTGGGAATATTCCACACCCACGGCGCGATCGCCCTCGAACAGGATGCGGGTGACAAGACAGCCGGTCCGCACCTCAAGATTGCCGGTCTTCATCGCGGGCCGCAGATAGCCCACTGCGGCGCTGCACCGGCGGCCGTTGCGGGTGGTGGTCTGGTTGAACCCCACGCCGCGCTGCCGCGCGCCGTTGAAGTCCGGGGTGAAGGGGATACCGGCCTCTTGCCCGGCACGGACGAAAGCGCGGGTCAGATCGGAAATCTGCCGCAGGTCCGACACACCAAGCGGACCGCCGTTGCCGTGATATTCGTCGGCCAGCCGGTCATTGTCTTCGGCCCTGCGGAAATAGGGCAGCACATCGCGGTAAGACCATCCATCGGCCCCCGATTGCGCCCAGCCGTCATAATCACTGCGCTGACCGCGAATGTAGATCGCCGCATTGACTGACCCGCCACCGCCCAGCACATGCCCCTGCGGCATCACGGGCGCGCGACCATTCAGGGCGGCCTGACGCTCGGTCGCGTAGTGATAAAGCAGATTGCTGTCCAGAAGCTTCACGAAGCCGGCGGGAATATGGATCAGCGGATGCCGGTCCCGTGGACCGGATTCCAGCACCAGCACTTTTGCTCCTGCCTCTGCCAGACGCCCGGCCAGCGCGCTGCCCGCAGAGCCGCCCCCTGCGATGATGTAATCAGCCATACTCTCCCCCCTTTATCATATATGATATATATTATGGAGTCGAAGGCCGGTCAATCGGGCGGATGTGTCAGACCGCCACACGGCGGGAATACCAACGGTCCAACTGAATGTCGTGTTCGCCAACGGTTACGAGTAACGTGCCACGCCGTCACCGACGCCGAGGCCCCGCTACCGCACCGGAGGGGCGATAAGAGGTGCCCTGATTGATATCTGATACCTGATACATCAGATGTTGACATGCCTCTGATCCACCCCCATAAAGGAAGCAAGAGCGGGGAATCGCCGCTGTCCGTCGGAGGGGAGGCTGACCGGATGAACGATGTGACGCCTCTAGCGCCTATCCGGCAAAAATCGCTGCGCGATCATGTGCACGATACTTTGCGCGACGCGATCATCTCGGGAAAGCTCGCCTCTGGCATGCGGCTGAACGAACGTCAGTTGGCTGCGGATCTGGAAATCTCGACCAGCCCGCTGAAAGAGGCCCTGCGCCAGCTGGAAAGCGAAGGGCTGGTGCGTACCGAACCACGCCGGGGCACATTCGTGAACTTCAGTCCCCGCCAGGCCGAGGAGATGACCCTGGCCCGCGCCGCGCTGGAAAGCGTGATCGCCCGACAGGCCGCCCGCCACGGAAGTGAATTCTACTTCGGCATCCTGCGCGAGGTCATCGGCAAGATGCGCGTCGCGATGGAAGCAGCAGATGCCGGTCTGCTGATCGGGCTGAACGAAGCCTTCCACGACGCCATCCACGAGGCGTCGGGCTGTGAATACCTGCGCCGTTTGCAGAATGCCCAACGGCTTTACGACCATGCAGCGCGGGTGACCGTGCTGGCCGAGGAGGAGGTTC
Source organism: Rhodobacteraceae bacterium UBA1943 (assembly GCA_002336845.1). Classification (GTDB taxonomy): domain Bacteria; phylum Pseudomonadota; class Alphaproteobacteria; order Rhodobacterales; family Rhodobacteraceae; genus Fuscibacter. The sequence goes on from DDEX01000053.1 coordinate 12,995, forward strand.
GTCGCACCTCGTTCTTCGAACACGAGGCGATCATGAAGGCGATCGTCGCACGCGACGAGGATCGCGCCGAGAGGCTTATGCGGGAGCACATCCTTGCGGCGGGCCAGATCCATATCGGGCTGGTGTTCAAGCCGGCCACCTGAGGAGAGGACAATGGAACCGAGCGACTATCGCCGGGTGCTGCATGGCATCTCGGGCGTGCATGCGACTGCCTATGATTCCGCGGGCGAGATCGACGCGGCCCTGACCGGGCGCATCGTGGACAGCATCGCCGCCGCGGGCGTGCACAACATCGTCACGGGCGGGAATACCGGCGAATTCTACAGCCTGACCATGGACGAGGTCATCCGGTTGCAGGAAATCGCGGTCGAGGCCAATGCCGGGCGCTCTGCCGTCACTGCCGCTGCGGGGCGTTCGTTGCGCGATGCGATCCGGCTGGGCCGCGCGGCCGCAGCGAACGGCTGCGACGGGGTGATGGTCCATCATCCGCTGGACCCCTTTGCCGCCCCGCATGAACAGGTGAATTATTTCATCGGCGTGGCGGAGGAAATCGACCTGCCGGTCGTCGCCTATGTCCGCTCGGATGCGATACCCGTGCGCGATCTGGTGCGTCTGGCCATCCATCCGCGAATTCTGGGGGTGAAATTCGCCTCGACCAACACGCTGCTTTTTGCCGATTGCACACGAGAGACGCGCGGGTCTGACGCAACATGGATCTGTGGTCTGGCCGAGACCTGGGCGCTGCCCTTCTACGCGCTTGGCGGCAAGGGCTTCACCTCGGGGCTGGTCAACGTCGCGCCCGCGCGCTCGCTCGCCGTGTGGAAAGCGCTGGAGGCGGGGGATTTCGCCCGCGCCCGCGCGGTGATCGACAGCATCGCGGAATTCGAGAATCTGCGCACGCTTTACCGTAACGGATCGAACGTCACCGTCGTGAAGGAGGCGTTACAGATCGCGGGCCTGCCGGTGGGCGACGCGCGTCTGCCGAACCTGACCCGGCTGGAGCCCGCCGACCGGGCAAAGCTTGAAAAGATCGTCGCTGTATGGGCGACGGATGGGCTGGTCTGACCACCGGCCCGACCGGCAGGGAGAGGAGCCCCGCCGCAATAGCCAACCGATCAACATGGGAGGAAAGACATGAAAGGCACTCTGTCACGGCGCAATTTCATCGCGACCGCCGGTGCTGCGACCGGCGCCAGCATGATCCTGTCGAAAGGCGTCTGGGCGCAGACGGCCAAGCTGCCGTCGTCGCCGGTCGCGCTGAACGTGATCGACGCTGCGGGCAACCTGGCGTTGACCCAGCCGATCTTTGACAATTTCGCCAAGGCGCACCCGGAACTGGTGTCGCGCTTTACTTTCAACAAGGCGCCCTCGCCGGAACTGCCCGGCAAGATCAAGGCGCAGCAGCGCGCCAACCGCATCGACATCGACATGGTGATCATCGGGCTGGATGCGCTGTCGGCCGGGCTGATCGACGACATCTGGACCGATGTGGTCTCGATCCCCGATGCAGGCCTGCCGGACCTGGATTCAATCTATCTGCCCTCGGCCGCCAAGATGCAGGGGCTGGCCAAGGGCAAGGGTGTGGTCGTGTCCTATTACCCTTCGGGTCCGCTTTTGGAATACAACCCCGCCAAGGTCGCGACGCCACCAAAGAATGTCAACGAGCTGCTGCAATGGGCCAAGGACAACCCGAACCGGTTCATCTATGCCCGCCCGGCCAACTCGGGGCCCGGCCGCACCTTCCTGATGGGGCTACCCTATCTGCTGGGCGATGCCGATCCCAAGGACCCGGTCAAGGGATGGGACAAGACCTGGGCCTATCTGAAAGAGCTTCACAAGCATATCGAATACTATCCCGCAGGCACTGGCGCGCTGATGAAGGAACTGGGCGAAGGATCGCGCGACATGACCGTTTCGACCACCGGCTGGGACATCAACCCGCGCGCCCTTGGCGTGGTGCCGGCCGAGTTCAAGGTGGCCAAACTGGACGGGTTCCACTGGGTCTGCGACGCGCATTACTTCTCGATCCCCAAGGGCGTGTCCGAGGACAAGGTTGCCGTGCTGATCGAATTGATCAAATTCGCGCTGCAACCCGAACAGCAGGCCTATTCCTATGACTCGGGTTATTTCTACCCCGGTCCGGCGGTCAAGGATGTGCCGCTGTCTATGGCGCCGCAGGAAAGCCAGGACGTGATCGCCAAGTTTGGCCGCCCGGAATACGAGGACTGGATCGCGAACAACCCGATCGAACTGCCGCTGGAGCCGTCGGCCATGGTCGCAGCTTTCCGCCGCTGGGACGAGGAAGTCGCCGCAGGCTGATCCCCTATCCAATCCAATGCCGGATGCGTGCCCTTTTGCGCGCGTTCGGCATCCATGTCAGCGCCCAAGTACGGGAATTCCGCATGTCGCTCGCCTCCTCGTCATTTTCTCATCTCAAGCTCGACCGGATGAGCCGCTCGTTCGGCAATTTCAACGCCTTGAACGGTATCGACCTGACCATCGAGAAGGGTGAGTTCATCGCGCTTCTCGGCCCGTCGGGCTGCGGAAAATCGACCGCGCTGAACTGTATCGCGGGCCTTCTGGGCACCACGGGCGGCGGTATCTGGATCGACGACCGACGCATCGACCAGTTGAAACCCGAAGATCGCGGCTTTGGCATGGTGTTCCAGAACTATGCGCTGTTTCCGCATATGACCGTGCTGGACAACGTGGGTTTCGGCCTGAAGATGCGAGGTGTGGCCAGGGACGAAATCCGCCGCCGGTCCGAGGCGGCGCTGGCGCTGGTGCGTCTGCAAGGACAGGGCGACAAGCTGCCGGGCCAGCTTTCGGGCGGCCAGCAGCAGCGCGTCGCCATCGCGCGGGCCATCGTGATCGAGCCGCCGCTGGTCCTGATGGACGAACCGCTGTCTAACCTGGATGCCAAGTTGCGGCTGGAGATGCGGGCCGAAATCCGCCGGATCCACAACCAGTTGGGCGCGACGACGATCTATGTGACCCACGATCAGGACGAGGCGCTGTCACTGGCCGACCGGATTGTGGTGATGCGCGAAGGCACCGTGCGTCAGGTGGGCGCCCCGCACGAGCTTTATGAAAGCCCGGCCTATCTGGACGTGGCCGAATTCATGGGATTTCGCAATCGTTTGACAGGCCGCGTGGTGGCGACCGAAGGCGGCATGGTCACGGTCGAGGCCGCCGGCGCCCGTTTGACGGGGCGTGCCATGGGTGCGCTGGCCATCGGCGATACCGCGACGCTGGCCGCAAGGGGCGATGATGTCACCGAAAGCGAAGGCACCGGCAATGCGGTCGGCGCGGTGGCCGAAACCATCGAATACCGGGGCCGCGAATTCGTGGGCGCCGCACGCGCGCAGGACGGGACCGAGCTGATCTTTCACGCCACCCGTCCGGTCCAGCCCGGTGCCCGCATCACGCTTGGCGTCGATGCAGACCGCGCGCTCGTCTATGGCGCAGGGCGGGGGTAAGGCATGGCCCGGACCGACACCCATATCCCCTACGACGGCCCCGGCCTGCGCCAGCGCCTTGCCAACAAGGGCATCGACGGCGTGACGCTGATGATCCTGCCGGCGCTGCTGTTCGTCATCGGGGTCTTCATCTATCCGTTCATCTACGGGTTGCTGCTGTCGTTCAGTCCGCTGGAAGGGGGCGATGCGCTTGCGAACTATCGCACGTTCTTTTCCGACCCGTTCCTTTACAAGACCATCGCGGCCACGCTGCGGCTGGCGGTTCCCGTGACCATCCTCAGCGTGGTCATGGCGGTTCCCATCGCGCTGCGGGTGCGGCTGATGCACCGGCAGCGGCTGTTGACCACCATTCTGGTCCTGCCCATCACGCTGGGCACGGTGCTGGTGGCCGAAGGTCTGCTGAACTACCTTGGCCCGCAGGGCTGGTTCTCGCGGACGCTGATGTCCATCGGCATCATCGACGCGCCGCTGAAGCTGACCAACAATTACTGGGGCGTCTTTGCCTCGCTGATGATCACGGTCTTTCCCTTCACCTTCCTGCTGACGCTGTCCTATGTAACGGGCATCGACCCTGCGCTGGAGCGCGCGGCCGCAACCCATGGTGCCAATGCCTGGCAGCGGTTCCGGCATGTGATGCTGCCGCTGCTGGTGCCGGGGCTGGTGGTCGCGGCCTGCCTGTCCTTCGTGCAGGCCTTTGCGGTCTTTCCCTCGGCCGTGCTGCTGGGCGCGCCTTCGGGGCCGACGCGGGTGATCTCGATCGCCGCATCGCAGGCCGCGGTCGAGCAATACGACTACTCGATGGCTTCGGCAATCGCGATGATCATGGCGGCGGTGCAGCTTCTGGTCGTGGCGCTGCTTCTGGGCCTGCGGTCGATGTTCTATCGCGGTTCGACCGCTGGCGGGAAAGGTTGATCAGATGATCCGTGACACATCTCCGTTTTCAAAACTGTGGATCGCCTTTGTCTGGCTGGTCACCGGGTTCTTCGTGCTGAACGTGCTGGTGGTGATCGCGGCGGTTGTGGTTTCGTCCTTCGGCACCCGCTGGCTGGGAACATGGCTGCCCGACGCCTTTACCACGCGCTGGTATGCCGCCGCCTGGGCAGAGTTCCAGCTGGATCAGGTGCTGCTGGTGACGTTTCAGGTCGTGGGGCTGGTGGTGGTGCTGTCGGGCCTGCTGGGGGTGACGGCTGCCTATGCGATGGCGCGGCGCGACTTTCCCGGCAAGAAGATCGTGATGCTGATCTTTCTACTGCCGCTTCTGGTGCCGCCGATCACATTCGGCATTCCGTTGGCGACGGTGCTGTATCAGGTGGGACTGGGCGGCACCTTCTGGGGTGTCGTGGTGGCGAACTTGGTGCCGACCGTACCCTTTGTCATTCTGGTGATGATCCCCTTCATCGAACAGATCGACCCCAAGGTCGAGGCGGCCGCACGGGTCTTTGGCGCCGGTACGTTCAAGCTGTTCCGCCATGTGTTGCTGCCAATGCTGATCCCCGGCATCCTTGCGGCGATGCTGCTGGTGCTGGTCCGCACCGTCGCGATGTTCGAGCTGACCTTCCTGACCGCCGGGCCGACCAGCCAAACGCTTGTCGTGTCGCTTTACTACTCGGTCTTTGCGGCGGGTGTGCGCTCGGTCCAGTCGATCGACGCCATGGCGGTGATCTACATGGTCACCTCGCTGGTCTGGCTGCTGATCGCGCTCCGCTTCGTCAACCCGACGCAGATCGTGGCGCGCTCGCGCCAGCCCTCGGCACATTGAACCTCCGGGGGGCGGATGACGCCCCCCCTTGGAAAGCTCTGGAATAACCCATGAAAATCACCGCCATCGAAACCGTCCAGCTTCCCCATCTGAACAACATCCTTTGGGTGAGGATCCACACCGACGAGGGCATCACGGGCCTTGGCGAAACCTTTCGCGGCGCGAATGCGGTGGCCACCTATATCCACAGCGAGGTCGCGTCTCAGCTGATCGGGCAGAACCCGCTGGAAATCGACCACATTTCCAAGCTGCTGCTGGAACCCTATGTCGGATTCCGGTCATCGGGCGTGGAAGTCCGCGCGGCGTCGGCCATCGACATCGCGCTTTGGGACATCTTTGGCAAGGTGGCGGGCCAGCCGGTGCATCAGATGCTGGGCGGGCTGTCACGCCCGTCGATCCGCACCTACAACACCTGCGCGGGCTATACCTACAACAAGGCGGGCAGCCGCCGTTACATCGGTGACAGCGATCAGGGCGCCGAAGGCCCCTATGAGGATCAGATCGCCTTTCACCGCGATGCGGGGGCCTTGGCCGAAAGCCTTTTGTCCGAAGGCATCACCGCAATGAAGATCTGGCCCTTCGATCCCTTTGCCGTGGCCAACGGCGGGAACTTCATCCACGCGACGGATCTGGACAAGGCGCTGCTTCCCTTCCGCCAGATCCGCGATGCGGTCGGCGACCGGATGGAGGTGATGGTCGAGCTGCATTCCATGTGGGATCTGACCGCCGCCCTGACGATTGCGCGGGGCTTGCGCCAGTTCAACCCGTTCTGGGCCGAAGATCCGATCAAGATGACCAACCCCGCCTCGCTGGCGACCTATGCGCAGAGGTCGGGCATTCCGGTCTGCGCCTCGGAAACGATGGCCACAAGGTCGCAGTTCCTTGACGTGCTGCGGGCCGAGGCGGCGGATTATGTGATGCTGGACATCTCGTGGTGCGGTGGGCTGTCCGAGGCGAAGAAGATCGCCACCATGGCCGAAACCTTCCAGCGCCCCGTTGCCCCGCATGACTGCACGGGGCCGGTGGTGTTCGCCGCATCCATCCACCTGTCGCTGAACGCGCCGAACGCGGTCTATCAGGAATCGGTGCGCGCCTATTACAGCAGTTGGTATCGCGATCTGGTCACGGTGATGCCGCGGATCGAGAACGGCGTCATCTACCCGTTCGAGGGGCCGGGCCTTGGGCTGGAGCTGTCGGATTTCGTGCTGAAGCACCCGGATGTGATCCGCCGCACCACGGATGCCCGGTGATGGATTTCACGCTGCTGGCCGACCTGAAAGGACAGCTTCTGGAAAGCCCGGTCTGGGATGCGGCGCGGGGCTGTCTGTTCCTGTGCGACATCGAGGGCGGTCTGATCCATCAGATTGCGCTGGATGGGCGCCAGATGGCGCGATGGCAGATGGGCGACAAGGTGGCCTCGCTGGGGTTGTGCGACAGCGGGTGGCTGATTGTCGCGCTGTCGCGTTCGGTGGTGGCCTTCGATCCCGAAACCGGTCGCCGGGAAACGGTCTGGGATGGGTTCGACGAACCCGCAACCTCGCGGCTGAACGATGGCAAGGTCGGGCCAGACGGGGCGTTCTGGGTCGGGTCGATGGACGGGCGCTCCGAACGGCAGCCGATCTCGCGGCTTTACCGGGTGACGGACAAGGGTGCGGCGGTGGTGATCGACGGCGGCATCGAAATCTCGAACGGTCTGGCGTGGAGCGCTGACGGAAAGCATATGTTCCTGTCGGACTCGCGCGGACCGTGGATCGACCTGTTCGACTTCGATCCGGTGCAGGGCGTGCCCACCAACCGCCGCCGCATCCGCGATCTGGACGAGGCAACCGGCCGCCCAGATGGCGGCGCCTGCGATGCCGACGGGTTCTATTGGAGCGCGGGGGTTTCCGCCGGCGTCATCAACCGCTTTTCGCCTGACGGCCGGCTTGAACGCCATGTGCCAGTGCCGGTGCCTGCGCCGACCATGCCCTGTTTCTGCGGGCCTGATCTGCGGAAGATGGCCGTGACCTCGCATCGGCTGGGCAATGACAACCCGCTGTCCGGCGGGCTGTTCGTGGCGTCCGCGCCGGTTACGGGTGCGCCGGTCGCGCGGATGAAAGGGGTTTAGGCCATGGCAAAGCTGCTGCTTCTGACGGGCGCGTCGGGCAATCTTGGCCGGTGGCTGGCCCCGGCGCTGGCGGCGCGGGGGTATCGGCTGCGCCTGTCCGACATCGCGCCCTTTCCCGATCCGCTGCCCGAGGGGGCCAGCTTCATCCCGGCGGATCTGGCCGACGGGCCTGCGGTCCGCGCGCTGGTCGAAGGCACCGATGCCATCCTTCATTTCGGCGGCATCAGCGTGGAAAAGCCCTGGGATCAGATCGTCGGCCCGAACCTGATCGGCGTAACCCATGTGTTCGAGGCCGCGCGCACGGCCCGGCAAAGGGTGATCTTTGCCAGCTCCAACCATGCCATCGGCTTTTATCCGCGAGGCGAGGATCTCGACACCACCGATCCTTTCCGCTGCGACGGCTATTACGGTCTGTCCAAAGCCTATGGCGAGCTGTTGGGCCGGATGATGTTCGACAAGCATGGGGTCGAAAGCGTGCATATCCGCATCGGCTCGGCCCTGCCTGCCCCCACCGAGGCGCGGCATCTGGCGACATGGCTGTCGCTGGACGATCTGCTGGCGGCGCTGATCGCGGCGGTCGAGGCGCCGGAAACCGGCTGTGCCGTGGTCTGGGGCGCTTCGGCCAATGCGGGCACATGGTGGCAGGGCGACGATGCCGCGCGCATCGGATTTGTCCGCCGCGACGATGCCGCCCGCTTTGCACCGCTGCCTGAATCGGGCGATGCGATCACCCGGCGCTATCAGGGTGGCGCCTTTGCCGCGCAGGACTATAGCCGCGGGCGCCCGGAATGATCGAACTTTCGTCCCACGGCTATCGCCTGCGCCTTGACCCCCGACACGGGGCCACGGTTACGGCGGCCGAATGGCGCGATCCAGACGGAAAATGGCTGGCGCTGCTTGAACCCCTGCCCGACCCGGCGGCGGGGTTGAAGGCGGGCTGTTTCGTCATGGCGCCCTTTGCCAACCGCATCGACGGCGGGCGGTTCGAGTTTGAAGACCGCCGGTTTACCCTGCCGATCAACCGCCCCTCCGATGGGATGGCGATCCACGGCTTTGCCCGCGACCGTTCGTGGCAGGTCAAGGCGAAGGGCGACGCCTCCGCCACCCTGACGCTGGATTTCGCCGAAGCGGGCATCCCATGGGCCTTTGCCCTGCGCCAGCAGGTGACGCTTGGCGCCCATGGCATCCACATCGGCTTGCAGATCACCAACCAGGGCGAGACGACCATGCCCTTCGGCCTTGGCCTGCATCCCTGGTTCCCCAAGCGGCCGGGCACGCATCTGACCTTTTCCGCCGCTGGTATCCATACCCGCGATGCCCGCGGCCTGCCCTTGCCCGACATCGCGCCGGTTCCCGCCCTGACGGCCGCCGATGCCCGCCCCCTGGACGGATTGCCATGGCTCGACGGCAGCTTTTCCGGGTGGACGCCGCGCACCGCCCTGGTCCGCTGGCCGGGGCAGGGGGCCGAGCTGGCACTTTTCGCCGAAGGCGCGCTGCGCCATCTGCATGTCTATATCCCTGACGACCGCGCCGTCTTTTGCGCCGAGCCTGTCAGCCACCTGCCCGATGCGGTGAACCGTCCCGATCTGGGGCCAGAGGCGCAGATGACGCCCCTCGCCCCCGGAGAAAGCCTTTCCGGTGCCCTGCGTCTGATCGCCCGCGCCACCCCCGTCCAGCCAGAGGTGTCCCCATGACCCGCAAGACCCATGAACAGCTTCGCTCCTCGCGCTGGTTCGCGCCGGACGACCAGCGATCTTCGGGGCATCGGTCGCGCACGATGCAGATGGGCTATGACCCCCAGGACTGGGAGGGCAAGCCCGTTATTGCCATCATCAACACATGGTCCGACGCCCAGCCCTGCCACATGCATTTCAAGGACCGGGTGGAATGGGTGAAACGCGGCGTCTTGCAGGCGGGCGGCTTTCCGATCGAGCTGCCCGCGCTGTCGCTGTCGGAAAGCTGGGTGAAACCCACAACGATGCTCTACCGCAACCTTCTGGCGATGGAGACGGAGGAACTGCTGCGCAGCCATCCCGTCGATGGCGCGGTGCTGATGGGAGGCTGCGACAAGACCACGCCCGCGCTGGTGATGGGGGCGATCTCGGTCGGGCTGCCATTCGTCTTTCTTCCCGCCGGGCCGATGCTGCGGGGGAATTACGCGGGCAAATACCTCGGATCGGGCACCGACATGTTCAAATACTGGGACGAACGCCGCGCGGGCACCATCACCCGCGAACAGTGGCAGGGGATGGAGGCGGGGATCGCCCGCAGCTATGGCCACTGCATGACCATGGGCACCGCCAGCACCATGACCGCGATTGCCGAGGGGATGGGGCTGTGCCTGCCCGGCGCATCCTCGATCCCCGCGCCCGATGCCAACCATCAGCGCATGTCCACTCAATGCGGCCGCCGCGCGGTCGAAATGGTGTGGGAGGATCTGACCCCCGCCCGGATCATCACCGAAAAGGCGGTCGAGAACGCGGTGATCGTCGCCATGGCGACCGGCTGTTCCACCAATGCCATCATCCACCTGATCGCCATGGCGCGGCGGGCAGGCATTCCGCTGGAGCTGGACGACCTTGACCGGATCGGCCGCACGACGCCGGTGATCGCCAATATCCGCCCCTCGGGCAAGGATTACCTGATGGAGGATTTCTTCTATGCAGGCGGCATCCGCGCCCTGATGCGGCAATTGGGCGACAAGCTGCACCCCGAGCCGATCACTGTCACCGGCCGCCCGCTGGTCGAGGGGCTGGAAGATGCGCCGATCTGGAACGACGACGTGATCCGCCCGCTGTCGAACCCGGTCTATCACGAAGGCTCTCTGGCGGTGCTGAAGGGCAATCTCTGCCCCGATGGCGCGGTGATCAAGCCCGCGGCCTGCGATCCCAAGTTTCACCGCCATACCGGACCGGCGCTGGTGGCCGACAGCTACCCCGAGCTGAAGAAGATCATCGACGATCCCGATTACCCGATGACGCCCGACACGGTGCTGGTCTTGCGCAATGCCGGGCCGCAGGGCGGGCCGGGGATGCCGGAATGGGGGATGATCCCCATGCCCAAGGCGCTGTTGAAGCTGGGCCTGCGCGACATGGTGCGCCTGTCGGATGCGCGGATGTCGGGCACCAGTTTCGGCGCCTGCGTGCTGCATGTGGCGCCCGAAAGCTGGATCGGCGGGCCGCTGGCCTTGTTGAAAACCGGCGACATGGTGGAGCTGGACATCCCCGCCCGCAGCCTGAACATGCTGGTCGCCCCGGACGAGTTGGCCCGCCGCCGCGCCGCATGGGTGCCGCCCGAGCCGAAATACGAACGCGGCTATGGCCTGATGTTCAGCAAGCATATCGAGCAGGCCGACAAGGGCTGCGATTTCGATTTCCTGAAAACTGACTTCGGCCGTCCGGTGGACGAGCCGGTCATCTACTGAGGGCCGCGCGATGAGCGATTACATCCTGTCCGAAGAAACCCGCGCCAAGCTGAAAAAAGTCTCGACCGCCTCGGTCGCCACGGCCCTGTTCAAGCGCGGGCTCAGGACGCAGTTCATCCAGGGGGTCAGCCCCGTCGCCTGGAAAGGCGAGGTGATGGTGGGTCAGGCCTTTACCCTGCGCTATATTCCGGCGCGCGAAGATCGCAACCCGATCACCGTTTTCCGCAACCCCGACCATCCGCAGCGCGTGGCGATGGAAACCTGCCCGCCCGGCTGGGTGCTGGTGATGGATGCGCGCAAGGATGCGCGGGCGGCGACCGCCGGCTCGATCCTGATCACGCGGCTGGCGCTGCGCGGCGCGGCAGGCGTGGTGTCGGACGGCGGCTTTCGCGATGCGGCAGGGATCGGCGCGCTGGACATGCCCGCCTATTGCGCCAAGGCGTCCGCCCCGACGAACCTTACCCTGCACGAAGCGCTGGACATCAATGTTCCCATCGCCTGCGGCGACGCGCCGGTGTTTCCGGGCGATGTCATTCTGGGCGACGGCGACGGTGTCATGGTCATTCCGGCCCATCTCGCCGACGAGATCGCCGATGAATGCACCGACATGGAGATCTTTGAGGAATTCGTTCTGCAAGAGGTGCAGGCGGGCGCGGCGGTCATCGGCCTTTACCCCCCCACGCACGAGGAGAGCCAGCGCAAGTTCGAAGCGTGGCGCAAGAAAACCGGACACTGACCTTTCGACGCGGAGCGACAGCCCGCTCAACCCGCCCGAACGCGCAGCAGATCCTGCACCACGGTCATCAACCTTTCCGTATGGAATGGCTTTCGTACCACCGGAATATGGCGGAAGTTGAGCGCGCGGCACTCGGGCACTGCGAGATCGCCTCTCGGGCCAATACACCTTGGGGGCCGTCGCAAGGCGCAACGATCTATGGTGAAGACGTGTTCTGCCACTCCACCGCGGGGCATGGAGAGTTCCAACTTGCACCAGAGCAGAATGCCCGCGTGCATCCATCGCTGCTATCCTCCTCGGGGTTCTACGAGGAAGATGCCGAATGGGCGGTGGTTGCGCAGGCTTTGCCGGATCTCTTCACGGGTTATGAACGCCAGTTGGCCGATGAGACGCTGCGCAATCACTGGCAGGAGGCCCGGGCGTTGTTGCAGAAGTGCCCAGCGCGCAGGACTCACACGAGGAATCCATGGGTCTAATGGCCAAGGATGACGTGTCCTTATCTCAAGGCGCACCGCAGGCAGGGTAGTTTGGTCTTCAGTTTAGATGCGAGCATAACCTTCATCAATCGCAATGGGTTGAGATGGTGTGACGCGCCTCGAGAGTATGGCCCTCCCAAGACCCTCCAAAATCGCCGGAAGCGGTGGGCGACATGTGCGTCTTCGCCCGGATGATGGAGGGGCTGAACTCAGGGCTTGCGACATGGCCCATCCGTCTCGCTCTTGCGGAAGTTCGCCTGATGCTGGTCAGGCCCCCGCAGTCTTCCGGAAGCATCTTCGGAGGGAGGGGGGCGGTCCGGCCGGAGACACGCTTCGGGCGAAGGTTATTAAAGGAAGCGGGCTCTTGCAACGATGGCCAGCCGCAGGCTGAAGGTTTTCGCTGCTCGCTAGCCCGGGCCTGCCGGGCATCGGGGCGCTGTCGTCCGCCGCGCCGTAAAGCCGACAAGGGGCCAGCCGGGAAGACCGACGAAGGTCTCGGTCTTCCCGGCGCCTGAAGGAAGAAGCCGCCCGCCCGGTTCCCAGGGCGGGCGGGCGTTGGCCTATTCCTCGACCAGAAGCATGGTCTTGATGGCGCGGCGCTCGTCCATCGCCTTGTAGCCCTCGGCCACCTGGGCGATGGGCAGGACCTGGTCGAAGACCAGCCCGGGCTGGATCTTGCCGGCCAGGACGCGATCCATCAGGTCCGGCAGGAAGCGGCGCACGGGCGCCGGCCCGCCGGCCAGGCGTTGCTGCCGCAGCCAGAACTGGAAGCCGTCGAGGTTGATTCCATGCGGCACGCCGACATTGCCGATCGAGCCGCCGGGGCGGCAGACGCCGGTCGCCTGGTCCATCGACTGTTGCGTCCCCACCGCCTCGATGACCGACTCGGCGCCGATGCCGTCGGTCAGGTCCATGATCCGCGCGACGCCGTCACCGCCGCGTTCCGAGACGATATCGGTCGCGCCGAATTTCCGGGCCAGGGCCGAGCGTTGTTCGTGGCGGCTCATGGCGATGATGCGCTCGGCGCCCATCTGTTGCGCCGCCATCACCCCCATCAGGCCGACGGCCCCGTCGCCGACCACCACGACCGTGCCGCCCTTGCGCACATTCGCCGCAACCGCGCCGTACCAGCCGGTGCCCAGCACGTCCGACACCGCCAGCATGTGCGGGATCATTTCGGCATCGGGCAGTTCCGCCGTGGCGACAAGCGTGCCGTCGGCCAGCGGCACGCGGGCATAGGGCGCCTGTGCGCCGCCGATGATCTCCATGTCGCGGCAGGCCGACTGAAAGCCGAACTGGCAATGCGGGCAGGTGTTGTCCGAGGCGCAGAACGACCCGACCACGAATTGTCCGGGCTTGATCGTGCGGACCTCGCTGCCGACCTCGACCACGACGCCGCAATATTCGTGGCCCATGTTCATCGGGCCGTTCTGCGGCTGCAAGCCGCGATAGGGCCGCCGATTGTGATCTCGCTGCGGTTCGCCCGAACGGCTGCTCTTATGAACCGTTGAGGCTGCTATGCGCCGCACCGTCGCAAGTCCGCTTGCCGCCCTTAGCGCCCATGCCGTGCCTCCAGCATCGTCACTAGCCCCAGCTTGCCGCTTCGCTGCTGAGTGGAGATGGTGGGCTGGGACACCTAGGCGGAGCATCCTGCCGGTACATCGTAGTGACCGCTTGGAACGACCAAAAGCCCTGCCTTCTGGAACGAAAGGCAAGACTTTTTGAAACTTGATAGCGGGAAATTGGTCGGAGCGAGAGGATTCGAACCTCCGACCCCCTGCTCCCGAAGCAGGTGCGCTACCAGACTGCGCTACGCTCCGACCATTGGGGGCGGGTTACTCTGCCACGTCGGGTTTTGCAAGAGGGCGAAGCGCAAATGCCGGAGATTGCGGGAAAGGCTGCACGCTCAGTCAAAAGTCATGTGGTGCCGGCTTTGCAGCGTGGTCTGGGTCTGATGCAATTCAGCGTCGCGCTGTTCGGGCTGCCAGCCAAGGGCCATTGCGGCAATGTCGGCCGCGATGGCCAGACCGCTGGCGCTCAGCTTTCCCGAAATCGCAAGGCTCGTGCGTCGCATCACCAGGTCTTCCAGATGGATCACACGCTCATTGCGGACAATCCAGTCCAACTCTTGCCGCGAATAACCGGGCACATCTGCCAGAATATCCGGCACGTCGGCTTCGGCCTGCAATATGGCCAAGGCGCGGGTGCCATAGCGGTCCAGCAGTGCACTCGCCCTTTCTGTCGTGGTGCCCGACCTTGCCGCCATTTCAACTACCCAGGCCTGGGGAGCATCCTTAGGATAGTCCCTTCCGCCACCGATCGGCAGCCCCTGCGTACTGACGCGCCTGATGGCCCCTAACCGCGCCAGAAGCTGATCGGCGACCTCTTCGGCAAAGCCGCGAAAGGTGGTCCATTTGCCCCCCACAAGCGAGACGATGGGCCATTGTCTGTCCCCTGCCGGTTCAATCACCGGGGCAGAGTGATCGCGGCTGATCAACCCGACCGCCGTGCCATCGGTGGCAGGCAACGGGCGGATACCGGCATAGGCATAGACGATCTGGCGGTGGTCAAAAGGCAGGCCAGGCAACAGGCTGCGCAGACTTTGCAGAAAATAGTCTATTTCATCCTCGGTACAGCGCACATTGTCCGGGTCCGAGGCGCGCTGATCGGTCGAGCCGACCAAGGCACGCCCCAGATAATCGAAAACCAGACAGATGCGGCCGTCATCCGCCTCGAAATAGATCATCCGGCCGTTCAGGGCGCGGATCAGGTCGGGGTGCTCCAGCAGGATATGCGATCCCTTGGTGCCGCCAATCAGATGCGATGCGGCCCCAAGCCGGGCATTGACCAGATCGATCCAGGGCCCCGCCGCATTGACGACAACCCGGGGTCGCAGGTTGCGGGTTCGCCCATTGGCCGCCTGAACGGCAATCACCCCACCATCTGTGTCGCCCAGAACAGCATGGTTCAGCGCATCGCTTGCCGGATTGGCACGCAGGCCATCCTCGATCAGTTCCAGCACCAGCCGTTCGGGGTGCCTGACGGTGGCATCGT
Organism: Rhodobacteraceae bacterium UBA1943; assembly: GCA_002336845.1. Taxonomy (GTDB): domain Bacteria; phylum Pseudomonadota; class Alphaproteobacteria; order Rhodobacterales; family Rhodobacteraceae; genus Fuscibacter. The sequence continues at coordinate 28,030 of DDEX01000053.1, forward strand.
AATAGGCGCCTGCGGCCACGATACGCGGGGTCAGGGGTGCAATTTCCCGCAACGCACGCGCCTTCGACCATAAGGCGTGGCGCGGCATGACGCGGTGGCGGGCACCATAGAAATCGTATAGCGCAAGGCCGATCTTGATCAGCACCGCCCCCCGGCTGCGCGGCGCGGTGGTGGAGCCGAACAGCGTGCGGATCGCCGCAGGGATACCCTTCCACCACGAGAAAATCGGGATCACCGTCGGCAAAGGCCGCACATAATGCGGCGCGTTCTTCAACAGCAGGTTCCGCTCCAGCGTCGATTGGGCGACGAGTTGCAGTTCGCCGGTTTCCAGATACTTAATGCCGCCATGGATAAGCCGCGAGGGCGCGGCCGAGGTGCCCGAACCGAAATCGCCCTTGTCCAGAATAACGCAGTTGACCCCCTGTTCGCACAGATCGCGAAACAGGCCAGCGCCGTTGATACCTGCGCCGATGATCAGAACGTCAATTTCTTCCGGGGTCATTTCACGGTCACCTGAACCAGTTCCGTGCCCGCGTCGCGCAGACGCAACGCAAGGTCGTCCGGCAAAGTGGCATCGGTATAAATTGCGTCAAAGCGTGTCAGATCTGCCAGCAGGTGCAGCGCGACCCTGCCGAACTTGCTGCCGTCAACCAGCAACACCTTCCGGGCGGCAGCGGCCAGCATAGCCTGCTTGACCCGCGTCACCTGCGGATCCTGGATCAGCGCCACATGGCCCGAGATTGCCGATGCAGAACAGATCGCAAGGTTTACCCGCACCTGTGCTAGCACTGTTTCACACAGATGCCCGATGAAGGCGTTATAAGTCGGGTGATAATCCCCCCCCAGCGAGATCAACCGGACCTCATCCATTTCGGCCAGCACCCTGGAATGGGCAAGACTGTTGGTCATCACGGTCAGGGGTGCAACCTTCGGCACATGGTCCAGCAGCGCCGCGACCGTGGTGGAATCGTCCAGCAGGACAATCTCGCCCGGGCGAAGCTCTGCGGCGGCGGCGCGCGCGATGGCTTGCTTGGCCGCAGTCGCATGGGTCTGGCGAAACCCGAACAATGATTCGTAAACGCCTGAAGGCTGGGCACTTACGGCGCCGTGCAGTTTGCGCAGCACTCCCTGACGGGCAAGATCATCTATATGGCGATGGATCGTCATGCGAGAAACGCCGAAAACGGAAACCAGCTCATCTATCCGCACTTCACCACGTTGCGCGACATAGGCGGCTATTTCGGAACGGCGGTCATCGGCACTCATGTCGCTGCCCCCTCGGCAAGGCTTTCGATCCGGGGCCAGAGGGGCGCAAGGCTGCGGGCGATGTCGCAATGCAGATCGTAACGGCGGGCCATGTCGGCGCTGCGGACGGGATCGGGATGGTAGGTCTTGCCAAGCGCCACAAGGTCGCGAGGGTCGGCGACCGGACTTGGGAACAGACCCACGCCGCTGCCAGCGCACAAGGCCGCCCCCCAGGCTGCGGCTTCCTCGGTCTGGCTGACCACGACCGGCATATTCAACACATCGGCAAATATCTGGGAGAAAACCGGATTTCGGGAAATTCCGCCGGTCAGCCGGGCCACAGTAGGGTTAAATCCGTCGCGCAGCGCATCCACATGAACCCGATGGTTGAAGGCTATCCCTTCGATGACGGCGCGCAGCAGATCGGCCCGATCATGCCAGCCCCGCAACCCCAGAAAACCGCCACTGGCCACCGCACCATGCGGCGAGCCGTAAAGATAGGGATGAAACAGCACGGTCGAGGGCCGATCCAGCGCCGCCTGCACCTCCTGCCCCATCCGGTCATGGATCAAGGCACCCTCGGCGCTGGCCCTCTCCGCGGCGCAAAGCTGGTCCAGAAACCAGTCGTAATTGGCGGCGGACGCGGGCGAGATGGCCATGTTGTTCCACTCACCCAGCCGCAAGCCATTGCGACAGAACCAGCGCGCATCGGTCCTTGCCACATGCGAAACTGTTTCGTTGATCGAGTAGGTGCCCGCAACAATGGCGATCTGGCCTAAACCATGGCCGCCGATCCCCAATGCCGAGGCGGTCACATCATGCAGCCCCGACACCACCGGGGTGCCAGCACGCAACCCGGTCAACCGCGCCGCGCTTTCGTTTATATGGCCAATAACTTCGTCGGGGCGCGCCACCTCTGGTAATACAGAAGACAGGGATTGCAGGCCGAACAGGGACAAAATCTCTGCGTCATAACCTTGCGTGCGCACATTGGTGAAAGAGGTGCTCGCCTCGGTCAGATCGGTGCCGATCCGGCCCGTCAGGCAATAGCGTAGCCAATCCTTGCAGGCCAATACATGGCCGATACGGGAAAAGCGGTCGGGCTCATTATGCCGCAGCCACTCTAGCAGGGCAGCCGGGGCCGAGGCATGTGGCATCTGCCCCGTCCGCTCCAGCGCCGCCTGCGCGGTTCCGTCAGCCTGCCACCGCGTCACAACCGTAGTGGCGCGGCTGTCAAGCGACAGGATACCATGTCCCAGCGGATCGCCAGCGACATCCAGAAGGTAAAGCCCGTCGCCATGGGCCGTTGCTGCAACGGCGGCAATGTCTGCCTCCCGCCCCGAAAGCGTCAGTGCCTCGGATATCGCCTCGGCTGTGGCAAGCCACAGCGTGGCCATATCGCGTTCGACATGGCGGGGCCGGGGAATGACCTGCGGCAAACGGCGCCGCGCCACCGCCAGAACATTGCCTGCCGCATCAAATACCACGGCCTTGGTAACGGTCAGCCCATTGTCTATTCCCAAAAGGCAAGGGCCGCGGCTGTTGGTCATGGCATGTCCTCCATGCCATGTTCTTACGGTATTAGTCGGATATTGTAACTATAAATTGCGGGATAATACCAAAGTATGACGTTACAAATCGGCTAGCCCTGTATGGCCGCGACCTGAACATTGATGCCGCGCGTCTTCATACCCTCGATCAAGCGCGGGGGTGTCGCGCCATCAACGATAACCACATCGAACTCCCCCAGCGTGCCCATCGCGTGCAGGGCGCGGCGTTCGAACTTGGTATGGTCGGCCAGCAAGATCCGCCGGGCAGCGCTGTCGAACATGGCACGCTTGATCTCTACCATTTCGGGGTTCTGATGAAACACCATGTCGTCGGTAATCGCCGACATCGACAGAAAGACCAGATCGGGGCGCAGACGGCGAATTTCGGATGTGGTCACGGGCCCCATGAAGGCATTGCACCAATTGTAGAATTGCCCACCCAGCCCCAGCAACGTGATGTCACGCACCCCCCGAAGTTCATTCATCAGGGTAATGGAGTTTGTGATCGCAGTCAGGGGCACCCGCGAAGCCAGATGCGGCACCATTTGCAGGACGGTGGTGCTGTCATCAAAGAACACCGCCTGGCCCGGCTCGATATGGGCGGCGGCAGCGGCGGCAATCGCACGCTTTTCCTGCTCTTGCCGGGTCGATCGATAGACCGCACTGGATTCGACCAGACTGGTCGGGGCTGCCGATACGATACCGCGTGTCTTGCGCAAAAGGCCGCGCTCGACCAGTTCGTCAAGGTCGCGATGGGCGGTCATGAGCGATATGCCGAAACGGGCGGTCAGATCCTCGATCCGCATGGTGCCTTCGGTCATCACCGCCTCGGCAATCAGGTGGCGGCGCGCAATCTGGCGGGCATGGCGACTGTCAGAGGGGATCTGATCGCCAGCCATCTGTTCGGGCATCATATCTGGCGACTGGTCTTTCTGAACTGTGATGTCGGACATTCCTGCGCCTCCTGACAGGTGCGGATAGCGCATCTGCCCTGAAAGGCAAGCAAAGCTTGGCCTTCGGTCTGCGGCAAGGGGCGGCACCGGTTTCCCGATGCCGCAGGAGGTAAGGGGGCCGCAAACGCCGCCCCCTTCGGGAGGTCTTATTGCGACAGGGTGAACGGGCCGGTGTACTTGTCCACATTGTCCTTGGTGATCAGCAGGCAGTCGAAAAGCTGCTTTTCGGTTGCAGCACCTGTGGCGCCGGTCTTGATGAAGCTGTCGGCCTGCTTCACAGCCTCGGCCGAGAAGACGGCGACGGGTTGCAGCACGGTGTACTGCATCTCACCCGCTTTCACGGCATCGACCGCGTCGGGCGAGCCGTCAAAGCCGCCAACCTTCACATTGGCCAGCTTGCCCGCCTCTTTCAGCGCGGCGATGGCGCCCAGCGCCATTTCGTCATTGCCCGAGATCACGCCGATGATGTCGGGGTTGGCTTGCAGCAGGGACTGCATCTTCTGGTAACCCTTGGTACGGTCCCAGTCGGCCACTTCCTTGCCGACCTTCACCAGATCCGGGTACTGGGTGATGACGGTCTCATAGCCGTTCGAACGGGTGGCGGCGTTGTTGTCGGCCGGGTTGCCGAACAGTTCGACATAGTTGCCCTTGTCGCCGACCATCTGCACCCATTGCTCGGCGCCCAGCGCGGCCCCTTGGGCGTTGTTCGACACGAGCTGCGCCTTGGCCAGCCCTTCCTGGTTGATTTCGGCATTGACCAGGAACACCGGGATACCGGCGTCAACGGCCTTCTTCACCGCCCCGATCGAGCCGTCGGCGTTTGCCGGGTCAAGGATGATCGCCACCGACTTGTTGGTGATCGCGGTGTCGATCAGGGTGCTTTCGGCGTTGGTGTCGCCCTTGTGGGCCGCCACGTTGGCGGTATAGCCCAACGACTCGGCGGTTGCCTTGGCCACGTCGCCTTCGGTCTTCCAGTAGGGGTTGGCCGGGTCGGTGACGATGATCGAGATCAGCCCTTCGGCCGAGGCAGCGAACGCCATCAGCGGCGTCACGGCCACGGCGGCCATCAGGGCGCGGCGGGTCATTTTCAGCATTGGTCTCTCTCCCTTGGTTGGTTTGCCGGAATGGCAGGCTTTCCAGGCGGGAGCCATGTTGGCCCGCCCGGAGAAGTTCGTTAACTCTTGCGGCCGCCCTTGCCGTACTGGATCGAATTCATCAGCACGGCCAGCACGATCACCGCGCCGGTAAAGACGGTCTGCCAGTAGGACGACACCCCGATGATGACGAGGCCGTCGGACAGAAAGCCGATGACAAAGGCGCCCAGCATGGTGCCGCGCACCGTGCCGCGCCCGCCAGTCAGCGCAGCGCCGCCGATGACGACTGCGGCGATGGCGGTCAGTTCATAGGTGGTGCCGGCGGTCGGCCCGGCCGAGGTAAGCTGTGACGACAGCACCAGCCCGGCCACGGCGGCAAGGATGCCAGAGATGGTATAGACGGTGATCTTCACCCGCTTGACCGGCACGCCCGACAGATCGGCAGCGCGTTCGTTCCCGCCCGAGGCGTAAAGCCAGCGGCCAAAGGACGACCGCGACAGCATCAGCCCGGTCAAGACCGCGATGGTCGCCAGCACGACGACCGAGATCGGAATTCCTGCGAGCCGGTTAAACCCCAGCCAGTCGAACCCGGTGTTGCCCAACTCTGGTCGCCCCGACAGGTTGTTGTAGGTCAGCCCGTTGGTCTGCAACAGGGCAACACCCCGCGCCACATACATCACGCCCAGGGTGGCAACGAAGGCGGGCACCTTGAACCAGGCGATCAGAGCGCCGTTCAGCGCGCCAACCAACCCACCGATGGCACAGGTCAGCACCACCACCGCCCAGACTGGCGGAAACAGGATCACGCCAAACGTCGGCAGCTCGATCCCCTGCATCATCGCGCCTGCCAGCACCCCGCACAGCGCCAGAACCGAGCCGACCGACAGGTCGATCCCGCCATTCAGAATGACCAGCAGCATCCCGATGGCCAGAATGCCATAGATGGCGACGTGGCTGGCCATGATCAGCAGGTTCGAGACGGTCAGGTAGTTCGGCGACAGGTATGAAAACACCGCGACAATGGCGATCAGCGCAAAGAAGGCGCGGCCTTCCAGCAGCAACCGGACCAGACTGAACGGTTGGGCGCTGCCCTTCGCAGCCGTCCGGGAAATGCTTGTGTCGGACATGAGCTTGGCTCCCGTAGGTTGTCTCAGGCGGCCACGGACTCGCCAGAGGCGGCCATGATCTGTTCCTTGGTGACGGTTGAATCGAACTCGGCCGAAATCCGGCCCTTGTGCATGACGATGATCCGGTGGGCGATCGACAGGCATTCCCCCACCTCGGAGGTGGAATAGACCACGGCAAGGCCGCGTTTCGCACCCTCGGCCAAGAGGCGGAACACCTCGGCCTTGGCACCAATGTCGATGCCGCGGCTGGGTTCGTCCAGCATGATCACCTTGGGCTGGGTCGCCAGCATCTTGCCGATGACCACCTTTTGCTGGTTGCCGCCTGATAGCGAGCCTATCGCCGCGCCGCCGCCAGAGGTCTTGACGGTGACCTCTTTGATCGTGCGGTCGATCAGCGCCTGTTCGGCCTTGCGCTGGGTGAACAGCCCCTTGGTAAAGGCCGCGATGGAGGCGAGCGACAGGTTCTGGCCCACGGTCATGGTCTGAACCAGCCCGTCGCGCTGCCGGTCCTCGGGCACAAGGGCCAGACCACGCGCGATGCGCTCGGCGATGGACAGGTGCGAGACCTCTTTGCCCTCCAGCACCACCTCACCGCCCGAAGACCGCAACCGGCCCGCAACGGTTTCCAACAACTCGGTCCGCCCCGCGCCCATCAGGCCATAGATGCAGACCACCTCACCGGCGCGGACATCCAGCGACAGCTTGTCCACCACGTTGTAATCGCCGCCCTTGGGGTCGGCCACTGTCACCTCACGCAGCGACAGCGCCACCTTGCCAAAGTCGTAACCGCCGGGCGGGCTGCCCAGATCGTAGTTCTCGCCCACCATGTTGCGCACGATCCATTCCAGGTCGATCTCGGCGCGCGGCGCATAGGCGGTCATCGTCCCGTCACGCAGCACGACGGCATGGTTGGTAATCTGCAACGCTTCTTCCAGATGGTGCGAGATATAGACGATGCTGACACCCTTGGCCGTCAGGTCGCGGATCACCTTGAACAGCACCTCGACCTCGGTCGCCGACAGGGCGCTGGTCGGTTCGTCCATGATCAGGATGCGGCTATCGACGGACAGGGCGCGGGCAATCTCGACGATCTGCTGCTGGCCCAGCCGCAATTCCTCGACCGGGGTCAGCGGGTCGATGTCTTCCTCCAGCTCCTCCAGAAGTTTGCGGACCTGACGTTCCTCTTCGGCGAAGTCCACGCCCATCGGGCCCTTGATCTCGCGCCCCATGAAGATGTTGTCGCGCACCGACAGGTTGGGCGCGAGGCTAAGTTCCTGATGGATGATCGAGATGCCCCGGTCGCGCGCCTCGGTCGAATTGGTGAAGGCAACCGGCTGGCCATCCAGCATGATCTCGCCCGACGTGGGCTGGATCACGCCAGAGAGAATCTTCATCAGCGTCGATTTGCCCGCGCCGTTCTCGCCGAACAGCGTCGTCACCTGGCCGCGATGGATATCGAAATTCACGCCCTTCAGCGCGTGGATCTGCCCATAGGACTTGGCCACGTTGCGCGCGGCCAGAACCACCTCTGCCGTATCGGGCTTGGCTGCGGGGGTGCCGGTCATTTCACCACCACCTGAACCGGGGTGATCATCCAGTTCTTCGGGTTCACCAGACGGAAGGCGCCCACGACCTCCACCGTCTTGCCGGTCAGGTTCGTGGTGTCGATGCCGTCCAGCACCGCCTTTTTCATCGCGCGGTTGATGCCCGACCCGGCGTCCTGATATTCGATCTGGTTCTTGAACTTGCCGAATTCGATGTCGCCGGGCGCGTCGCGCAGATCGGTGCCGTTGATCGCGGGGCCGGTTTGCAGGCGCACCTTGATGTCGGGCGGCAGGCCCTCGACCGTCAGGGTGTAGATGCCTGATTTCGGATCGGCCGCCACGCCCGACAGCTTGACCATCATGATCGTGCCGGTGGTCGAGGCGGTGCCGTATTGCTTGGCGGCAGCAGCCTTGTCGGCCATCACCGCCGGGCCAAGCGTCAGGCCATCAACCGCCTTTTCAAGCACCATTGCCTGAATCCGGGGAAACTCGGTTTCGCCATAGCTGTCGGGAGAGAACGCCTGCTTGCGCACATCGGCCTCGGATCCGATGTGGACGACGGTCGTATCAAGAGCGATGGCACCCAGCAGGGCCAGCCCGGCCACCACCATGATCACAAGTCCACGCCGAGAGGCTGGTGGAGCTTTGGGTGCGGGTGTGTGCGTCATCATTCGACCTCGGATTGCGTTCGATGTGGCAAGGCCGCCATCAGGCGGCGCAATGTCAAAGCAGTGCGAAGGGGAATGCGGGCCAGCGGTTTTGACCGGCGCGGCGACAGTGGCGCTGTTGCGACATATTCCCCCCTTTATCCGTCTTTGCCGCGCTCTCCTCTTCGCGGCGCAGATTCGGTGATCTGCATCATTATGTGATATATCTAAGTTATCTATCTCGTCAATAGTGAGACATTACTGCGCCGGAAAATGTTTGCGCTTCCGATTGTGTGCCCAGCCATGGAACATTGGGCCAGATATGGCACGAAGGGAAGAATCGGCCCGGAGACGACATCCAGCACACACGCCCGGCCGCCATGCAGTCGCAGAAAAATGCTGTCATGCAGAATAATGTGGCTTATAACAGTAAAATAGCCCAAAATCCTGCCGCCTGTTGTGACCAGGCAGCGAAGACTGGCGCCCCTCATCCGGATCATCGCCGCCAAGCCCGGGGCCGACCCGGCCTGTATGGCTGGCAAACATCTCCTCGCCTCCAAGTCCACCATACTTGAAATAAATTTCCATGTCCGTAAAAAAATACATTCACTATGTTATGTTTGTGCTATATTAATTTTCGCAGCTTGGCGGCAGATCTGTGCGACCAGTAACCCCAGGCCAAAGCGGAGGAGGGGCATGAGCGATATCCGGCGTCATGGAAGTCCCATGTCAGACAAAGACATCATCATCGGCATCGATGCGGGCACCTCGGTCATCAAGGCCGTGGCGTTCACCCTTCAGGGGCAACAGCTTGCTGCATCTGCCGTACAGAATCGCTATCACACCGGTCCCGATGGCTCGGCCGTTCAACCGCTGGACCAGACCTGGGGCGATTGCGCACGGGCCTTGCGCGGGCTTTCAGACATGGTTGCCGGTCTTGCTGCCCGCACAGCAGCCATTTCCGTAACGGCGCAGGGTGACGGAACATGGCTGGTGGGGCATGATAATCGCCCCGTCGGTGATGCCTGGCTTTGGCTGGATGCCCGCGCGGCGCCGACTGTGGGCAGGTTGGCGGCCTTGCCCGCCAACCGCGCCCGGTTCGAGGCGACGGGTACGGGCCTGAACACCTGCCAGCAAGGCAGCCAGATGGCCCATATGGACGCCAGTCTGCCCGGACTGCTGGATCAGGCCGAAGTCGCGCTGCATTGCAAGGATTGGCTGTATCTGAACCTGACGGGCGTTCGTGCCACCGATCCTTCCGAAGCCAGCTTTACCTTCGGAAACTATCGCAACCGCGCCTATGATGACGAGGTGATCGCGGCCTTGGGCCTGGCGCACCGCCGGGCCCTGCTGCCCCCCATCATCGATGGAACGCAGATTACCCACCCCCTGACCACCGCCGCCGCAGGCCAGACCGGGCTGCTTGCAGGCACGCCAGTTTCGCTTGGCTATGTAGATATGGTGATGACGGCGCTGGGCGCTGGCGTCTATGGCGGTGACGGCGATGTGGCCTGTTCAACAGTGGGGTCAACCGGCGTTCACATGCGCGCCGTGCGCTGGCAGGATGTGCATCTGAACGCTGAGGGCACGGGCTATGTGATCTGCCTGCCGGTTCCCGGCATTGTGACGCAGGTGCAGACCAACATGGCTGCTACGCTGAACCTTGATTGGGTGCTGGGTCTCGCTGCTGACGCCTTGCGCGATTTCGGGCAAGAGGTATCGCACCGCGACCTTGTTGCCCGGATTGAGGGCTGGCTGGCCTCCACCCGCCCCGGCCAGATCGCCTATATGCCCTATATCTCGGAGGCGGGCGAGCGCGGGCCATTCGTCAACGCCGAAGCGCGGGCAGGCTTTACCGGCCTGTCGCTGAACCACCGTTACCCCGATCTTGTGCGCGCGGTGGCAGAGGGGTTGGGCCATGCGATGCGCGATTGCTATGCTGCGATGGGCAGGCTGCCGGGAGAGTTGCGCCTGACCGGGGGCGCAGCGCGATCAAAGGGGCTGCGCGGCATCCTGTCGGCGGCCATTCGGGCCCCCGTTCGCGTCTCTGACCGCGAGGAGGCAGGGGCGGCGGGGGCGGCGATGATGGCTGCGGTTGCCATCGGCGCCTATCCCGACATGAACGCCTGCGTCAGTGAATGGGTCACGCCCCTTCTGGGGCAGGCTGAGCCGCCCGACCCCGCGTTGGCCGCTGCTTATGACCGTATCTTCCCCGCTTTTTCCGCTGCGCGCCATGGGCTTGTTCCAGCCTGGAACGCCCTCGCCGCCGCGCGCCACGCTACAGGAGTGATTCAATGACCAATGAACCCGCGATGATCGACCTGTTCGTGATCGGTGGCGGCATCAATGGCGCTGGCGTTGCGCGCGATGCGGCGGGCCGGGGCCTGTCGGTCGTGCTGGCCGAGAAAGACGATCTGGCTCAGGGCACCTCATCGCGCTCGGGCAAGCTGGTGCATGGCGGGCTGCGCTATCTGGAGTACTACGAATTCCGCCTGGTGCGCGAGGCGCTGATCGAGCGTGAGGTTCTGCTGAACGCGGCCCCCCATATCATCTGGCCAATGCGCTTTGTGTTGCCGCACAGCCCGCAGGATCGGCCCGCCTGGCTGGTACGTCTGGGCCTGTTCCTCTATGATCACCTCGGCGGCCGCAAGAAGCTGCCCGGCACCCGCACCCTGAACCTGCACCGCGACCCCGAAGGCGCGCCGATCCTTGAGCAGTACAAACGCGGGTTCGAATATTCAGACTGCTGGGTCGATGATGCGCGCCTTGTCACGCTAAACGCGGTCGGCGCGGCGGAAAAGGGCGCATTGGTGCTGACACGCAGCCCTGTCACCTCGGCCCGGCGCGAGAACGGCGGCTGGACGGTGACGGTGCAAAACAGCGTGACCGGCGAGACCCGCAGCTTCCGTGCGCGCTGCCTCGTCAATTGCGCCGGTCCTTGGGTGTCTGATGTAATTGGCCGCGTGGCCGGATCGAACTCCACCCGCAATGTGCGGCTGGTCAAGGGCAGCCACATCATCGTGCCGAAATGGTGGGCCGGATCGAACGCCTATCTGGTGCAGAACCATGACAAGCGGGTGATCTTCATCAACCCCTATGAGGGTGATCTGGCGCTGATCGGCACCACTGACATCCCGTGGGAGGGCCGGGCCGAGGATGTGACGATTGCGGAAAGCGAGATCGACTATCTGCTGGCTGCCGTGAACCGCTATTTCAAGGAAAAGCTGCGGCGGCAGGATGTGCTGCATTCCTTCTCGGGCGTGCGGCCGCTGTTCGATGACGGCAAAGGCAACCCCTCTGCCGTGACGCGCGACTATGTGTTCGATCTGGATGAAACCGGCGGTGCGCCGCTGCTGAATGTGTTTGGCGGCAAGATCACCACCTTCCGCGAACTGGCCGAGCGCGGGATGCACCGGCTGAAGCATGTCTTCCCGAAAATGGGGCCGGACTGGACCCATGGCGCCCCCCTGCCGGGTGGGGAAATTCCGAATGCCGATTACGAGACCTTCGCCAATTCCCTGCGCGAGGCTTACCCTTGGATGCCGCGCGATCTGGTGCAGCATTACGGGCGGCTTTACGGCGCGCGCACCAAGGATGTAGTGGCAGGCGCCACCAGCCTTGCGGGCCTTGGCCGCCACTTCGGGGGCAATCTTTATGAGGCCGAAGCACGCTATCTGGTGGCCCGTGAATGGGCGCAGACGCCCGAAGACATCCTGTGGCGCCGCACCAAGCACCGCCTGCACCTGACCGAAGCCGAACAGGCGGCATTCGCCGAATGGTTCGCCACCGATCTGGCAAAGGCTGCGTAAGATGGCCCTGACGCTTTCTCTGAACACAAACCCTCTGGTCAACCGTTTCGCCGACCCCGATGACCTGATCGAGACGGTGGCGCGTGACCTGCGCATCCGCGACCTGCAACTGACGCATGAATTCATCAACCCGTCCTGGCCCGCCCCGGTGATCCGTCGGCTGACGCGACAGATGGGCAAGGCACTGGCCCGCACTGGCGTGCGGGTGACAAGCGGCATGACCGGGCCATACGGGCGGCTGAACCATTTCGGCCACCCAGACCGCGATGTGCGGCGCTATTACGTCGATTGGTTCAAAACTTTTGCCGACATTACCGCCGATCTGGGCGGCACCTCGGTCGGCACCCAGTTCGCCATTTTCACCTATCAGGATTTCGATGACCCCAAGCGGCGCGAAGAGCTGATCAAGATTGCCATCGACTGCTGGGCCGAGGTGGCGGACCACGCCAAGGTGGCGGGTCTGAAATACGTCTTCTGGGAACCGATGAGCATTGGCCGCGAATTCGGCGAAACGATCGCCGAATGCCTCGCGCTGCAAAGCCGGCTAACGGCAGCGCATATGGCCGTGCCAATGTGGATGATGGCCGACATCGACCATGGCGATGTGACCAGCACCAACCCCGATGACTATGACCCCTACGCTTGGGCACGCGCGGTGCCAAAGGTCAGCCCGATCATCCACATCAAGCAAAGCCTGATGGACAAAGGTGGTCACCGCCCCTTCACCGCCGAATTCAATGCCAAGGGCAAGGTACAGCCCGTCCCCCTGCTGGCGGCCTTTGCCCAAGGCGGTGCCATGGACAATGAGATTTGCCTTGAGCTTTCGTTCAAGGAGCGAGAGCCGAACGACCGGCAGGTCATTCCGCAAATCGCGGAAAGCGTCGCCTTCTGGGCGCCGCATATCGACACCGGCGCGAAAGACCTGAATATCTGACCGATCAACCGTCAGGACCGCAGCATGACCCAACCTTTCGCCTTTGCCACCGCAACCGAAATCCTGTTCGGGCGCGGACAGGCCATGCAGGCGGCGGGGCGCATCGCGACCATGGGCAGCCGGGTTCTGCTGGTGCAGGGTGGCAACCCCGCCCGGTCAGACTGGCTGGTCGCTGCGTTGACGGGGTGCAAGGTCACCCGGTTTTCTGTGCCGAGAGAGCCGGATGTTCCCTTGGTGCAAGCCGGTGTCGATCTGGCGCGCGATGCCGATGTGCAGGTCGTGGTCGCCCTTGGCGGCGGCGCGGTGATTGACGCGGGCAAGGCGATTGCGGCCTTAGTGCCCGCCCCCCGCCCGATGATGGACCATCTGGAGGTGGTGGGCCTTGGCCTGCCGCTGGATGCCGCTCCCCTGCCCTTTATTGCCATGCCCACCACGGCAGGCACCGGAGCCGAGGTAACCCGCAATGCCGTGATCGGCGTGCCTGACCATGCCCGCAAGGTCAGCCTGCGCGATCTGCGGATGCTGCCACGGCTGGCGGTGGTGGACCCGGCGCTGACCGATGGTTGCCCGCGCGCCATCACCCTTGCCTCGGGCCTTGATGCCATCACACAGGTTATTGAACCCTATGTCTCCACCCGCGCCAATCCGATGACCGATCTGCTGTGCCGCGATGCCATTCCGCGCGGGCTGGCGGCGCTGATCCGTCTGATGGCCGTTGAAGATGCCGCGGCGCGCGATGAAATGGCTTGGGTCAGCCTGTGTGGCGGCATCGCTTTGGCCAATGCGGGGCTGGGCGCGGTGCATGGGCTGGCCGGACCGCTGGGCGGCCTGACCGGGGCCGCGCATGGGGCGATTTGCGGCGCGCTGTTGCCGCATGTTCTGGTGGCGAACCGGGCGGCTGTGGCCGACCCCGCTCGGCTGGATCAGGTAGGCAGGTGGATCGGGCAAACCTTCAGGCTGTCCGACATTTCGCTGCAAAATGCTGCGCAGCATCTGGCAACTTGGGCGCGGCAACAAGGACTGCCGACATTGACAGAAATGGGGATCGACGGCGCAGCACAATCTGCGGCGGCAGAGGCGGCCAGTACTTCATCTTCAATGAAGTCCAACCCTGCGCCGCTGTCGGCTGGCGTGCTATGCGGCATCATGGAACAGGCGGGCTGAATGGCGCGGCGCAGTGATCTGGACCCCGAAGAAAGTCTGGCCATACGCGCGGCATGGCTGCATTACGCCGGTGGGCTGACGCAGGCGGTGGTGGCAAAGCGTCTGGGCCTGCCCTCGGTCAAGGCGCACCGGCTGATTGCGCGGGCAGTGGCGGAAGGCGTGGTCAAAGTCTCGATCGACGGCGAAATCGTCGAATGCGCCGAGCTGGAAAACCAGCTTTGCCGCCGCTTTGGTCTGGCCCATTGCGAGGTTGCCCCCGATCTGGGAGAGGACGGCCTGCCCCTGCGCGCCCTTGGCCTTGCCGGTGCCGCCTTTCTGCGGCGAGAGATCGAGCGGGCCGAGCATCCGGTGATCGGCCTTGGTCATGGGCGAACGCTGGCCGCGGCGGTGCAGCAACTGCCGCGTTTCGATGCGGGCGGCGTGCGGTTCATCTCGCTTTTGGGCGGCCTGACCCGGCATTATGCGGCGAACCCCCATGACGTGATGCACCGGCTGGCCGAGAAAACCGGGGCACAGGCCTATGTTCTGCCGGTGCCGTTCTTCGCCAACTCGGCCGAGGACCGCGCCATCCTTTTGGCCCAGCCCGGCGTACGGGAAATCTTTGACCTGTCGAACGGCGCTGGCCTGAAATTCGTCGGCATCGGCACGGCGGATGCCGGGGCGCAACTGGTGGCATCGGGGATGATCGAGCCGCGCGAGATTGCTGCGATCAATGCTGGCGGCGGCGTGGGCGAAATGCTGGGCCATTTCTTCGATGCCCGTGGCCGCGTGCTGGAAACCACCCTGACCGCCCGGACATTGGCGGTCGATCTGGATGGCCGCGCCGACAGCCAGATCGTGGCAATCGCCGGGGGCGCGGAAAAAGTGGAGGCCATCCGTGCGGTTCTGGAAAGCGGCCGCCTGACCGGGCTGATCACCGATGAGCCGACCGCGCGGCGGCTGATGGCCTGACCGCTTGCCAGTAAGGGCGCGCGGGCGATGATCGCCCCTTTGGTGTACCGAACTGCTGCTTCTGCGGATCAAGCGCAGCCCTGGCCGCAACGGTTGGGTCATCGGCATCTACGCTTTTCTTGTGTTCGCGCCAATGCAACAGCAGGCCTGTGATCCAACAGCATAAATCACATATATTAATCACAATATAACATAAATAATGTTGAAAAAGTTAGAACGTGCGTTATAACGGCATCAAGATCACTGGGAGGGCGTCGTGAAGCGGGAAGAGCGCAGGCAAGCGATCATGGACCTGTTGGTTCAGGCCCGCGCGGTGGACCTTGACGATCTGGCTGACCGTTTTGCCGTATCGAAAATGACCATCCACCGCGATCTGGATGAGCTGGAGCACGCGGGCCTTTTGCGCAAGGTGCGCGGCGGCGCGACCATCGAGGCTGGCACCCAGTTTGAAAGCGACTTCCGCATTCGCGCCTTGCAAGACAGCGTGGCGAAAGACCGGATGGCACGCGCCGCGCTTGATCTGGTTGAGCCGGGCATGACGGTGCTGATCAACGACGGCTCGATGGCCGCCCATCTGGGAGAGGCGCTGACCGCCAAGCGGCCCCTGACGCTGATCACGAATAATGCCGCCGTGATCGACACGATGCGCGATGTGCCGGGCATCACGCTGATTGCGCTGGGCGGTATCTTCAACGCCAAGTTCAATGCGTTCTTCGGTGTCGTCACCGAACATGCCCTGTCGCGGCTGCGGGCCGACATCGCCTTCATCTCGTCACCCGCCGTGGCGGGGCTGCAAGCCTTTCACATGGATGATGCGGTGGTCCGCTCCAAGCGGTCGATGATGACGGCGGCGGCAAAGACCTGTCTCTTGATCAATCACAGCCGCTTTGGCCGCTCTGCCCTGCATGTACTGGCCGATCTGGCCGAGTTTGACAGCATCATCACCGATGGCGCCCCCGCGCCCGAGGATCGTGCCGCGATCGACCGTGCGGGCATCCGCCTGACTATTGCAAAGGAATGACCATGGCCCCCCAAGTCTGGATCGGCACCAGCTGGAAGATGAACAAGACCCTGGCAGAGGCGCGGGCCTTTGCCAGCGGCTTGCAGGCGGCGCAGGTGGATGCCCGCATCCAGCCCTTTGTCATCCCGCCCTTTACCGCCGTGCGAGACGTAAAGGCCATGCTGGCCGAGACCCGCGTAAAGGTGGGGGCGCAGAACATGCACTGGGCCGATGAGGGGGCCTGGACGGGCGAGATTTCGCCCGTAATGCTGAAGGACTGCAACCTCGACATCGTGGAACTTGGTCACAGCGAACGGCGAGAGCATTTCGGCGAGACCGACGAAACCGTCGGCCTGAAAACCGAAGCTGCCGTGCGGCATGGGCTGACGCCCCTGATCTGCATCGGCGAAACGCTGGCCGAGCGCGAGGCGGGCCGGGCAGCACAGGTTCTGGCGGCACAGGTCCGTGGCGCGTTGGGCAAGCTGAATGCTGCGCAGCAATCCGCACCGATCCTGCTGGCCTATGAACCCGTCTGGGCCATCGGCGTGAACGGCATCCCGGCCACCTCGGACTATGCCGATGCGCGGCAGGCCGAGATCATTGCGGTCGCGCAGGATGTTGTGGGGCGTAAGGTGCCCTGCCTTTACGGCGGTTCGGTCAACCCCGGAAACTGCGAAGAGCTTATCACCTGCCCGCATATTGACGGGCTGTTCATCGGACGCTCGGCCTGGAACGTCGCGGGCTACCTCGACATTCTGGCGAAATGCGCCGCGAAACTCTGAAAGGAAATCCCAATGAAATTGGCAATTGCAGGCGACAGCGCGGGCGAGCCACTGGCGAAGGTTCTGGCACAGCATCTGAAAGACAAGCATGAGGTGACCGAGGTCAGCCGTATCGGCGACGCGCTGGACCCGTTCTATGCAAACCTGTCGGACCGCGTGGCGAATGAGGTGCTGGCGGGCACATATGACCGCGCGATCCTGTGCTGCGGCACCGGCATCGGCGTGTGCATCGCGGCGAACAAGGTGCCGGGCATCCGCGCCGCGCTGACACATGACACCTATTCGGCGGAACGTGCCGCCCTGTCGAACAACGCCCAGATCATCACCATGGGCGCGCGCGTGATCGGCACCGAACTGGCCAAGGCGATTGCCGATGCCTGGCTGGCCGAAACGATGAACTTTGATGCCAATGGCAAGTCGGCAGGCAATGTCTGCGCCATCGACGAAGTTGACGCCAAGTACAACAAGGGCTGACCACTATGCTGCGCCTGCCCAATGATGGCGCGCCTACTGGCGCGCCGCTGGATAACTTTTTGCCCCAAGGCCACGGCCCGGCGACGATCGTTCTGGCGCTGGCCCGCGCCGTGCCTGCGCTGGCCGACCGGCTGGCGGCGGGCAGGCTTTATGGCGATCCGGCGGCGATTGTGGGCACCAACGATTCCGGCGATGCGCAAAAGGCGCTGGATGTGGGCGCGCATGATCACATGCTGGCGGCCCTGCGTGCGGCAGGCGTGCGGCAGGTTCTGTCGGAAGAAGACCCCCATGTCGCCACGCTGAACCCCGGCGGCGCATGGGACGTGGCGATTGATCCGATTGATGGATCGGGCAGCATCGGCATCGGTGCACCCCTGGGGATGCTGTTTTCGATTCTGCCCGCCGCGCCGGAGGGCTTTGTGCGGACCGGGCGGGCGGTTGTCGCCTCTGGCTATGCCTCTTTCGGGCATAGCTGCGATTTCGGCTGGTCGCTGGGCGATGGCGTGCATATCGCCACTTATGACCGCGAACTGGCGGGTTTTCGTGTGGTGCGAGAGCATGTCCGGCTGAAGCCAGAGGCGAAGACCATCGCCTACAACGCCTCGAATGAACGCCATTGGCATCCCGGCTTGCAGCAATGGGCGCTGGACCTGCGGGCGGGGAAAGAGGGGCCGCGCGGCCGCGATTTCAACATGCGCTGGCTGGCGGCGGCAGTGGGCGAGTTGCACCGTATCCTGCTGCTGGGCGGCCTGTTCCTTTACCCGGCAGACCGGCGCAAGGGATACGAACAGGGTCGCTTGCGCACGATCTATGAGGCGGTTCCGATTGCCTTCCTGATCGAACAGGCGGGCGGCAAGGCCACCGATGGACTGACCCCGATCCTCGACCGCCTGCCAAAGGAATTGCACGAACACACTCCGCTGGTGTTTGGCGCCACCGATGAGGTGGAGCTGATCGCCCGTTATCTGACCGATATGAAAGACATCTGACATGGCCCGCATCACCCTTCGCCAGCTTCTGGACCACGCCGCTGAAAATTCCTATGGCGTGCCTGCCTTCAACATTTCAAACATGGAACAGGGGCTGGCGATCATGGCCGCCGCCAAGGCCAGCAATGCGCCGGTGATCCTGCAAGCCAGCCGGGGCGCGCGGGCCTATGCTGGCGACAGGGTGCTGGCGCGCCTGATCGACGGGCTGTGCGAGATGTATCCTGACATTCCGGTCTGTATGCACCTGGACCACGGCAACACCCTTGCCACCTGCGCCACCGCCATTCAGAACGGCTTCACCTCGGTGATGATGGATGGCAGCCTGAAGGCCGACGGCAAGACGCCCGCCGACTATACCTATAACCGCAACATCACCAAGGCCGTGGTCGATATGGCCCATGCCTGCGGTGTGTCGGTTGAGGGTGAGCTGGGCGTGCTGGGGTCGCTTGAAACCGGGATGGGTGATCAGGAAGATGGCCATGGCGCCACCGAAAAGTTGGACGAAAGCCAGCTTTTGACCGACCCGGATGAAGCCGCGCGTTTTGTGGCCGAAACCGGGGTGGATGCGCTGGCGATTGCCATGGGCACCAGCCACGGCGCCTATAAATTCACCCGCAAGCCCGATGGCAACATTCTGGCGATGCATGTGATTGAGGAGATTCACCGCCGCCTGCCGAACACGCATCTGGTGATGCACGGCTCGTCCTCGGTGCCCGAGGATTTGCAGGCCATCATCAACAGCTATGGCGGTGACATCAAACCCACCTGGGGCGTGCCGGTCGAGGAGATTCAGCGCGGCATCCGGTCAGGCGTGCGCAAGGTGAACATCGACACCGACAACCGGCTGGCGATGACGGCGGCGATCCGCAAGACCCTGGCGGAAGACCCGGCGGAGTTTGATCCGCGCAAATACCTGAAACCCGCGATGGCGATGATGCAAGAGGTCTGCCGCCAGCGGTTCGAGGCGTTCGGAACCGCTGGCCATGCCGACAAGATCCGCCCCCTGCAAGTTGAGGCGATGGCGAAACGGTATTAAGCCTGCCCTAAGCCTTTATCTTCGCGCCCTTGGGATCATAAAGCGGCGTCAGCGTGACGGTGCAAGGCACCAACTCGCTGGCGACCTCCAGTTGATAGTCGCCCGACAGCACATAATCCGCCGTCACGCCGTCGGGGTTGCGCACATAGCCAAGCCCGATTGACTGGCCCAGCGTGTGGCCATAGCCGCCGGAGGACAGCCAGCCCACCCGCTGGCCGTTCCGGTAAATCGTCTCGCGGCCGTAAAGGATCACCTCGGGCGCTGCGGTAAAGGTGGCGAGTATCTTCTTCACGCCGTTCGCCCGCTGTGCTGCCACCGCCTCACGACCCTTGAAGGGGATCTCCTTCTTCAGCTTGACGGCCCAGCCCAAGCCCGCCTCATCCGGCGTATGATCGGGGCCAATGTCACCGGCCCAGGCGCGATAGCCCTTTTCCAGCCGCAGCGTCTCGATGGCACGGTATCCTGCATTGACCAGTCCATGCTTTGCACCCGCCTCATGCAGCGCGGCATAGACATTGATGGCGCATTCCACCGGGCAATGCAGCTCCCAGCCCAACTCGCCCACATAGGTCACACGCAGTGCGCGCACCGGGGCACCGGCGATGCCAATGGTCTGCGCCGTGCCAAACGGGAAGGCGGCGTTCGACACATCGGCCCGTGTCACCTCGGCCAGAATATCCCGCGCCTTCGGACCCATCAGCGACAGCACCGACCAGGCCCCCGTTACATCGACCAGTTGCGCGTTCATCCCTGTCGGAATGTTCCGCGCGATCCAATCGAAATCATGGGTGGCAAAGCCGGTGCCGGTGACGATGTAGTATTCGTCATGGGCCATGCGGGCGACGGTCAGGTCGCATTCAATTCCACCCCGGTCATTCAGCATCTGGGTATAGATCAGGCTGCCCACGGGTTTCGCCACGTCATTCGCTGCGATCCACGACAGCGCAGCCTCGGCATCCGGTCCTTTCAGCACAAATTTGGCGAAAGAGGTCTGGTCGATCAGAACCGCAGCCTCTCGTGCCGCCTTATGCTCTCGCGCCACGGCGGTGTGCCAGTTCGGGCGTTCGTAGGTGTAGATGTCTTCCGCCACCTCACCCGGCGCGGCGAACCAGTTGGGGCGTTCCCATCCCAGCTTCTCGCCGAACACCGCGCCCGCGGCTTTCAGCGTGTCGTAAAGCGGTGAGCGGCGGTTGGGGCGGCCCGAGTGATGTTCCTCACTCGGCCAGGCCATGGTGTAATGCTTGCCATAGGCCTCATAGGTCCGCTTTCGGATCCAGTCGCTATCGAAATGCGGTCGGCCAAAGCGGCGGATATCGGCGGGCCACAGGTCGAACGGCGCTTCACCCTTGGCCACCCATTCCGCCAGCGCCATGCCCGCGCCACCACCACTGGCGATGCCAAAGGCGTTAAAGCCCGCTCCGACGAAGAAATTCCGCTGCTCGGGCGCCTCGCCCAGAATAAACATGCCATCGGGGGTGAAACTTTCCGGGCCGTTGATCATCTGCTTGATGCCCGCATGTTCCATCAGCGGCACGCGGCCAAGGGCCAGTTCCATGATCGGGGTGAAATGGTCGAAATCGTTGTCCAGCAGGGTATAGTGGAACCCTTTCGGCAGGCTGCCGTCGCGCCACAGCTTCGGGTTCGGTTCATAGCCACCCATTACCAGCCCGCCAACCTCTTCCTTCCAATAGGTCAGCCGGTCGGGATCGCGCAGGGTGGACAGGCCGGTCGGCACGCCTTCGATTTTCTCGGTGATCAGATACTGGTGTTCCACCGGCACCAAGGGCACGTTCACGCCATGCGCTGCGGCAAAGGGGCGGGTCCACATGCCGGCACACAGCACCACCTTTTCGCAATTTATGAACCCGTGTTCGGTTTCAACGCCCTTGATGATGCCATTATCAATCTGCACCCGCAGAACCTTGGTATCTTCAAACAGCTTTGCCCCAGCCATCCGCGCGCCTTTGGCCAAGGCCTGCGTGATGTCCGAGGGGCTGGCCTGCCCGTCGGTCGGCAGATAGGCCGCGCCGACCAGATCGTCGATCGTCATGATGGGCCACAGGTCCAGCGCCTCGCGCGGCGTCAGCAACTGCATGTCCAACCCGAAGGAATGCGCCGTGGTCGCCTGCCGCTTTACCTCGGTCCAGCGTTCGGCATTGCAGGCAAGCCGCATCCCGCCATTCATCTTCCAGCCGGTCGCCTGCCCGGTCTCGGCCTCCAGCCGCTTATAAAGGTCCACCGAATAGCCCAGAAGCTGGGTGATATTGGCGCTTGTGCGCAACTGGCCCACCAGACCGGCGGCGTGGAACGTAGTGCCAGAGGTCAGCTTCTTGCGTTCCAGCAGAACCACCTCCACCCCCATGCGGGCTAGGTGATAGGCGGTCGAGCAGCCGACAATGCCGCCGCCGATGACGACAACTTTCGACGAGGTGGGCAGGTCTTTCATGGCATCCTCAAGCGTTCAGCGCAGCCAGCGCGGCGCGATAGGCCGACAGATTGTCGGCGGTATAAGTGGCGAAATCAACGTCGAGGTCCGAAATGATCTCCGACACCATGCTCCACATCGTTTCGCGTAGCAGCGAGGCACATTTCATCGCCTGATAGCGATGCCACAGGGCATCCGTGGCCGGGCCATCGTAATAGGCCGTCAGTAACAGGCGCTCCTGCGCCTCGGTAAAGCCGTTGTTGCTGGCCAGCCCGCCCAGATCGAACAGGGGGCTGCCCAGACCGGCATATTCCCAGTCGATCAGCCACAGCCGGTCCGCCCCCTTCAGGATGTTGCCGGGTAACAGGTCGTTATGGCCCAGAACCATGGTGACGGGGCCGATGGCGCGTTCCAGCCCCTCCGCCTCGGTCAGCAGGGCGGGGATCAGCGGCAGATGGGGTGAGCCGCGTTCTGCAAGCTGCCGGGCATAGTCGCGCAGGATGTGGAACACCCAAAAGCTGAGGACCGGGCCGGACAGGTGCCGCGCGGTATCCAGATGGACCCGGCGCAGCAGGGTCGCCAGATCCTCAACCGCGCGGGGCTGCGCCAGATCGGCGGGCGTGATCGGCAGCGCCTCGACAAACTCCGACACCAGAACGCCCGGCGCGGAATAGTGGATCGCAGGCGACAGGCCCGCCGCAACGGCGGCGCGGTTCACCATCAACTCATGCCAGCGCAAAATGCCGTGTTCGGGAATGTCTTGTCCGAAGCGCACCACGAAGCGGCGACCTGCGTCTGTAATCAGGATGTTCTGGTTGGTCTTGCCACCCTCCAGCATCCGGGCGCCTTCGGGCGCTTCCCAGCACGGCAAGGCGGCGGCGCGGGCAAGAACATCGGTCGTTTCCATGCCCGCCCCCATCTCAGCGCGCCTTCCACTGGCGGGCGATGTAATCGGCCGTCATCAGGTCCAGATGCGCGCCACCGCCGTTCTTGGCGATGGTGATCTCATCATCAGAGGTCCGGCAATAGGCGCCGGATTTGATGTCATAGAAATCGGCCTGAATATCGGCCTCGGTGATGGCGCCGGATTTCAAGGGGTCCATCAGTTCCCCGATGTGGTGCAGCGTGGTGGCCCGGGCATCAACGAACACACGCGCGCGTGCCATGGCGGTATCGTCCACCTCGCGCATCGTGGGCTTGTAGGCGCCGATCAGGTCAAGGTGCTGGCCGGGTTGCAGCCAGTCGCCCTTGATCAGGGGTTCGGTCGCCATGGTGCAGGTGCAGATCACATCTGCCGCTTTCACAGCCGCCTCCAGGTCGTCGGCCACGCCCAGATCCATCGCCTCGGCACTGGCTCGGCTGCGGCTCCACACCGTAAACTCGGCATCGGGCCAGAGGGCCGAATAAGCCTCGACCATCGACCTTGCCACATTGCCCGCCCCCACCAGCAGGAACCTGCGGGCATCCTTCCGCGCCAGTTTCGAGGCTGACAGCAAACTGTCGCCCGCCGTTTTCCACTTGGTCACCAGATGGAAATCGACCAGCGAGGTCAGATCGCCCGTCACATCGTCATAAAGCGTGACCGAGCCGTAGATCGTCGGCAGTCCGCGCGCGGCATTGCCGGGCACGACGGTGGCCACCTTGACCAAGGCGCCCAGCCCGTCGATCCAGGTCGCGCGGTCCAGAATGGTGTCGGGCCCGCGATAGCAGAACAGATCCTTGATGTCGGGCTGCGGCAGCAGGTGCCCCGCCTCGAACGCCGCCAGAAGGCCGGGCCATGACAGCAGGCTCTCGGCCTCTTTCGGAACGATCTCAAGGGTCAAAGCCCGGCCTCCTCTTTCGTCAGCAAATCTTCGGCCACCAGTCGCGCGGCCCAGCCTTGCCAGCTTTCGAACTGATGGGTGCGCCAGCCGCGTCGGGCGGCGGCGGTGATATTGTCAGCCCGGTCATCCGTAAACAGCAGGCTTTCGGGTGCCAGGCCACAATCCTGTTCCACCATCTCGTAAATCTGCGGATCGGGTTTGATCACCCCCATCACGCCACTGACATAGCGGCGGTCGAAATCTTGCAGGAAATCCATCTTGGGCACGGCTTCCTCAAACGAATAGCGGCCAAAGTTGGTCAGGGCGAAAACCTGAACGCCCTTGGCGCGCAGCGCGCGTTGCAGGCGGATCGAACCTTCGATCCGAGGGCTGGCAAGTTCATCCCAGCGGTCATACCACATGCGGATTTCATCGCGCCAATGGGGGTGCGTCTCGGCCCAGTCATAGATGGTTTCGCGGAACAGCGCACCTTCGTCGATGCGGTCGTTCATGCCATGCAGATCGACCTCGGCAAACAACGCCTGCCGCCGGTCCTGCCCGATCACCCGGTCATAGAACGCCTCGGGCTGCCAGCGGGTCAGCACATTGCCGATGTCAAATATCACCGCTTGGGGCCGCGACATCCTGAACCTTTCTTCTGACCGTTTCTCTCCACAACGTATAAAGCCCGGCGCCGCAGATCAGCGCAATCCCCGCCCATGCCGTGCGGTCGGGCCATGTGCCGAAGAACAACAGGCCCCACAGGATCGCCATCGGCATTCCGATGTATTCAAAGGGCGCGATCAGCGCCGCTTCGGTCGTCCGGTAGGCCTGGCTCATCATCAGCCCTCCGATGCCCACCGCCAGGCCGGTAGCCACAAAAGCCCATAGATGCGGCACCTGCGGCACCATCCAGGGGCGGAACAGGAACTCCCATGTGGTTCCCGGCGCCTGAGCCAGATGACCATCCCCGAACATCAGGCCCATCGAGGCACTGACCACGATAAACCCGCACTGCACATAGAAATTCAGCGTCATCGCACTTTCGGTATCGCGCAGGCGCCGCGTCATCATATGGCTGCCGGCATAACACAGCGCCGAAATCAGCACGAGGATCGCCGCTGGCTGGATTACACCCGCCCCCGGCCGCGTCATGATGATCACCCCCACCATGCCCACAGCCACCGCTGCCCAACGGCGCGGACCGACATGTTCGTGCAGGATCACGGCCGACATCAGCGTTACGAACAACGGGGCGACAAAGGCCGTTGCCACCGCGTCGGCCAGGGGCATCAAAGACAGACCGACGAAATAGGTGACGTTCGAGATCATCACGATCGACACGCGGAACAGTTGCGCGCCCTTGCGCCGGGTGCGCAACTGGGCAAAGCCGGTGCCGGACACCTTGATCACCGTCAGCACCAGCGCCATGCCAATCAGCGCCCGCAACAGGATCACCTGATGCAGCGCATAGGTGGCCGACAGGGCCTTGATCGAAAGATCGTTGAGCGACAGCACGATTGCGCCGCCCAGCGCCAGCAATATGCCGGTGCGGGGGCTTTTGGCCGGGGTCGAGACTGCGGGCGTCATGCCGCCAAGGAACTCTGTCGCGCAGCGCCGGTCTGTTCCCGTTGCGACATCGGCTGACGGGAACGCCCGTTCAGGGTGCCGGGCGCACCGCCCTGATTTCGCGGTCCAGCACGTCCAGAAACCGCGAACGGTCCGATTTGGAAAACGCGCGCCCACCACCCTGACGAAACGGATCGGCGCTGCGCAGATCGGTCATCAGATTGCGCAGCGACAGCGCCTCTGCGATGTTGCGCTCATGCAGCACGGCACCGTCTGGCTTTATCACCCGCGCCCCTGCCGAAATGCACCGTCCGGCCAGTGGGATGTCCGATGTGATCACCAGATCCCCCTGGCCTGCCCGTTCCGCAATCCAGTCGTCGGCCACATCCAGCCCGTCCGGAACATAGACTGTCTGGACCAGCGGATGATCTACCGGGCGGATACCGCCGTTCGACACCAGCACCATGGCCCAGCCGTGACGCAGCGCAACCTGCTGCGCCTCGGCCTTTACTGGGCAGGCGTCGGCATCGACGTAAAGCACCCTCACGGCATCAGTTCTTTCCGAAGACCTGCACCCAGTAATACTTCATCGGATAGCGTTGCCCAGGCAGGATGTTTCCGCTTGAATCATAAACCAGGGCAATACCCGTTTCATTGTATTTGCAGGTCAGGATGTTCTTGCGGTGGCCGCTGCTGCTCATCCATTGCTCGACCACCTTCTGCGGGGTTGACCAGCCCGCAGCGATGTTTTCGGCCATGGCCTTGCCGCTGCCATAGCCGGCCGATCTTGTGCGGCTGCGCAGGGTCGAGCCATCCGGCCCGACATGGCCGAAGAAATTCTTGCGCACCATGGCGTTTGCGTGACCTTCCGCCGCGCGCGTCAGCTTGTTGCTGATCGAAAGCGGGCCACAGCCGCGCTTGGCCCGCTCCATGTTGATCAGATCAAATACTTCGCTTTCCTGCGTTGTCATGGCCGCAGCCGGCAGGCTTGCGACCATCAAGGCGGCGCTCAGGATGGCAGTCCCAATTCGCTTCATCGTCTTTCCCCTATGCTGGTCCCTTTCGGGCCATGACACGCAGGGAAGACGATGATTCTGGCAGCGTAATGGCAGCTTTTAGGCGTGAAGCGCCGCAGCGTGAAACGCCACATGCTCCTCCATGAAGGTCGAGACGAAGAAATAGCTGTGGTCATAGCCCTTCTGCATCCGGAAACTGCCTCCCTGCCGCCGCTCGGCCATGGCCATGGCCAGTGCCTCGGGCTTAAGCAGATCAAGGAACTGGTCTTGTGTGCCCTGATCAATCAGGATCGGACCGTCAAAACCGCGCTTTCTCATCAGCAGGGTTGCGTCATAGGGCGCCCAAGTCGCTTCCTCTTTGCCCAGATAGGCGGCAAACTGCTTGCGGCCCCAATCACTTGCGGTGGGGTTGCAGATCGGGGCAAAGGCCGAAACGCTGCGGAACCGGCCCGGAAAGCTCATGGCGATGGTCAACGCACCGTGGCCGCCCATCGAATGGCCGGTGATGGCTTGCGCCTCTTCGGCGATGGGGAAGGCGCTGAACAGGGCGTTCGGCAATTCGTCGGTGATGTAATCCCACATCTGGAAATGCGGTGCCCAAGGCTTTTCGGTTGCATTGACGTAAAAGCCCGCGCCTTGGCCCAGATCATAGGCGGCATCATTGGCCACGCCGTCGCCGCGCGGGCTGGTGTCGGGGAAAACCAGCGCGATGCCCGCCTCTGCCGCCCAGCGTTGGGCGCCCGCCTTGACCATGGCATTCTCATGCGTGCAGGTCAGGCCCGACAGATACCACAGCACCGGCACGGCCCCGGTTTCGGCCTGTTCCGGCAGGAAAAGGCCAAGGGTCATGTCGCAACCCGTAACTTGCGAAGCATGGCTATAAACGCCCTGCACGCCCCCGAAGCAGCGGTTTTCCGAAATCGTCTTCATATTTTCTCCACAAGGGCAATCACCGTCGATACCGTCAGGATGGACGCGGCGGTCGAGATCAGGATAGCGGTCGAAACCCGCTGCGGGGCCACTCCGTAGTGCTGTGCCAAAATGAAGACGTTGCCCGCCACTGGCAAGGAGGCCGCCGCAACCATCACGCCAAGTGCGAAGGGTTCCACGCCCAGCAACACGCCAGCCACCAGCGCCAGTGCCGGATGCAATAGCAGCTTCACCGCAGAAATCCACGCCGCCGCCGCGGGCCGATCAGCCCGCCGCCCGGCCAACGACGCGCCTATGGCAAACAGCGCGCAGGGCGTCGCCGCCGCCCCTAAAAGCGTGAGGAATTCGTCCACTGGGTCAGGCAAGGGCAGGCCAAGGCCCGACCACAGGAAGCCCAGCACGATCGACACGATCATCGGGTTGGCCAACAGGCCGCGCAGCAGCGACCCAACGCTTGCCAGCCGCAACCGCCCCTCGCGGCTGGCGGTCACGACCAGCGTGATCAGGCTGGAAAACACCACCATGTCCAGCGTCAGCACCATCATCACCGGGCCAGCGGCGGCGGGACCGATCAGCTTGACCAGCATCGGCACACCCAGAAAGCCGGTATTGCCCGAAACAGCGGCATGAGCCTCCATCGCCGCCTCGGCCGACGGCAAGGCCCGCATCCGGCCAACCACGAATACCAGCCCCCACAGGCAGAACGACGCCGCCAGATAGGCCAGCACCAGCCGCAGATCGAAAATACGATCCAGCGACATGCGTGCGGCAAAACCGAACAGCATCGCCGACAGCGGGAAATAGAACACGAATTTCGTCAGCGACCCGGTCGCCTCGGGCGACAGAAAACGCGCCCGACCGGCTGCAAAGCCCAGCCCGATGATGGCAAAGAATGGCAGTGTCTTGAACAGGATCGCAAGCATGGCTCTTGGTTGTCATGCCAGGCGTTCCGGGGCAAGGGCCTGTCCGTTGAAGCCCGCCTCAGCCACCGCCGATCAACACGCCGGTGGCGAAAACAAGGGCACCCCCGATCACCACCTGCAATACGGCCCGCAGGAAAGGCGTTTCCATATAGCGGTTCTGAATCCAGGCGATTGCCCACAATTCGATGAACACCACAACCACGGCAATTGCCGTCGCGGTCCAGAAATCAGAGATCAGATAGGGCAACGCATGGCCAAGCCCCCCCATTGCCGTCATCAGGCCAGAAGCAAGACCGCGCTTGATGGGCGAGCCGCGCCCCGACAGAACGCCGTCGTCATGCGCCGCTTCGGTGAAACCCATGGATATGCCCGCGCCAAGTGCTGCCGCCAGACCGACGATAAAGGTCGTATGACTGCTCTGGGTGGCGAAGGCGGTGGCAAAGATCGGCGCCAATGTCGAGACCGAGCCATCCATGAGCCCGGCCAGCCCCGGCTGAACCCAGGTCAGGATGAACTGCCGCCGCGCGGTCAGATCTTCGTCGCTGCGCACTCCTTCGGGCAGGTTCCTGTCTTCCAGCTCTTCGGCCCTGGCTTCATGCGTCGCCTCGGCGGCGGCCAGATCGCCCAAGAGCTTGCGTGTCGCGGCATCGCCGGTACGGGCGGCAGCACGCAAATAGAAATCTTGGGCGCCCTTCTCCATCGCAGCCGCCTCGGCCCTGATGGTTTCAAGGCTCAGGTTCGCGGCCAGCCACACCGGGCGGCGGGCATAGAATCCTGCAACATGCTCGCGCCGGATCAGCGGAATCACCGGGCCAAAGCGATCCTGATGCAGGTCGATCAGGCGGCGGCGGTGATTGTCTTCCTCTGCCGCCATGCCATCGAACACGGCGGCGGAACCGGGAAAATCGGCCCGCAGCCGCTCGGCATAGCTGCGATAGATGCGTGCATCGTCTTCTTCGGAAGAGATGGCCAGCGCCAGCACCTCTTGCTCTGTCAGATCGGAAAAGCGGCGACGCGTGGAAATGCCGGGGATCATTTCGGACTCCTTCTGGAATGATTCTAATCTAGCAGATTGCCGCGGCGCGGCAAGGTGCGGCATTTTGAACTTTGTAGTTCAAAATTCCTTGCCAAAATGAACCGAATAGTTCATATAAAATTAAACCATTCGGTTCAAAATAGGAGATCGTCATGAACCGCCTACGCACCCATGCCCTTGCCATTGCCGTGGTGCTGCTGCCGGGCATAGCCGGTGCTTTTACCTTTGACCTGCCGCGCCTTGATTTTCCCGATAACGGCACTTCTGTAACCAAAGGGTGTACGCGCCCTGCCACGCTGGGTACGGCTTGCCCGACCGGCCACTGACCAGTGCTTGCCCCCTGACGGATGCGCGGGCTACATTGCCCGTGACATCCGGGGACAAGATGACGGCAAAACCGCAGGTGATCGTAAAGGGGCGCAAGTTCGACCAGGTGCTGCAAGGCGCCAGGACCGTATTCCTGCGTGATGGCTTTGAACGCGCCTCGGTCGATGACATCGCGAAAGAGGCGGGCGTTTCAAAGGCGACGCTTTACGCCTATTTCCCCGACAAGCGCCTGTTGTTTCTGGAAATCGCCAAGGCAGAATGCCGCCGTCAGGCCGAAGAGGCCGAGGCCCAGATTGATGAGGCGATCCCCGTGGCACAGGTGCTGCGCTTGGCTGCCGAAAGGTTGACAGCCTTCATGGTCAGCGATTTTGGCCAGCGGATTTTCCGCATTGCCGTGGCCGAGGCCTCTACCTTTCCGACGTTGGCGCATGAGTTCTATCATTATGGGCCAAAGGTGGTGCATGACCGCATCGCGCATTTCCTGCGCTGCGCGGTTGATAGGGGAGAGTTGACGATCGACGACATCGACCTTGCGGCCGAACAGTTCACCCAGCTTTGCAAGGCTGGCATTCATGACCGGCTGGTGTTTGGCGTCGGCGACGATTCCTGTTGTGCGCCCGCCGCCCTTGCCCGTGTGATCGACGGCGCGGTTCAGATGTTCATGGCGCGCTACGGGCGCAGGTAAAAACCCAGGTTGACCCTGCGGCCATTGCCCAGGTTCATGCCGCTGAAGCTGCCCACCTGCGAAAGACCTGCCGCCAGATCGCTGCCCGCCCGTGCCTCAATTGCCAGAAATACGCATCCCGGTTTGGCCAGCTCTTCACCCAGAGTCCCGGGGCTGGCAAAACGCAGTTTGCCCTGGGTCAGAAACAGGGACGAAGGCTCTTCATATCCCACAGAAACTGCACGACATTCGGGATGGGCCGCTGCCGCATCGGCAAGGGCAACGGCGGGCCATAGGGCCGGTATCCGTGCCAATGTCGGGAACAAGGCGACTGACAGCGCCAGCCCCGCGCCTGCCAGCGCCCCCGCCTGCAATGGCATCGCCCCCCGCCACAGGGCAATCGCAAGCATCGGTGCCGCAAGTGCCAGACCCAAAGCGCCCGCCCAGTAGCTGGCCCCCAAATGTGCGCCGATCTGACCTGAACCGATCCACAGCGCGCCCTGCGCCGCCGCGGGAACGGCCAGCGCCACGATGACCCCGAGGCCGCGCCATGCCCGCCCCGGTATCGCCGATGACAACCCCCAGGCCGCCAGAATCGCCAGCGCCGGATAGGCGGGCAGCACATAGTGGATCAGCTTGGTCGCGGTCAGTTCGAACACCAGCCAGACCGGCACGACCCAGACCAAGGCAAAGACCATCAGCGGCTGCCTCCGGTTTCGCCACAGCGCAGGCAACGCCGCAAGCAGCAACGCCGATCCCGGCCAGAACGTCACCCAGACCAGCGCCAGATAGGTGCCGGGGGGGGCACCGTGGCTTTCCTGCCCCTGCCCGACCTTGGCCAGCATGTCCTGCCCGACCGAGGCCGTCCAGAACGCCCCGCCGCTTTTCAGGGTGATTGCAATCAGCCATGGGGCAA
The DNA here is from genome assembly GCA_002336845.1 of Rhodobacteraceae bacterium UBA1943. Classification (GTDB taxonomy): domain Bacteria; phylum Pseudomonadota; class Alphaproteobacteria; order Rhodobacterales; family Rhodobacteraceae; genus Fuscibacter. Next base: position 58,937 of record DDEX01000053.1, read on the forward strand.
CCATGGCAAAGACCAGCAGCAGCCCCCACAGCGGCCGCAGTGCCCGCAAAATCATGGTATCGCGGCGATGGATGCACAGCCCGGCCAGCGTGAAAAGTGCCACCAGGGGCGGGATCGGCCCCTTGATCAGAATCCCGGCCCCCACAGCACCCCAAAATCCCAATGCCGCCCATGCCGACAGTTCGGGCCGCTGTTCACGCCCCAGCGGGAGAAAAGCCCGCGCCAGCACCGCCTGAGCCGCCAGAATTGCCGCAAGCTGCATGGCGTCGGTCTTGGCCAGCCGCGCCTCGCCCCCCAGCAGAAAGCAAGAGGCCAGCATCACACCCGCCAGCAGCGCGGCCCCGTCTCCCATTACCCGCCGGGCGATTCCCACCGTCAGCCCGACCGAAGCCATCGCTCCGAACAGCGACACCAGCCGGTAAGACCAGATATGGTCGGCCTGCCCGGTCAGCCCGGCCACAGCCGCCTGCAACCAGTAAATCCCGACAGGCTTCTTATAGCGTGGTTCATCCCCCAGCCGGATATCTACCAGATCGCCCGAAGCCAGCATCTGCGCCGAAGACTGGGCAAAGCGCGCTTCGTCCCGGTCAACCGGCGGCAGGCTGAAAAAACCCGGCAAGGCCAGCACCAGCATCACCAGCATCGCCGCCACCGACACACGCCATTTCGCCCAAACCGCTGCCATCGCGATCTCCTGCCGTTTATCGCGATGTAGCGCCAAACCGCGGCAAACGGAACCGCTGGACATCGGCGCGCCACGAAACCATGGTCCGCCCATGCCAAACGCCGTCCTGCGCCTGCTGAAATATCTGTTCCTCGGCTCGCTTCGGGGGCTGCTGATCAGTGGTGTCCTGATCGCTATCGTTCTTCTGACGGCGGGCAGGGCAGAGAAAACCGGTGACAGGCTGCAAGTCGCCCTGCCCCTGCTGGCGCTGGGATGCGCCGCAGCGAATGGCGAAGGGGTCGAATACGGCCTGCGCTATCTGGCGATGTTCGGGCTGGCCCATGGCACCAAGGCGGCACTGGGTGACGCGCCGATCAACCGGCGCCCCCATGGCGGCACCGAAGGGATGCCGTCGGCCCATACCTCGACCGCAGCACTGGGTGCCTCTCGTCTGGTCAGCGACTGTCTGGCGGGTAACGCCCTCGTGCAATCGGTTACGATTCTGGGCGCAGGGCTGGTGGGCGGGTCGCGAATCGCGGTGGGCGCACATGATCTGTGGCAGGTGCTGGCCGGGGCGGTTCTGGGGCTGGGCTGCGACCGTCTGGCACGGCGCGGCAGCCGGTTGCGGCGCTGGATCGGCAAGTTTCTGGGCCGGGCTTAACCTTATCCTCAACCTTCCTCGCAATCCTTTGCCCGATCAAAGGACGAGGGACCATGGACAAGATCAGCGTTATCGGAGGGGCAGGGTTCATCGGCACGGCGCTGTGCGGCCTTTTGGCCCAAGCAGGGCAGGAATTCGAGATTATCGACCTTGTGCCCAGCCGCCGGTTTCCCGCCCAAAGCCGTATTGCCGACATCCGCGACCCTTCTGCCTTGTCTGCCGCCTTGTCGGGGCAAGTCGTCGTCCATCTGGCTGCCGCCCACCGTGATGACCTGCCCGACCCGGCAGAGTATTTCCTCACCAATGTTGAAGGCACGCGCAACATCTGCGACCTGGCGGCGCAGCAAGGTCTCGGCCAGATCCTGTTCACCTCCTCGGTTGCAGTCTATGGCGCGGCAGCGCCCCGCACCGACGAAACCGGCCCCCTCGCGCCCGACACGCCCTATGGCCACAGCAAAGCAGAGGCAGAGGGTGTGCTGCGGAACTGGCAGGCAAAGAACGGCGGATCGCTGACCCTCATTCGCCCGACCGTGGTGTTCGGAGAGGGCAATCGCGGCAATGTGCATCGGTTGCTGGCCCAGATCGCGGCGAATGAATTCGTGATGGTGGGCGACGGTGCCAATGCCAAGTCGATGGCCTATGTCGGCAATGTCGCGGCCTTCCTGTTTGCCGCATTGGGCCAACGCCCCAATCTGGCGATTTATAACTATGCCGACGGCCCCGACATGACGATGGCCATGCTGGTGGAACACGCGCGTCAGCGCCTCTTGGGCCGGTCAGGCACGGGGCCGCGCATCGCATTCGGTCTGGGCATAGGTTTGGGACGGCTGGCCGACAGGCTGGCGCGGGCAACAGGTCGGGGGCGACCTGTCAATGCCGCAAGAATTGAGAAATTCTGCGCCGAGACCACCTTTGTCCGGACGGTGGACTTGCCCGGTTTCCGCGCGCCCTTCACCTTGCTGGAAGGGTTGGACCACATGCTGACAGCCGAATTCCTTCAGGACGACCCGCTGGTGCATCTACTCGCCGCCGAATGATCAGCCGTTTTCGCGCAGAATCGCCCCGGCCAGATAAAGCGAGCCGCAGATCAGAACCCGCGCCTCGGGTGATGTCGCCATGACCGCCGCCAGCGCCTCTGCCACCGAAGGCGCTGCATTGGCGGGAATGCCCACCGAGAGCGCCGCATCGCGGGTGATTTCGGCGGGCAGCGTGTTCTTCTCTCCGGGGATCGAAACAGCGTGCAGCCGGGTTACATGACCCGCCAAAGGGCGCATGTAGCCCGCCACGTCCTTGGTGTTCAGCATCCCGCAGATCAGATGGGTTTCGCGTTGGGGCATCCGCGCCAACGTCGCTGCCACAGCCTCACCCCCGGCAGGGTTATGGCCACCGTCCAGCCACAGCTCTACCTTCGGGGCCATGTCCACCAGCGGGCCGGTTCTCAGCCGCTGCATCCGGGCGGGCCAGAAGGCGCGGGTGACAGCAGCCTCGCAAGCCGCCTCATCGCGCCCCAGCGCACGCAAGGCGGCAATCGCGGCGCCCGCGTTCTGAATCTGGTGTGGGCCGGGCAGGTTGGGCAAGGGCAGGTCCAGCAGGCCGTTTTCATCCTGATAGATCAGCCGCCCGCGCTCTTCCCAGACGTTCCATTGTTGACCACAGGCCAGAACCGGCGCGGCCAGCCGGGCGGCGCGGGCCTCGATCACCTCCAGCCCCTCCTCGCTTTGCGGGCCGACGATCACCGGCACGCCGCGCTTGAGGATACCTGCCTTTTCACCGGCGATCTTGCCAACGGTATCGCCCAGAAAATCAACGTGATCCAGCGAGACCGGCGTGATGATGGTCAGGGCGGGTTGATCAACCACATTGGTCGCATCCAACCGCCCGCCAAGGCCGACCTCCAGCAGCGTCCAGTCGGCAGGGGTGCGGGCAAAGGCCAGGAAGGCGGCGCAGGTGGTGATCTCGAAAAAGGTGATCTCTTCGCCGCCATTGGCCTCTACGCATTCGTCCAGCAGGGCGGTCAGTGCGGGCTCGGAAATCAGCTCGCCGGCCAGCCGGATACGTTCGTGAAAGCGCGCAAGATGGGGCGAGGTATAGGCGTGAACCTTGTTGCCCCCCGATTCCAGCCCGGCGCGGATCATGGCTTGCGTGCTGCCCTTGCCATTGGTTCCCGCAATGTGGATCACCGGGGGCAGCTTGCGTTCGGGGTGGCCCAGCGCGGCCAGCAAGCGATGCACCCTGTCCAGCGTCAGGTCGATGATCTTCGGATGAAAGCTCATCATCCGGTCAAGAATCAGATCAGAGTTGCTCACTTCGCTTCGGCCGCCACTGCCACTTCGCCGGGCGGCGGCAGGTCACCCTTAACCGCCGGGGGCTGGCCGGTCAGCATCCGCAGGATGGTGATCAGCTCGTCCCGCAATTCCTTGCGATGGGTCACGCGGTCCAGCATCCCGTGGTCCAGCAGATATTCGGCGCGCTGAAACCCTTCGGGCAGCTTTTCGCGGATGGTCTGTTCGATCACGCGCGGTCCGGCAAAGCAGATCAGCGCGTTAGGTTCCGAAATCTGCACATCGCCCAGCATGGCATAGCTGGCCGTCACGCCGCCCGTCGTCGGGTGCGTCAGCACGACGACGTAAGGAAGGCGCGCCTCTTTCAGCATCTGCACCGCCACCGTGGTACGAGGCATCTGCATCAGCGACAGGATACCTTCCTGCATCCGCGCACCGCCAGCGGCGGCAAACAGCACCAAAGGCCGCTTCAGCTTTACCGCGCGTTCGGCCGCCGCCACGATGGCATTGCCGACATACATGCCCATCGACCCGGCCATGAAGCTGAAATCCTGCGCAGCGGCGACGATGGGGGTGCGGCCCACCTCGCCCTCGGCCACCAGCATCGCCTCTTTGGCGCCGGTGGCTTTCTGCGCGGCTTTCAGGCGGTCGGGGTATTTCTTCTGATCACGGAAATGCAGCGGGTCGGCGACGGGTTCGGGCACCTTGACCTCGACGAAAACGCCGGTGTCGAACAGGGCGTTGAAGCGTTCGCGCGGGTCGATCGCCATGTGGTGATCGCAGTTCGAGCAGACGTTCAGGTTCGCCGCCAGTTCGCGGTGAAACAGCATGGTCCCGCATTCGGGGCATTTGGTCCACAGATTCTCGGGCACCTCGCGCCGCGAGAACAGCGAGTTGATCTTGGGCCGGACATAGTTGGAAATCCAGTTCATCGGATCGCTCCTCGCGTGACGTCAGCCCCGATCAGATAGCCGCCGGGGGCCGGGATTGCAACGGCGGCGGGTCAGGCCAGCAAGCGTTCGCCCTGCTGGCCGGTGATGGCGGCGGTCAGGATCACGCCTTCCGGCTGATCGGCGGCAAAGGCCACTTCGGTGAACTGTTCCGTGCGCCCCATGCGGGGGGTTTCGGTCAGGATGCGGTGGCTGGCGCCCTGCTGGCTGGCAAGGTGCCGTGCCAGTGCCGCGTCGCCCGCCGCGCGCAGCCGGGCGGCGCGGTCGCGGATCTCTGGCCCCTTCAGTTGCGGCATCCGGGCGGCAGGGGTGCCCTTGCGCGGGCTGAAGGGGAAGACATGCAGGAAGGTCAGACCGCAGTCCTGAACCAGCTTCAGGCTGTTGTCGAACATCGCCTCGGTCTCGGTCGGGAAACCGGCGATGATGTCGGCGCCGAACACCATGTCGGGACGCAGGCGGCGCGCCTCCTCGCAGAACCGGATGGCGTCGTCGCGCAGATGGCGGCGCTTCATCCGCTTCAGGATCATGTCGTCGCCCGCTTGCAGGCTCAGATGCAGGTGGGGCATCAGGCGCGGCTCGGTGGCGATGGCCTGCATCAGCATATCATCCGCTTCGATTGAGTCGATCGAGGAAATCCGAAGGCGCGGCAGATCGGGCACCAGTTTCAGGATGCGCATGACCAGATCGCCAAGACGCGGCTGGGCGGGCAGGTCAGCGCCCCAGCTGGTCAGGTCCACGCCGGTCAGGACGACCTCAAGGAACCCCTTATCCACCAGCCGCCGGATCTGTTCCACCACCACGCCGGCGGGAACCGAGCGCGAATTGCCCCGGCCAAAGGGGATGATGCAGAAGGTGCAGCGATGATCGCAGCCGTTTTGCACCTGCACATAGGCCCGCACCCGGCCAAAGCCGTCGATCAGATGGCCGGCGGTTTCCTTGACCGACATGATGTCATTGACCTGAACCTTTTCGGTCGTGCCGATCAGGTCGGGCACGCGAAGGCTGTTCCAGGTTTCGGCCTGCATCTTTTCGTGGTTGCCGATGACCTTGGTGACTTCGGGCATGGCGGCAAAGGTTTCCGGCTCGGTCTGCGCCGCGCAGCCGGTGACGATCACCGGCGCGCCGGGGTTTTCGCGGGCCAGACGGCGGATTTCCTGCTTGGCCTTGCGCACCGCCTCGGCGGTCACGGCGCAGGTGTTCACCACCACGGCGCCGGAAACGCCCGCAGCCTCGGCCAGTTCCTTCATCGCCTCGGTCTCATAGGCGTTCAGGCGGCAGCCTAGGGTGGAAAACACCGGCGCAGTCATGCGTTGGCCGCAAGGTATTCGGGCGAAAGCCAGCCGTCGAACACATGGGCCACCGGCCCCGTCATCCAGACGCCATCGTCGCGCCAGTCGATCTCCAGCACGCCGCCATCCAGATCCAGCGTCACCTTGCGCCCGGTCAGGCCGCGCAGATGCGCGGCGACGGCGGTTGCACAGGCGCCTGAACCGCAGGCGAGGGTGATGCCCGCCCCACGTTCCCACACCCGCATCCGCAGGCGGTCGGGGCCGATCAGGCTGGCGAATTCCACATTGGTACGCTCGGGGAACAGGGGGTCATGCTCATAGCGCGGGCCGACGAGCGGCAGGTTCACGTCCTCGGCATCCTCGACGAAGAACACGCAATGGGGGTTGCCCATGCCCACCGCCACCGGGTCGCCCGGCAGGGGCAGATGGGCGGTATCAACCGCCTCGGCCAGCGGCACCTCGGCCCAGTCGGTTTGCGGATGCCCCATGTTCACCGCAACCCGGCCATCGGGCAGCCGCACCGCCGACAATCCGCCGCGCAGGGTGACAAGGTTGATGGCACCCTTGCCCGCGCCCGCCATGACGTAATCCGACACGCAGCGCGTGGCATTGCCGCAGGCACCGGCGATCGAGCCGTCGTTGTTCCAGAAATCCAGCGCGAAATCGGCAGCGTCGCTGTCGCGGATCTCGGCCAGCTGGTCGAACCCGACGCCGCGATTGCGGTCACCCAAAGCCCGCGCCAGCGCAGGCGTGACCACGGCCATGCCGCCCCGCCCGCGCGAGTCGATCACGACGAAATCGTTGCCCGCCCCATGCATCTTCATGAAGCGCAGGCCGGTCTGTTGTGGCTTCTGTGGCATTTCCTGCATCATGCCCCGCATATACGCCCCGTCCGGCAATGATTCCAGTGCGCGCGACGAATCCTCTTGCACCCGCCGGACGATCGGTCTAATGCCCCGCCCCACGGATGGGCCGTTAGCTCAGTTGGTAGAGCAGCTGACTCTTAATCAGCGGGNNGTCGAAGGTTCGAATCCTTCACGGCTCACCATCCGTCTTCCTTAAGTCAACCAACTGAAGTTGCGCCCGATTCGGGCCAGATTCGGGCTTGACGCCCTGCTGCGGGTTCCTTATTGGGCGGCGGCGTGGGGCCGGTAGCTCAGTTGGTAGAGCAGCTGACTCTTAATCAGCGGGTCACAGGTTCGAATCCTGTCCGGCTCACCACTTCCTTGTTTTTCTCCAGAAAACGCAATGAAATCATGCGCTTGGTTTGGCGTGTCCCACTTTTGGGCTTCTGTGTCCCGTTTCATGTGCCCTCCACGAGCAGCTTGACCATCTTCAGTCTGTCGGCAGCGCGTGTGTAGCGCTCGACTTCGCCCAAGGTCATGTGACCGGCCATCGCCGCGATCTGGTGTGTCGTCGCACCCTTCTCTGCCCAATAGACGCAGAACGCTTTTCGCAGCCCGTGCAGGCGCGCATACATACCCGCCGCGACCGCTGCCTTACGGAACAGATTGCCGATGCTCTCTGCCGTGTAGGGCTTGCCTTTGCGGTTCAGAATGAAGGCCGGGGCAATGTCTGCGGTGCGAGCCATGACCGCGCGCAACTCGGCCGTCACCGGCACTTGCGCTTCAACCTTGCTCTTTTGGCGGCGGTAAGTCAGGACACCGCCCGAAATGTTCCGGCGGCCAAGCTGGACCAGATCGACACGGGCAGCGCCGGTATAGAGCGCCAAATCGAATACCAGCCGCTCAACTGTTCCGACCGGCCATCGCTTTTGGAAGGCTTCGATTTCGTCAGCATCTGCCGTGCGGAAGCCCTCGGTTTCGGGGCGATCCATCTTGAGGCCGCGCGTCGGGTCTGTGGCGATGATCCGCAGCTTGTGCGCATGAGCGAAGATCGGCTTGAGCGCCTTCAGTTCGTTCACAGCTGCGAAGCCCCCAACTGAATAGAGTGCGGCCTCCATGTCCTCGGCCCGGATCTCGATCAGGGGTCGGTCACCTTGGGCCTTCACATAGCGGCGGATGATCGAGGCCCGGCTTTTCTGCGTGGACTTTGCCAGCTTCGACCATTGAGGGGATGCCTGATAGACATCGACTGCCCAGGCGAAGGTGCCACCTTTCGGCGTCGGCGTATCGGGTGGGCTTTCCTCCCATCGGGCATGGGCAGCGCAGTAGGCGGCGAACACACGCGGGTCGGTGGGGTGCAAGCCATGCACGCCCAGCGCAATATCCTGCCCGGCGCGGCGGTAGGTGTGAAACCACCGCCCTCGGCGCAGCTTGGAACGGAGATAGGGAACCTTCTTCATTTCCGCTCCGGTGCAAATGGCTTGCCCTGATACTGGCTGCCAGCAGACAGATTGTCAGGGTATTCGAAGGTGACGCCCTCCGGCCCCACGCGCGCGATCCGAGCGCCGGGATGCAGGGTCGCAACAGCCTTGTGCGCCTCCTGTATCTGGCGCTCGGTCGGCATCTGGGGGGCGGAAGGTCGTGACATCAGGGAGCAACACCAACAGCGTAGGCTTCATCCAGCATCGCCCAAGGGCTTCCGCCAATGGCAAGCGCCGTCCGAACGAAAATTGCCGTCAAATCAAGACCGATGAAGCCGCGAGGTGAACCTATGCTTTTCAGCAGAAGGTCGAAGCTCCCAGCCCCAATCAGCGATTTAGAACCAGAGACCAACAGATAGGTGGTCCCTGTCAGATGGTGATAGGGCAGGCCCGGAAGGCGCTCAGGCGCGTTACGCGGTTCGCCCGACCAACCCACTTCCGCCTCTCCAGAATGAGCGTATTCGCGTGCGATCTGAAACGCGTCACGGGGCGATGAAACGCCAGCCGCCATGAGTTCAACAGCGCAGGCAACTTCGATCAGGTTGAAGAAGGAATACCTCCGCACCTTGCCTTGAACGCCGCCACCACCGATTTGCCCCACGATCAGGCCCTTGTTTGCCCAGTCCGCAACTTGCTTCGGCTCGATGCCAGCCGCAGCCGCAACGATCTGTGCTGTGAATTCGGTGTTCAGAATGTCCATGGCGCGCCTCTCACTCATACGACGAAGGTAAATCGCATCATGCGTTATGTCAATATCGCAAGAAGCGTTTATGCGCCCGACCTGAGCCGGGCGCTGCCGATCAGGCCGCAACCCGTTCTTCGGCGCGAAGCGACGTGATGGCGCGGTGTATCGCGCCGAGGCTTCGGCCAATGATCTTGGCAATTTCCCGCATTCCTGCGCCCTTTGCCCGAAGATCGGCAATCTGCGCCATTTCATGATCCTTGATCGCGCGGGCATCGTTGCGCGTTCGCACCGTCCCCTCTCTGGCGCGGGCGGCAATGTCTGCCTTGTCTGGCTCTGGGTAGGGGAGGCCCGAAACACCCAGCGGAATGACCCTCACCATGCCACGAGAGATAGCCGCGTCGATCAGGGCGCGCTCTTGAACAGAGATGACGCTCATTTCCCGGCCTCCATGCGCTCAAGGGCTGCGTGGGTGATCCGCAAGGCGCAGCGTTGGTGCATCACAGCGTTGCGCAGGAAGTCGCGGCTAAAATCCTCGGGCCGGTCGCCAAGGGCATCAAGCGCCAGGGTGAGGAAGTCGTGCAGTTCGGCCCAGATAACCGGGGTCAGCACGCCTTGCGCGCGGGTTTGCCTGGGCAATGCGGGGGTGTTATGGCTAATGACAGCCATGCGGTGATCCTCCATAGATCAGCGTTTCGGTTAGGGTCAGGCGAGAGTTCCAGCTCTTGCTTGATCCGTCCTATCTGGTATCAGAATGTCCATGGCCGAACAACAACAAAATGATACCAAAAAGAAGATGGGGCGGCCCGCCACAGGCCAAGGCACGCCCATCATGCTTCGCCTTCAACCCGACCTGCTTGCTTGGGTTGACGCAGAGCGCGCGAAGCTGAACCCCGAGCCATCGCGGCCAGAGATGATCAGGCAGATGATCGAGCGCATGAAAGGCATAACCGACTGATGCCGATCAAGTATGATCTGCCGCCCCGAACGGTGCTTCTTTGTGACTATTCCAAGGGCGGTTTCCGGGAACCCGAGATGATCAAGCGCCGCCCGGTGATCGTGATTTCACCTCGCCTTCGACATCGGACAGGGCTTCTGACGGTGGTGCCACTTAGCACCACGCCGCCCTCAAATCCGGCACCACATCACTGTCAGGTCACTTTGCCGCAGGTTCTGCCGGGCTTTCCGGTGCAGGCTTGTTGGGTGAAAGCCGACATGATCGCCACGGTGCCAATGGTCATGCCTTCACGACCGGACACGGTGATGCCGCGCGCGGTGCAGGCATCCCGGATGGCGCGCACTTGCTGGCCAAAGGGGGTGACGACTCCGACAATTTGCTCAAGCGGAAGACCGTAGTGGCCTTCCAGACGCGCGCGGTTTTCTTCCAGCCATGCTGCGATGGTACGGGCCTCAACGGGGTTGGCGCGGCTGCCACGGTTCGTGAAGGCGCGACCTTCGACATGCAGGTAACCCAGCGCGGGAAGGGGCGCGTCCGCCGGTGCGGGGCCGCGCATCGGGCGCAGCTTGCCCTTGTAGTTGGGGTCAAAAGTTCCATTAGGTTCGCGTGCGCAGTCATAAACATCACGCAATATGTGGGAAATCTGTGATCTCGCACAACCCACGCATTATGTCTGGATCCGATAGACCGTGCCCCTGCCCTCTACCTTTTCGCCAGAGATGGGCAGACCCAGTTTTTTCTTCAGGGCACCAGAGATCGAGCCCCTGACCGTGTGCGCCAACCATCCAGTGGCTTCGACCATCTCGGCGACCGTCGCCCCCTCTGGGCGCTGGAGCATGGCGATGATCTGCGCCTGCTTGGTGCCAGCGCGGATTGCCGCTGGTTTAGCCGCATCGTCAGGCGTTTGCGCCGGTTCCGGCTTCGGCTTCGCCTTCCGCGCGCTGGCGACGGCGCTGGCCACCACCCGTTCGATCCCGATGGCCTCCAGCCCAGCCTCGGTGGCGATCAGCGTGGTGCCGTGGCCGTCACCGGTTTCGCGCCACATCGGCTCGCTGCGGCGCAGGTTGGCCTCGACCTCTTCGAGCCAGCCGCGGGCGATCAACTTGCCGACGACCATCTTGGCGGCGGCGCCGACCAGCCCTTCGGGCAGCGGCAGGGCAAGGTTCCCCGGCCGGGTCGCGGCGCGGGACAGGATCAGGGACTGGGTATCGGACGGGGTGGTCATCGGGGCCTCCGGGCGCTGTGGGCGCGCGGTGTGCGCGCCTTCTACGGAGGCAAGCCCCGTCGTCGCACGGGGCGGCCATCGCGCGGTGTAGGCGCGTCAGGCGGCGTGTTCGCCTTCCTTGAAGGCGCTGTGGGTGATCTGGCGCAGCAGACCCGCGTAGTGCTTTAGCGTCCCGACATGCCCCCAATGGATCTCGTCGGGGTGGGTGTCGAAATGGTCGTCGCTGAGGGCCTTCAGGCGCTCCAGCATCGTGTCGATCTCGGCCTTCGCGGCGATGAAGGCGTCGAGGGCTTTGGAATTGTCGGCTGCGCGGCGGGTGGTCATGGCGGGGCATCCTTCAGTGAGTTGCATCGTTCTGGTGCGAACACCATCGCTCTGTCGGGCGGATGATCGTAGGCAAATCGGAGCAATATCAGTGCTTTCTGATCGCTCCGCTCAGATCAGCCGCATCTCCGCCAGCGTGCGGCTGGCAGCGCCAAGCTGGGCGGTCGACAGTTCGATCTTCAGGTGCGACAGGACGTCGGAGGCCTCGGCCGGGATCCCGCTCTCGCGCAGTGCCTGCTCGATGACCTCGGCAATGGCATCCGGGCGGCTCAGGTCGAAGCCCTCGGGAAGGGTGGAATAGTCGATGCGGATGGTGGTCGTGGTCATGGTGAAGCCCTCCTGGGATCGGCGCGATGCGGCCTGTTGATGGACGACAGAATCGCTCCGGAGGGGGAGGCAATCAACGGGATTGATTGTCTTTTCCTGTTTATTTTCAATATGTTGATAGGCTTCACAGCGCCATGAAAGGCATGAGCGAGCGCGAGTACGCGGCCCATTCGGGGCTCTCCCGCGGCGGGGTGCAGAAGGCGCGCAGGAACGGGCGGCTGGTGGTCCATGACGACGGGTCGATCAATGCCGCGGCCTCGGATGTGCGGCGGGCGGAGATGACGGATCCCGACCAGCAGCGGCGGTCCTTGGGTGGGGATGGGTTGGCCAGCGGTGCGGGCGAGACCTCGTCCTACATCAAGGCGCGTACGCTGCTGACGGTCTATGCCGCGCAGGACAAGCAGATCGCGGTCCAGAAGAAGAAGGGCACGCTGGTCGACCGCGCGCGCGCTGAAACACTGGTGTTCCGGCTCGCGCGGCAGGAACGGGATGTCTGGGTGACCTGGCCCGGACGGGTGGCCGCGCTGATGGCGGCACAGATCATGGCGGAGGTGGAACGGCAATCCGGGGCATCGGTGACGATCGAGACCGCGATCATGCAGAGGGTGCTGGAAGCCCATGTCCGCGAACAGCTCGACGCCCTCGCCGACCTCCGGGTCTCGCTTGCATGATGAGGACGATGACAACGACCTGACCGCGGGTCTCGACCTCAGCTTCGACGGCGCCGAGGATCTGCTCCGGGTCTGGCGGCAGGGGTTGCGTCCCGATCCGGACCTGACGGTGTCGGAATGGGCGGATCAGCATCGCTGGCTCGGCTCGCGCGCCTCGGCCGAGCCGGGGCGGTATCGCACCACGCGCACGCCCTATCTGCGCGCCATCATGGATGCGCTCTCGCCTGGCCATCCGGCGCAGCGCATCAGCTTCATGAAGGCGGCGCAGGTGGGCGCCACGGAAGCGGGCAACAACTGGATCGGCTTCGTCATCCACCACGCGCCGGGGCCGATGCTGGCAGTGTTGCCCACGGTCGAGATGGCAAAGCGGTCCTCGCGCGGCCGGATCGACCCGCTGATCGCGGAAAGCCCGGCGCTGCGGGAACGGGTCAGCCCTGCCCGGTCGCGAGACGCCGGGAACTCGATGCTGTCGAAGGAATTCCCCGGCGGCATCCTGGTGCTGACCGGCGCGAATTCGGCCACCGGACTGCGCTCGATGCCCGCACGCTATGTCTTCCTCGACGAGGTCGATGCCTATCCGGCCTCGGCCGACGAGGAGGGCGATCCGGTCACGCTGGCGGAAGCCCGGACCACCACCTTCGCGCACCGGCGCAAGGTGTTCATGGTCTCGACCCCGACGATCCGGGGGCTGAGCCGGATCGAGCGGGAATTCGAGGCGTCCGACCAGAGGCGTTACTTCGTGCCCTGCCCGCATTGCGGGGCGATGCAATGGCTGCAATTCGACCGGCTGCGCTGGGCGAAGGGGAAGCCGGAAACCGCCGCCTATCACTGCGAGGGATGCGAACGGGCCATCGCCGAGCACCACAAGACCGAGATGCTGGCCCGCGGCGAATGGCGGGCAACTGCGGTTTCCAAGGACCCGAAGGCCATCGGCTTCCACCTCTCGGCGCTCTATTCGCCGCTCGGGTGGAAAAGCTGGTCCGACGTCGCGCGGGAATGGCTGGCGGCCCTAGGGTCGGACGAGACGCTGCGCGCCGCGCGCAACACGCTTCTGGGGGAAACGTGGATCGAAAGCGGCGACGCGCCGGAATGGCAGCGGCTGGCGGATCGGCGTGAGGCGTGGAAGCCGGGCACGGTCCCCATGGCCGGGCTGTTCCTGACGGCCGGGGCCGATGTGCAGAGGGACCGGATCGAGGTCGATATCTGGGCCTGGGGCCGGGGTCTCGAGTCCTGGCTGGTCGATCACATCGTCATTCCGGGCGGCCCAGACGATCCCGCCGCCTGGGACAAGCTGACCGCCCTTCTCAGCCGGTCGTGGCAGCATGCCAACGGTGCCTTCATGACCGTGGCACGACTCGGCATCGACACCGGTTACGAGGCCGCGGCGGTCTATGCCTGGTCACGCAAGGTTGGGTTCGAGCAAGTGGCACCCCTGAAGGGCCTAGAGGGCTTCAACCGGTCGGCACCGGTCTCGGGCCCGACCTTCGTCGATGCGACCATCGGCGGCAAACGCCTGCGCCGCGGCGCGCGGCTCTGGTCGGTGGCAACGGCGACGTTCAAGGCAGAGACCTACCGGTTCCTGCGGATCGAACGACCCTCGGACGAAGACCGGGCGCTGGGCGCCCTCAATGCGCCGGGGACCGTGCACATCCCAAGCTGGGCCGACACCGAATGGCTGAAGCAGCTGGTGGCCGAGCAGCTGGTCACCATCCGGAACAAGCGCGGCTATGCCCATCAGGAATGGCAGAAGATGCGCGAGCGGAACGAGGCGCTGGACTGCCGGGTCTACGCCCGCGCGGCGGCGTGGATCCTTGGCGCCGACCGCTGGGACGAAGCGACATGGCGGCGGCTGGAAGCTCAGGCGGGCGTCGAAACGCGCATGCCAGCGGCCGTCGCGATGGACGCCACACCAACCGATACGGCCCAGCCCAAGGCCGGAACCCTGACCACGCCGCGCCGGAAACGGCGGGCCTACACCCCGAACTTCATGAGGGACTGATGGACCTGGAACGCATGCAGGCCCTGCTGACCGCGCTGCAGGAAGCCCGCTTCGCCGGGCTGCGCAGCGTCAGCTACGACGGCAAGACCGTGACCTACGGCTCGGATGCCGAACTGGCGGCGGCGATCAGGGATCTTGAGGGGCGGATCGCAGCGGCCAGCGGCACATCTGCCCGTCGCCGCCGCTGGGGCACCGTCGCCACGAAGGGTCTGTGACCATGGTCCTCGACGCCTTCCGCACGCGCCTCGGAAGCATCATCGGCGGTTTTGACGCCGCGCAGTCCCACCGTCGCATGCGCGGTTTCCGCGCCACCCGGGCGCATGTGAACACTCTGATCGCAGCCTCGGGCGAGACGATCACCGCCCGGGCGCGCTGGTTGGTCCGGAATAACGGCTATGCCGCGAATGCGGTCGACGCCTTCGCAAACCATGTCGTCGGCGACGGGATCAAACCCTCGTCAAAGATCGCGGACGCCGCGAAGAAGGAGGAGTTGCAGAAGCTGTGGCTGGCCTGGACCGACGAGGCCGATGCCGAGGGGCTGACCGACTTTTTCGGGTTGCAGCGGCGGGCCGCGCGCGAGGTGTTTCTGGCTGGCGAGGTCTTCCTGCGTATCCGCACAAGGCGGCCGGAGGACGGCCTGACCGTACCGATGCAGCTGCAGATGCTGCCCTCGGAAATGCTGCCCCAGGACATGACCCGCGTCCTGCCCGGCGCAGGGTCGATCCGTCAGGGTATCGAGTTCGACGGCATCGGCCGCCGCGTGGCCTATCACTTCCTGCGCCGCCATCCGGGGGACATGACCGACCCGGGGCTGGTGGGTGAGACGGTTCGCGTGCCCGCCTCCGAGGTGATCCACATTCTGGACCCGGTCGAGGCGGGCCAGCTGCGCGGGGTGTCGCGCTTCGCCGCGGCGGTGGTGAAGCTCTTCACCCTCGATCTCTACGACGATGCGGAACTCGAGCGGAAGAAGACCGCAGCAATGTTCGCCATGTTCATCACCTCCCCCGCCCCGGAAACCGCCCTCGATCCGGCCGAGGACGACCTCGAGGTGGAACCGGGCCAGGTGGTGCGCCTTGATCCGGGCGAGGATGTCACCACACCCTCGACGCCTGATTCCGGGTCCACCTATGAACCCTTCCAGTACCGCACGCTCCTGCAGATCGGCGCGGCGCTGGGCGTGCCCTATGGCTACCTGACGGGCGACACCGCGAAGGGGAACTTCTCGAATACGCGGATCGCGCTCGTCGATTTCCGCCGCCGCATCTCGGCCTTCCAGCATTCGGTCATGGTTTACCAGCTCTGCCGGGCGGTCTGGACCCGCTGGATGGACATGGCGGTGCTGGCGGGCGCCATCGATCTGCCGGGCTATGCGACAGAGCGGCGGCAATACCTCGCCTGCGACTGGCTTCCCACGAAATGGGACTGGATCGACCCGGCCAAGGATGCTGCGGCCGAGATCCTGCAGATCGAGGCAGGCCTCAAATCCCGCACGCAGGCCATCGCCGAACGGGGATACGACGCAGAGCAAGTGGACCGCGAAATCGCTGCGGAACGCAAGCGCGAGGCCGCGCTTGGTCTCGACTTCCGGCGGCCGGGGTCCCCCGCGCAGGCGGCCGGTGGCGGCGCTGGGCCGGGCGATGCAGAGGACGAGCGGCGGGATCAGCAGGACACCAACGATCAGGAAGACGACGGCGAGGACCGGGAACCCCGGCCCGCGGAGGACGCATGATGCACCACACCCAGATCGCCCAGCGCGTCTTCAACACGGCCCTGATGGTCGATCCCGCCAAGGCGCTGGCAATCCTCACCGGGCTTGGGCCGCTGATCACCGGGCGAGAGATCAGCGTCGAGGGGGTCGAAATCGCCGCCGAAGCGCAGGAGGCCGCCACCCTGCCCGCCCGGGCGTCGCTCTTCGGTGACGACCTGACCAAGCGCCGGGCGCGGGACGGAAGCCAGCCCTTCGCCGTCGTGGACGGGATCGCGGTCATCGAAATTGCTGGCACGTTGGTGCATCGCGGGGCGTGGATCGGTCAATCTTCCGGCCTGACCTCCTACGAGGGTATCGCCGCCCAGCTGCAGGCGGCCGTCACCGATCCCGCCATCCGTGGCATCGCCCTCGACATCGACAGCTTCGGTGGCGAGGTCGCGGGCGCGTTCGATCTGGCCGACCGCATCCGGGCGGCAAGGGAACAGAAACCGGTCCATGCCTTCGTCGCCGACCACGCCCTCTCGGCCGCCTATGCGCTGGCCTCCCAGGCCGACCGCATCATCCTGCCCCGGACCGGGGCCGTCGGCAGCATCGGTGTCGTCGCCATGCACAGCGACATGAGCGGGGCGCTGGACCAGAAGGGCATCGCCGTCACGCTGATCCATGCGGGCGCGCGCAAGGTCGATGCGAACCCTTACCAGCCCCTGCCCGAGGCCGTCCGCGCCCGGATCGCAGGCGAGTTGGAAGACCTGCGCCAGCTCTTCGCCGAAACTGTCGCCGAAGGGCGCGGCCGCCGCCTCGACACCCTGCAAGCGCTGGGCACCGAGGCCGCCGTCTTCCGCGGCGAGGCGGCCGTCTTTGCCGGTCTGGCCGACGAGGTGGCCGATCCCGTTACCGCCTTCCGCGCTTTCGCCGCCGCCCCCCGCGGCACATTCACCTCTAGAGGAAAGGGCCCGATGATGACCACTGCCCCCGAAGACCATGCGCAGCCTGCGACCGCGTCTGCTGCCAGCACCCCGCCGGAACCGGCCCCGCCCACGGCAGTCGCGCCGCCGCAAACCGCGGCGGCCGCGATGTCGCCCGAAGCGATCCGCGCCGAGGCGGCAGAGGTTGCGCAGGTCTGCGCGCAGGCCGCGCGCCTTGGTATCCAGATCGACGCCGCCGATGCGGTCGCCAAGGGTGTGAAACCCGAAGCGCTGCGCGCCAAGGTCCTTGCCGATCTTGCCGCCCGCAGCGATGCCGCGGGCATCATCGCCACCGCCCCAGCGGCGGGCGCGAAAGAAAGCCCCATCGTCGCGGCCGCGAAGAAATCGGCCGCCGCCTCGCGCTGACAATTCCGCCCGCGCTGGACGCCCCCATCCCCCAACATCCTGGAGACTGAATCATGCCCGTCCTGACGGAACCGCCCAGCATGGGCGACGTCCTCAAATATGAGGTCAACCCGAACTACACCCGCGAGGTGGTGACGCTGCTCGCGGGCATGCCCTACCCCGTCGGCTCGGTGCTCGGGAAAATCACGGCCAGCGGCAAATACATGCTGTCGCCCGCGACCGGGGCCGACGGATCGCAGGTCGCGACGGCAGTCCTGCTTTACGCCGTCGACGCCACGCTGGCCGATGCCACGGGCATTGTGCTGGTCCGCGGTCCCTCGATCGTGTCGCGCGCGGCCCTCGCCTACGGCGCCACCGTCGATGACGGCACCAAGATCGCTGCGAAACTCACCCAGCTCGCCGCCGTCGGCATCATTGCCCGCGACAGCGTCTGATCCTCGTCCGCCCCCTCACCCCCGGAGCATCCCCATGACCCTTGTCCGCAATCCCTTCGACGCTGGCGGCTATTCGCTGGCCGAGATGACGCAGGCCATCAACATCCTGCCAAACCTCTACACCCGCCTCGCACAGATCGGCCTCTTCCGCTTCGAAGGGGTCAGCCAGCGCTCGGTCATCATCGAGCAATACGAGGGCGTCCTGAGCCTGCTGCCCTCCGTCCCCCTCGGCGGCCCAGCCACGGTCGGGACGCGCGAGGGCCGGTCCATGCGGTCCTTCGCCCTGCCGTGGATCCCGCATGACGACGTGGTCCTGCCCGCCGACATCCAAGGCGCCCCCGCGCTGGGCGCCTTCGACGCCGCCGATCCCCTCGTCGAGGTGATGAACCGCAAGCTGCTGTTGATGCGCCGCAAGCATGCCCAGACCCGCGAATACATGGAGATGAACGCGCTCCGCGGCATCGTGAAGGACGGGGCCGGCACCACCCTCTACAACTACTTCACCGAATTCGGCCTGGCGCAAATCTCGGTGGACTTCGTGCTGGGCACCGCGGGCACGAACGTGCAGGGCAAGGTCCGTGAGGTGCTGCGCGCCATCGAGGACAATCTCCTCGGCGAGGCGATGACCAGCGTGCACGCCCTCGTCAGCCGCGAGTTCTTCGACAAGCTGATCGCGCATCCGAAGACCGAGGAGGCCTACAAGTTTTACGCCTCGACCGGCGCCCAACCGCTGCGCGAGGACGTCCGCCGCAACTTCCCCTTCGGCGGCATCCTGTTCGAGGAGTATTCCGGCACCGTCACCCTCTCGACCAAGGCCACCGAACGGCTCGTCCCCGCGAACGAGGGCATCGCCTTCCCGCTCGGCACGATGGACACCTTCACCACCTATGGCGGCCCGGCAAACCTCCTGGAAACCGCCAACACCATCGGCCTGCCGCTCTACGCCCGCCAGCACCTGGACGAGAAAGGCCGCTGGATCGACGTGATGACCGAGGCCTCGATCCTGCCCGTCAACAAGCGGCCGCGGCTGGCGATCCGCTTGCACACGTCGAACTGACGCCAGGCAGAAACGCCCATGTCCGTCTTCGCCGCCGCCTTGGACCGCATCTTCACCCATGCCTCCATGGCGGCCCCGGCCCTCTGGATCTCGGCCACCACATCCGAGGAACGCCCGATCCGCATCATCCGCCGCGCGCCGGATCGCGTCACCGACTTCGGCGCGGGGCGGTTCGTCAGCGACACGACGGTGGTCGACGTGCGCGTGGCCGACCTCCCCGCCCCGCGCCCGGGCGACGTAATCGTCATCGGCGCGGACAGTCATGTCATCCAGGCCACCTTCTCGCTGGCAGGGATCAGCGCCGGGACGACGCGGGGTTTCACGCTGCCGAATACTTCGTCCGAACTGGCGATCCTCGCTGGCACCCAGACCTTCACCGGCAACAAGACCTTCTCGGGGACGCTGACGGCGTCCGGGACCGTGACGGTGTCTGCGGCCAGCGCATCGATCGGCACGGCGACAACGACCACCACTTATGGGATGGGCACCGGGGCCACGACCACGGGCTTGACCAAGACCGTGAACCTCGGGACCGGTGGGGCCTCCGGCTCGACCACTGTCGTGAACATCGGCTCTGCGACGGCTGGCGCGGGCGGTACAATGGTGGTGAACACTCCGACCGTCACCTTCGCCAATGCCGTCACGCAGGTCGGCATGCCTCAGGCCAACCTGACCGCGCAGCTATTGGGCCTCGGCGGGGCTACGGCGGACAGCTACAACCGGATGTCGGTCAACACCCCGGCGGTCCTCCTGAACCATGCGGGCGCAGGTATCGAAGCCACCGTGAACAAGGCGGCCGCCGGCAACGACGCCGCCTTCGCCTTCAAGACCGGTTTCTCCGCCCGAGCGCTGATCGGTCTCTTGGGCAACGACGACTTCAGCTTCAAGGTCAGCCCGGACGGGTCGGTCTTCTTCGATGCCATCAAGGTGGACCGGACCAATGGCCAGGTGGAACTGCCGCAACCCACCATCCTGCCGGGGCTCAGCGCCGCTCCATCCCCTCCGCCCACCGGCAAGGCGGCTGTCTATGCCCGCAACCGGGCGGGGACGCCGTGGATCGACGTCATGCGCCCCTCCGGCCGGGATTTCCCGCTCCAGCCGCATTTCGGGGTCAACCGAATCGCCAACTGGTCGCCCTCGACCGGCACGACGGTGACCACCGAAGGCCTGCCAATCACTTCGGTCGGCACCGTTTCGACGCCCACTCTGGCCGCGACGAACCTTGCGACCTCCATGCGGCGCTGGCGCCTGACCTCGGCGGCCGTCGTGGATTCGGTTGCCGACCAGCGTTCCGCAGGCTGGGCCTGCTGGCGTGGCAACGCGGCGGGTCTCGGCGGCTGGACCTTCGTGACGCGGATTTCGCTGACGACGCTGCAGGCGACAGGCATGGGGTTCTTCGGGCTTTACGGATCGACCGCAGCGCTTGCCACCACCCTGACGCTGGCCGCTGCCATCAACTGCATCGGAATCGGCTTTCAGCGCGGCACCCATGCCAACTGGCAGCTGGTCGCCAATGACGGGACCGGAGCACCGACGCTCACCGACATGGGCGCGAGCTTTGCCATTGCCACCGGCGGGGTGCTGACCCTGTTCATAGCCGCGCCGCCGAACGGTTCGTCGGTATGGGTCCGAGCAGTGAACGAGGTCACCGGCGCCATCTTCGAACTGGAAATCGCCGCCGACCTGCCCGGCGCCACGCAGTTCCTGTCGCCGCGGCTGTTCCTGAACACCGGCGCCACGGCCGCCGCCGTCGCTTACGACTGCGCTGGGGTCTACGTCGAGACGGACTTCTGATCCGGTCTCGTGGAAAACCAACTCGTGTGAAGCCCGGGCCGGGCGACATCAAAACGGGAAGCGCCGAACGCCTCGACCGTGGCGCATCGCCCGGCCCGGATCACAGGTTCACGGTTTCAAGGAGCGGCAGGGATTCGCTGCGCCGGAATGGTGGCACAGCTAAGCGGCATCTGTCCCCTGCAGCGTTGGGCACAATTGTGCACCTTGGATCAGGCCCTGGTTCGGCGTCGTGATTTGGTGATCGTTGGCCGGTCACCACCTGAGATCTTCGCTTTTCCGGTACAGGTCGGATAGCGAACGCAGCCGAGGAACTTGCCGAAGCTGCCGCTGCGTTCGACCAGCCAGCCGTCTTCGCAATCCGGGCAAGTCGGGTAGCTGGCACCACACCCACATCGAACCTCGCTCGTCCCTTCAGCACGGCGAGGCAGGGCCGTGCCGCAGGATGGGCAGGCGGGCAGCAGGTTTCCGCAGTGCTGGACGTGCTCGCAGCGATACCAGATGCGGTCATCCTGCCCGGTCACGCCCAGCAGCCGTCCGCCGCATTCGCCGCAGACGTGAGCCTCTGGTTCAGCTCCGGGGGCTGTCGATATCCCGTAGGCGGGGTCATTGCGAAGCTCGGTCACGAAGGACGACGGTCGGGCATTCGAGGCAAGGATCGTCAGGGTATGGCGGGCCCGCGTCATCGCCACATACATGACGCGCCGCTCTTCAGCGTTCTGGAACGCCTCCTCCTTGGGCGAGACCAGAGACAGGAGGGGGTCGTCGACGATCTCTGACGGAAATCCCATGCGCCCGCTGTCGGCATTCAGCAGGATGACGTGGTCGGCCTCGAGACCCTTGGAGGCATGGATGGTCTTGAAGCTGATCTTCAGCCGCGGGAACCGGCGGCGGAGACACCAGCGACAGCACTGCGGCAAGGATCCGGTCCAGTCGCGCCGCTTCCTTCTCGAGGGCCGCGAGATTGAATCGGGTCCAGGCCTCCTTGACCGCTTCTGAAAAGGGGTGTGCTTCTCTCTGATCCGCACCCTTCAGCGTAACACCGTGATCGTCGCCCGAACTGATGGTCAATGTGGTGCCGAGCATCCCCTTTCGAAGGAAAGGTGCGCTTGAGATCATCTGCAACGGCATGGCGGCAACCTGGCCGCGTCGCGTAATCCGAATGTGCTCCCCGTCCAGCGCCATGGCGCGGGCGGACCTGCCGAGGGGATCAGCAATGAAACCAAGCAAAGGGCGTTGTTGCAGTCGAATCAATGAACTGGGCCTCGTCGTCGCGTCCTGTCAGCTTGTGCTGCGACCGGCTTGAACTGCAACTGGCGAGTGCACAGGCCGCGGTTTGGGGTCTTATGGCTTCAGTGGCCGACACGCGATGAAACCACGCTTTCGTGTCGGGTGTGCTTTGAGTTCAGCCCGCTAGCAGCAACGACCGTTGACGGCAGTTTGAGCCTGAATTCTGACATCAAAGCATCTTGAGATGCGCAGCGTGGCGTCAAATCCGAGACCTATCCATGTCGTGCGGAGATTAGTGCCCTCATTCTCCGCAAATTCTGAGGTGTTTATTCTTGCGCATGCGGAGAATGCGGAGCACAATCACCGCGCTGGATGCGGAGATTGCGATGTACATCTGGGAGCAAGAGGACTGGCCAAGGCTGACCTGGCAGGATGGCAGCATTGCCGCGCCTCTGGCTGCAGTCCGCCACGAGCAAGGGCGATTGATCGGCCGGATGGAGGCGCTGGGCTTCAAGCTGCGTGAAGAGGCGGTCCTGCAAACGCTGACGCAGGACGTCGTCAAGACAAGCGAGATCGAGGGCGAAGATCTGGACGCCACACAGGTGCGGTCATCGCTCGCCCGGCGGCTCGGCATCGACATCGGCGCCCTGCCCCCGACCGATCGCAATGTGGAAGGCATCGTCGAGGTGATGCTGGACGCGACGCGGAACTTTCAGGCCCCGCTCACGAAGGAACGCCTCTTCGGCTGGCATGCGGCTTTGTTCCCCACCGGGCGCAGCGGCATGACAAAGATCATCGTCGGAAACTGGCGCGATGACAGCACCGGCCCGATGCAGGTGGTGTCTGGGCCCTATGGCCGGGAGAAGGTTCACTACTCCGCCCCCCCCGCACTGCGGGTCGCGGCGGAGATGGAAGCCTTCCTCACATGGTTCAACGCGCCCTTGGCCACCGATCCGGTGATCAAGGCAGCGCTGGCGCATCTGTGGTTCGTAACGATCCACCCTTTCGAGGACGGCAACGGCCGTCTCGCTCGCGCCATCGCCGACCTGGCGCTTGCCCGGTCGGAGGGGAGCTCGCAGCGGTTCTACAGCATGTCCGCGCAGATCAGGACCGAGCGGAACGCCTACTACGACCAGCTCGAGCGCTCCCAGAAGGGTGGCACGGACATCACTGCATGGATTCTTTGGTTCCTCGACTGCCTCGGCCGTGCGATTCACGGTGCCGACGGTGTCTTGGCGGCGGTCGTCGCCAAGGGGCAGTTCTGGGAACGCGCTGCGGCGCTGGCGCTGAACGAACGCCAGATCAAGGTGCTGAACCGGCTGCTCGACGGATTCGAGGGCAAGATGACCTCCTCGAAGTGGGCAGTGATCGCCAAGTGCTCGCAGGACACCGCGAACCGTGACATCGCGGCGTTGCTCGAGCTCGAGCTGCTGCGGAAGGGCGAAGGCGGCGGGCGCAGCACGCACTATGAGTTGGTGCTGTAGGACTTTGGCAACACCCTTGTCCGCGTGTTCATCTTTGCTTATCTTGAATACAGACAGACGGAGGCCAGCATGTCCCAGACCACGACGATGACTGTCCGTATCAGCGGTGCGCTGAGCGAGTTTGTGGCTTCGAACGTGGGCGAGAACGGTGCCTACGAGAACATCAGCGAATACGTCCGCGACCTGATCCGGCGCGACAAGGAGCGGGCCGAGGCTGAAGCCTTCAACCGGCTGAAGGCAGAATTGACCCGTGCATTTGCGGCGCCGGAGGAAAGCTATCGCCCGTTGACCGCCGCCGAGGTGATCGCCCGGAACCGGGGCTGACATTGTGGCCGTCCGCGTCCAGGAGGCCGCATCGCTGCGGCTTGACGAAATCTACCGATACTCGCGTGACCGCTGGGGCGCTGAACAGGCTGATCGGTACATCATCGACCTCTTCGCGGCGTTCGACCACATCCAAAGCCACGGCGTCGCGTCGCGCCCCATCCCGGCCGAGTTCGGGGTGGAGGGCTTCTACTTCCGGCACGCGCATCATTTCGTGTACTGGCGGCGTCTGTCGAATGGGGACGTCGGCATCGTGACGATCCTGCACGAGCGGATGCATCAGATGGATCGGTTTCGGGAGGATGTTCCCAGGTGATGCGGGCCAACCTGAGCGATCATGTTTCCCGGCGAATGTAGAGGGACACCAATAACTGCAGTAAACCGGAAGAGGCTGGGGGAACCCGGAAGAACGTGGAAAAGCCCAATGAAACAAGGAGTTTCAGGGGCGTGGCGGGCATTATAAGCCGGTGGGTGACGTGTCCTGCAGTAACCGTTCAAAACACCCTGAACGGGCTATTGAAGGCGATGTGCAGGATTTTGCGGAACTGGAGTGGCTATGCCGAAAAGCCCAATAAAATAAGGATTTTCGAAGCTGAAATGCCCGTTATCGCTTCCGGCCCAGCGATCGGAACATGCAAATCGCGTTGCATGTTCCGTTTGCCATTTGCATGTTAGGTTATGGCACTGAAATCAAACATATATTCTGAGGCGGCACGCCCTTCCATAGCAAGCCGAACATGCAACTGATTTTTCAGGCAGCGAAGGCAAAGTTGCTGATGATCAACTCGGATCGGGGGCTGCGCGCGTCGTTCGATTTGCTGATCGTATAGCTGGTCTGAACCGGCATCAGGTGGAAGCGGCTGAAGGTGGCGCGCACCTCGGGCAGGTCGTTCAGCGACAGGAGGAATCGCCCCTCAATCCCCGCCATCTGGTCGGCCATTGCCGAGAAGTCCGCGCGGCTGAACATGCTCGGCCCGTAGTCGCCTTCGTTACCCCAGTATGGCGGGTCCACATAGAACAGCGTGTCAGCGCCATCATAGCGCCGCACGAGATCCCGCCAGTCCAGGCACTCGATCACCACGCCAGAAAGGCGCGTGTGCAGATCCTCGAGCATCGGTTCCAGCGTCGATAGGTTGAACCGACTGGGGCGATCCCTTGAAACCCCGAAATTGCGGCCACTGACCTTTCCACCGAATGCGGTGCGTTGCAGGTAAAGAAAGCGCGCTGCGCGTTCGAGGTCGGTCAGCGTTTCCGGGTTGGTTGCAACCAAGCGCTCGAATTCGGCACGGGTGGTCAGGCCGAATTTCAGAACGTCCAGAAACTGGACGTAATGCCGCTGGAGGAGCCGGAACAGGTTCGAGATGTCGCGCGACAGATCATTAATGACCTCGCAGCGCGGCCGGGTCGAGCGACGCAAGAAGATGCCCCCCATGCCAACAAACGGCTCGGCGTAGGTGCTGCATGGCACGGCGTCGATGATCGCGCAGATGCGCTTGGCGAGGTTTCGTTTGCCGCCCAGCCATGGGGCGACAGGCTGCACGGGGGTGACCGCTGAGAGCATGAACCATCCTGTCAATTTGAGGTGACAGGATGGAACATATCAGGAACGATACCGTTTTTCCCAGTATCAGGTTGCCAATTATTTCGAGGGGCGGGTGAACAAGACCAACAAGCCGAGAATGATGTCCCCAACAACCCAAAGACCAAGGATCATTGTTACCCCGATCCCGGTTCCGATCTGCGCGCCCGCCAGTTCTGCTCCCTGCAAGCCCTCTTGGGTCTTCATCGCGGCGTTGGTGCCACCAAAGAGCCATACTACCATCAGAATGTTGAAAAGGATGAACGTCCATTTGAACAGCTTCCCAAACAGGCCGCGCTTCGGCTTGCGAAGCGGGTGACCGCAGCTGGGACAGTCGAATGCCTTGTCAGAAACGTCTTTGCCACAGGACGGGCACGGAATAGTCGCCATCAAATACCTTCTTCTCTTTCAGTTATTTGGGTCATAGTTACAGCGTCGCCATCACACATCGCACCCGGCCGACCACGCGGATGTCGGCAAGTGCCTCGCCGAAGACGACGTCGGGCGGATAGGCTGGATTGTCTGACAGGATTGTGATCGAGGTGATCTGGCCGCGATCATTCCTGCCCGACGGCAGCAGGCGCTTCACATATGAGGCCCCGCAGCGGTTGAAGGCATAGACGCCCTCTCGTTCCAATTGCATTTCAGGCAAGTGCACCAGCACAAGGCAACCATCCGGGATCGCCGGTGCCATGCTGTCGCCTTTCACGCGGACCAGCACCGCCAGATCGCCGTTGATCTGGTTACGGGACAGCCAGCGCCGCGAGAATGCGAGCGCCTCTGCTTCGCCGCCCTCGACAGGTTCGAGACCGGGGCCAGCCGAGACGCTCAAATCCATGCGACGGATCATCGCAAACTCTTCGCCGTCGAATCGGAAATCTCCATGGGCAGGCATTGAGCTGTCTGGAGGCTCTATCCGACCGTGCCTGCCCGAGAAGCCTGGGATTTCGGCGTGGAGCATCTCGCCGGTTCCGTGCAGTAGCCAATCGGAGCTTACGCGGTAACGATCTGAAATCTTTATAAGAAAATTCTTCGACGGTGTACGGCTGTCGTTCTCGATCAACGAAACGGCAGCCCTCGAAACTCCCAGCATTTGCGCAAGAGCATCCTGCGAGAGGCCATTCGCCTCCCTGAACAATGCCAGCCGTTTTCCGGGACTGTCGCCCATGCGGAAAAGATTTCCTATTGACGGCTACATAATGTAGCAGATACATGTTACATAGTGTAGCGTCGTAACGGCTACAGCATGAGGAACACATGTCACGAAAACCGCCAGAATTCCAGCCCGGCGCGATCCTGCATGAAGTTATTGTCGGCGCGTTCCGTGCGCGCGGCCTGACTTTCGAAGGATGGTGCAAGGAAAACGGTCTTACGACCACGAACGGCCGCAATGCCAAGACCAACAAGGGCATCCAGAAGACCATCAAGGACGAACCTGAACTCTTCTTCCCCTACAACAACGGGCTGTCGGCCACCGCCGATGCCGTTTCGTGCGTGCGGACGGATGACGGGCTGGCGGTTGCGTCGATCAGCAACCTCCAGATCGTCAACGGCGCCCAGACAACCGGGTCGATCCACGCCGGGCTGAAGTCAGCAAAGGAACAGCTCCCGCAAGTCTTCGTGCAGATGAAACTGACCGTCGTTCCTCCCGACAGGTCTGAGGACATCGTGCCGAAGATCTCGGAATACGCGAACACCCAGAACAAGGTGAACGCTGCCGATTTCTTCTCGAACCATCCCTTCCACATCCGGATGGAACAGTTTTCGCGCAGCGTTCTCTTTCCGGCGCGCGCTGGCGAGCGTCACGATACCAAGTGGTTCTACGAGCGTTCGCGCGGGCAGTTCATCAATGCCCGTGCCAAACTGACACCAGCCCAGCTGAAGAAGTTCGATCTGGAGTTCCCGAAAACGCAGCTCTTCAGCAAGACCGATCTCGCCAAGTTCGAGTTCTCGGCGGCCGGCCAGCCGCACATCGTTTCGCGCGGGGCCCAGAAGAACTTCGCCGAATTTGCCAAGGACATCGGTGAATCATGGTCGAAGAGCGACGCCAAGTATGACGAGCTCTGGTACAAGCGGCTTGTCTCGAAGGCGATCGTGTTTCGCTGGCTCGAGACCGAGGTTCCGAAGCAGCCGTGGTACGAGGGCGGCTATCGCGCCAACATCGTCACCTACTCTATGGCCAAGGTGTTTCACGATGCCAACGGCGAGAAGCAGGTCCTCGACCTCGACGCGATCTGGAGACGGCAGTCTGTTCCGGAGGCCCTCCAGCGCGCTCTGCTTCTGGCCGCAGCAGAGGCACATGACGTCATCACCCACCCTCCCGCAGGTGTCCGGAACATGTCGGAATGGGCAAAGCAGCAGGCCTGCTGGAACGGGATGAAGGGTCGGACGCTGAACTATGGCGATGACTTCGAGACCTGCCTGACCCTCGTGGATACCGCCAAGGCGGCAAAGCGCGACGAGAAGGCAAAGAAGGCAATGACCGAGGGCATAAATGCCCAGGCGGAGGTCGTGACCTTGGGTGCCGAATTCTGGAGCGGAGTCTTGGCTTGGGGGCGCGAGAGGAAACGCCTGACGCCGAAGGACATGCAGATCCTCGAAGTCTGCGCATCCATGCCGCGCCGGATTCCCTCGGACCTGCAGGCACGCCATGCGCTTGATGTGCTCGGGCGCGTGAGAGATCAGGGGTTCGGCGAGTCCTAGACTCCCCCCCTCCTCTGGTTCCTCCCCGGCCCTGAACGTATGCGGGGGGGCGCAGCGCGGCATTTCGCTAGCGATATGGATTCTCACCGGGGAAGCCACCCGGAAGCCACCTGCCTGTCGATCCTGCAAAAAGCGACTCATTATCAAAGGCTTGTGGAATCACGACCTTGGCGCGCTGGATTCTTTCGGGGAAACCAGGGAATCCACTTCCGGGGAAGCCACCTTGGCCAGAATCCATCCAGCGGAATCCACCCTTTTCGATCCGTGATGGATAGGCCAAGGCCACGCCTGATCACGAACATCAGCTACCCTTCTGATCCACATTGACTGCTTCCGCCCCCGCTGCGAACACCAGTTCCGGCAGGACCACTTCCCACTCGTCACGGCGGAGCAGGTGGTGGTACTCCTCGTCGCCATCCTCGCGCCGCCAGGTCAGTATGGCCGCGACCTCGCCGCGCAGGAAAGTGGTGCCTTCAGGTGGGGCAAAGGCGCGGGCGAGGCGGGCAAGCGTTTGGCCTTGGGCGTTCTCGATCCGCCAGCGGTCGCCGTCGCGGAGAAGATGGACGAGGTCACCAGGGCGCGCGGCGGCGATGGCGGCCAGCGCCGGATCACCCGGCCGCAGACGCCCGGCGAAAGACAGGTCCACCAGTTTTGGGTCCGGCGGCACATAGCGCAGGCGGGCACGCGGCAGGGCTGTGGTGTCGGGGGTGACGCGGCGGGAAAGGACAGCGTCACCGGGCTGCACGAAGGCGTGCGGTCCGTCTGTCAGCACGGTCAGGGTGGACCGCGCCCGCGTCATGGCGACATAAAACAGGCGGCGTGGGGCGTCGGCATCCTCGCCGCGCGAGGGGCGATCCCAGCCGCCGTTCAGGATCGCAACATGATCGAACTCCAGCCCTTTGGCGCGGTGGGCGGTCATCAGAAGAAGGCCCCGCTGTTCGCCACGAGCGTCCCGTGCCCATTCGCCGAACCACTGCACGAGGTCAGGCACCGGGGCAGCCTTCTCGACCAGTTCACGCGCCAAGGTGCCGATACCTTCGCCGATCAGGTCAGTCCAACGCGATTGCGGC
This sequence comes from Rhodobacteraceae bacterium UBA1943, assembly GCA_002336845.1. GTDB lineage: Bacteria > Pseudomonadota > Alphaproteobacteria > Rhodobacterales > Rhodobacteraceae > Fuscibacter. Next base: position 88,006 of record DDEX01000053.1, read on the forward strand.
TGGGCGTTCAGGACGGCGACCAGATCAGGTATGGTCAGCAGACGCGTCCGATCCAACAGCAGGGCGCGAATGAAGCCTTGCATCTCGCGTAGTCGCCACAGACTCGGCAGAGTTTCATTGGCCATGTCGATGGGAATGCCCAAGGCTTCCGCATAGGCGCGCACGGGCTCCAGCCGGCGCCAGTCGCGGGCAATGACCGCACAGCGCCGCCATGACCAATCGGGGTCGAGCCGGGACAGGCGCTGCAGTTCGTCCAGTGCAGCCACCGCCTGCGCGGTATCACCGCCCGCGTCCAGCAGGGTGACACGCCCTTGCGCCACGGGGTCCAGAGCCGCCCAATCTCCGCCCGGCATCGCCTTGGCGCGGGCGCGGTTCACGGTGATGTCATGGCCTGCCTTCATGCGCTGAGCAGCAGGCGCGATCACGGCATTGGCCGCCGCAATGATATGGGCCGTGGAGCGGTAGTTCTCGGTCATCCAGACCGGTTTGGCGGCATAATCCGCCTCGAACCTGCGTATGAAGTCGATGCTGGCCCCGGCGAAGGCGTAGATGTTCTGGTCATCGTCGCCCACGGCAAAGAGGCTGATGCGCAGCTCATCCTCCAGCGACCGCCCCGCCACCGCGCCGATCAGGGCGTATTCCTCGGGGCCGATGTCCTGATATTCGTCGACCAGAAGCCAGCGATAGCCCTGGATGAGCGTTTCGCGCAGCGCCTCGGCCTCCGCCTTGGTCAGACCATCCCCGCGCAGCAGGGCCACGGCCTGCATGACAATGCCGTCAAAGTCGCGCGGGCCGTCGTGATCGCCTGCAAAGCTCGCCCCCATCAGCCGCATCGCCAGCGCGTGGCAGGTCGACACAGTCACCCCCGCTGCGTCATCCCCGATCAGGCGGCGAAGGCGTTCGCGGATCTCGGCCGCTGCGTGGCGATTGTAGGTCAGAACCAGTATACCGCGCGGGTCTTCGCGCTTCACGCGGATGAGATAGGCGATGCGGTGCACAAGCACGCGCGTCTTGCCCGATCCTGGCCCCGCCAGCACCAGCACGTTGGTCTGTTCGCGGTCATCGCGCACGATCTCAGCCTGCACGGGGTTATCCAACGCATCAACGATGGTCCGCCATGAGGTGCCGGTGGTCTGCCGCCGGATTTCCGTGCCGCGCCCAGGCAGCCATCGGCGCAGGAAGGCGTCGCGGTCCAGCACGAAGTAATCCTCGGAAAGGCGCTGGGCCTGATCCATCGCCTCCAGCCCCTTTTCGGCATAGGCGGCCATCACATGGGTCTGGATCGTCGTCTCGTTGTAGTGCTCTTCGAGGGGCGCAAAGTGCTGCACCGTGAAGGGCCCGCCCTTGGGGCTCAGATGAACCGTGATCGCCGGGCGGAACACCGTCAGGCCCCGGCCCAAGGTGGCAACCTGCTGTTCGTGCAGCCACAGAAGCGCGCGGTCCATCAGGCGAGTCATGTCCTTGACCTCGGCCCGCAACAGCGCATCACCGTTCAGAGCATCCAGCATCGCGCCAAGGGTGGTCTCGACCTGAATGTCCTTGCCTCGCGTGCCTTTGGCCACTTTTCCGGTGAGATGGGCCAAGAGCGCCCGCGCGCCCTGCCGCCGCAGATCGGCGGTGCGGGCAACCACAGGCCAAGAGCGTTCCAGCCGCACGAAGATCGTATTCCGACTGACCTTGCGCAGAGTCAGGTTCCCCCGCCCGCCGTCCTGATCGCGCCCGTCCTGCGCCATGCCGCGCAAGATGGTTTCCACAAGATCGGGGCGCACCTGCGCGTGGCCCTTGTCACGCAGGGCTTGGCAGGTTTCGGTCAGGTTCAAGGGTTGCGCCTCGACCCCTTCGGCATCCGGCACGGTCTCTTGCATCAGGGCGATCAAGTCGGCTTCCATCCGGGCCGCGTGATCCAGACGGCGGGCCGAGGCATCCTCGACCCCAAGATGCACATAGACCGTGACAGCCGTGTCGTTGCTGGCGATCCCCAGCACCTCAAGATCGGCAAAGGCCCGCTGCAGATCCCGGCCCGTCAGCCCGCACGCCCCGGTGAGATCATCGGTGGAAACCCCTGCGTCGATGGGCGCATTCATCACATGGCGCACGAGGTCCAGAAGCTGCTTGCGCCGCCTTCCGGTAATCTGCGCCCGGTCCAGGATCGCCGAAGCCTCATCCACCGACCGGATGCGCAGCGACGACGGGAACACCTGCACCCGGTTTTCCTCACGGGAAAGCAGCGTCGCCTCCTCGAGCCAGGCGACGGCGGTTTTTACACGGGTGTCGTCGGTGGTCTTGTCGCGCTCGAATTCCTGATCCTTTTCCTCACGCACGATCTCGCCCGGCGTGGCGATCACCTCGCCGGACTTGTGCTTTTCCATCCGCCGCAGCGCCTTCAGGATTGCACCAATCTCATGCCGCGCCAGCCGCGAGCGGGCGGACAGCGAGAATTGCCGCTCCACATCCTCGGGGCTGAACAGCAGCACACAATTGGCGGGCGCGCGATCCCGCCCGGCGCGGCCCGCCTCTTGAAGGTAGTTTTCCAAGGACCCCGGAATATCGCCATGCACAACCAGCCGGATATCGGGCTTGTCGATCCCCATGCCAAAATCGTTGGTCGCGGCGATCACCCGCAACTGGCCGGTGCGAAACGCCTCTTGCACATCGCGTTTGCGGTCGGGCGGCAGGCCAGCGTGGAAGAAGTCCGCCGCCAGCCCCTGCCCTTTCAGGAACTCCGCCACCTTTTCCGTGGCCCCGCGGGTGGCGCAATAGACCACAGCGCCCGAGGCGCCTTCAGGCGGCAGATTCGCCTCGATGGCGGACAGGATGTCGGTCAGCTTGGTGGCCTTCTGCGTGGGCAGCACGGCGAAGGACAGGTTGGCGCGCACCGCCCCGCCATCCAGCAACATCAGATCCACCCCCAGACGGGTCTGGAAATGGTCGCGGATGTCGCGCACCACCTCGGGCTTGGCGGTGGCTGTCAGGCACAAAACGGGCGCAGGGCTGTCGCCCGAGAACTCCTTGATGAAGCGGCTGACATAGCGGTAGTCGGGCCGGAAATCGTGGCCCCATTTGCTGATGCAATGCGCCTCGTCCAGAACCCACAGCCCGACCTCGCGTTGTTGCAGAACGGTGCGGATCGACGGTGACCGCAATTGTTCGGGTGAGATCAGCAGCATCGCCGCATCGCCCATCCGCACCTTTTCCAGCGCGTCATGCCGTTCGGGCAGCGACAGCATGCCGTTCACCGTCACCGCACTGGAAATCCCTGCCCGCGCCAGCCCCTGCACCTGATCCGCCATCAGCGCCACAAGCGGCGAGATCACCACCGTCAGCGCCCCGGTCTTGTCGAACCGCGACAGCGCCGGGATCTGGTAGCAGACCGATTTGCCCGTGCCGGTCGGCAGGATGCCCAGCACGGATTTGCCAGCCATCGCCTCGGCCACGATGCGTTCCTGCAAGGGGCGGCCCATGTCGTCCACCGGCTGCGGACGGAAGGACGGAAAGCCGAACCACCGCTCCAGCGCAGCATTCGGGTTGTTCTTCTCGGCGCACCAACCGCAAGCCGGATCGCCGCAGTTGGTGTCGCGAAGGTGCCGCACGATCAGCCCGGCCTGCGGGAACTGCAGCCGCACCCAGGGCGGCATGACCGAGTCCCCACCCGCCACCGAAATCCAGGACAGCGCATAGGCCATCGGCCAGCCGTTGCGCGGATCGGACAGGCGGCCAAGGGTCTGGTCCAGCCGGTGATTGCAGGCTCGGCCATCCAACAGTCGGCGGATGGCGGCATGGGCTGCGGCCTCACCAGGCGGCGGGCCCCGCAGAAACTGGAACAGCGCGTCGAAGCCTGCCCCGCCCTCGGCCCGCGTCGTCAGATGGTGATAGGCAAGCACCGCATCGGGCGCCTCCCGCCCCAGCCGGGTGAAGGCCGCGATCTGGTCGGACAGCACCTGCAGCGCCAGCCGCGCATCCTGTTCGGGGTCATTCACATGCCCGACCTGCAGCCGTCCGTCCTGATAGTGCTTGACCAGATGGTGGTAGGGATTGCGAGGAAAGGCCAACGGGTTCAGCCAGAGCGTATCGATCGGCGCAGCCCCTAGCCCCGCCAGCCGCGCCCGGTTCGCCACCAGATGCGGCAGGTCGTGGCGCAGGATGTTGTGACCGACAAGATGAACCGCGCCCTCGCAGAACGCCTCCAGCCGGTCCAGCGCAGGTTCAAGCGCGGCCCCTTTGTGAGCCAGCCCCGCCTCGCCCCGAACCGCCGCAAAGGCAAAAAGCCGCGCAGACTTCGGATCAACCTCGAGATCGACCGAAACACAACGCGACAGGAACAGGGTGGGGTCGAAGCTCAGCTATCCGAAATCCAAGGGCGAAGATGAAGGCGCAAGCCATTGATAACCCTGTTGCCCAAGGAAGCAATGCCGTAGATCGATCTGCGCCCCGGACCAGCGACTTGAAGGGCCTGCATCGTTGCGTGCTTTCTGTTCGGGCTACTTTCGGTCAGGCTCCGATGCGATCCATTGCATAGAGAGTAGTTTCGGAACGTCTGGAAAACCTGCACGTTCCGGTGTGATCTGGTAAGGTCGGAATGCGACGAGGAGCCCCGCCGGACCCGAAGCGGCAGCGGCAAAATGGAGGCGGAAAATCACTTACCAAACGCCTGCAACCTGTTCAGAGATAACCGGGACCACATCAGTCCGACTCACCGTTGGTCCTTTCTCGTTGCCGCAAAGCCAAACCTTCCTTGAATCTCAATCTCCGTTCCGGACACGGGTGCCCGCGCGCCGTTCCAGGATCTCTACCGCCTGATCGAGCCGCCCGACCCCGGCCAGCCCGCCTTGGTCGGCAAAGTCTGCGGCGGCGGTCATTTTCGGTCCCATCGACCCGGCAGGAAGATCGAGTGCGCGCGCCTCGTCGGGGGTCAGCGAGGCGATCACTGCTTCGGTCGGGGTGCCGAAATCGCGATAGACGGCATCCACGTCGGTCAGCAACAAGAGGGCATCTGCTCCGAGTTGGCATGCCAGAAGAGCACTGGCGGCATCCTTGTCGATCACCGCCTCGATCCCGGTCATGCTGCCATCGCGCTGCCGCAGCACCGGAATGCCGCCTCCGCCGGTGCAGATCACGATCACGTCCCGCTCCAGCAGAAGCTGCAGCACGCGTATGTCGGGGACTTCTTTCGGTACCGGCGAGGGCACGACGCGGCGCCACTTGTCGCCATCGGGCGCAATGGACCAGCCGGCGGCCCTGGCGCGGGCCTCGGCTTCTTCACGTTCGTAGACCGGGCCGATGAACTTAGTGGGCTTGCCGAAAGCCGGGTCAGTCCCGTCCACGATCACCTGGGTCAGCAGCGTGGCCACCGGCCGACTGTGACCCAGCGCATTTTCCAGCTCCTGCTCGATCATGTAGCCGATCATGCCGCCGGTCTCGGCCCCCAGCACATCCAGCGGATAGGCCTCGTCCGGCTTGTAGGCCGCGCCCTGCAGCGCCAGCAGCCCGACCTGCGGGCCGTTGCCGTGGGTGATGAC
>DDEX01000075.1 GCA_002336845.1 Rhodobacteraceae bacterium UBA1943
ATGCCGGGCGCGCGGGTGATGGCGCGCGACAGCGACTTGCGCGCACAGGGCCTGTGCCGCGACCTTGCCGCGCTGAATGGCGTGGCCGGGCGGGTCGAGGTGGGGGGCATCCTGACCCATGCCGATTTCGACCTCTGCCGCGCGCAGAAAACCTTTGTGCTGTGCGACATCGAGGGGGCCGAGGACGCATTGCTGGACCCGGCCCTTGCCCCCGGCCTGACCCATGCCGACCTGCTGGTCGAGGTGCATGAGAGCGGGGCGCGCGGCTTGCTCGCCCGGCTGACGCAGCGGTTTGCAGCCACCCATACCGTCACCCGGATCGACCGTGCCCTGTCGCCCGCGCCCTTACCCGGCTGGATGGAGGAATTGTCCGACCTTGACCGCCTGCTGGCCTATTGGGAATGGCGCGCCAAGCCGACGCCCTGGCTGTGGATGGAGCGGCGGGCATGACCGACCCTACCCGCAATGCAGCCCTGTGGTATGCGCAGGATGGCTATGATCCTGTCGCCAAGGGCATCAACGGGCGTCGCGTGGCGGGCGAGAGTTTCCTGCGTGGGTTTCTAGCCCACGCCGATGTGGCCGAGGCGGTCATCCTGTCAAAGACACAAGGCGAACTGGTGCCGGTGCGCGACCTGGCGGCCCGGTTGCGCCCCGGCCTGCCGCTGCGCCATGCCCCACTGGTGCGGCCCACCAGCATCGCGCCGGTGGAAACGGTCTATTACCCCAGCCCCAATTTCGCGGTCGAGGCGTGGCGGCGCGTTGCCCATGCGAACACCGCCTGGTCGCTGTGTGGCATCACGCATACAACATCGACCGCGGCGGTTATGGAGGGGTGGCTGTCCTTGCGCACAGCGCCGTTAGGTGACTGGGATGCAGTGATCTGCACCAGCCGGGCGGTCCACGCCTCGGTCAGCTATCAGATGGACCTGATCGACAACCATCTGGCGGTACATCTTGGCGCACGCTTGCCGCCCCGGCCGATGTTGCCGGTGATTCCCCTGGGCATCAACACCGCCGATTTCGTGCCCGACAAGGCGGCGGGCGCGGCTTTGCGTGACCGGATCGGGGCGGGGCCGGGGGATGTGGTCTTCAGCACCATCGCCCGCCTGACCCCGCATGAAAAGTTCGATCCCTTGCCAGTGTTCGCGGCTTTGTCCGAGGCGCAGCGGCGATTGGGCGGGCAGCGGCTGCATCTGGTCTTGTGTGGCGTTTTCCGCGACACCTATTCCCGCAAGGTGTTTGAGGATGGCGCGCGGGTGATGATGCCCGATGTGGGCTTTCACATTCTTGACGGCGCGCAGGCCGCTGACCGCAAGGCGGCGCTATCGGGCGCGGATGCCTTCCTGTTTGTCATCGACAACATTCAGGAGACCTTCGGCCTTGCGCCGATCGAGGCGATGGCCGCCGGCCTGCCGGTTCTGGTCAGCGACTGGGACGGGATGAAGGATACCGTTACACCCGATGTGGGCTTTCGCGTCACCACCCGCAGCCTGTCGCCCGGCCATCTTGCGCCCGAGGCGCTACGCTATCAGGGCGGCATCGACAGTTACACGCAATATTGTGCCGCCACATCCGCCATGACCGAGGTGGACATGGGCGAATTGGTAACGCGGATCATGGATCTGGCGCAGAACCCCGGTTTGCGGGCGCGGATGGGGCAGGCGGGCGTGACGCGGGCGCGGGCGCTTTATGACTGGTCGCAGGTTGTGCCGCAGATGCAGGATCTGTGGGCCGAACAATCCGCCCGGCGCAAGGCTGCGACCCGCGCCCTGCGCTATGCGCCCGATGCGCTGCCGGTTGCGCCCTCTCCCACCGCGCTGTTCGCGGCCTGGCCCACGGAACGGGCCGAGTTCGGCCAGACGCGCCTTGTGCCGGTGGACCGGCCGGGCCTGCCCGATCTGGCCGAGGTTTTGGCCGCCCGCAACTATCAGGGCCTTGGCCGCATCTTTGCCGCCCCCGACCGCATCGCGGCGGTGTTGGCCGCCATTCCGCCTAACGGGGCAACGCGGGCCGAGGTTGCGGCGGCGGTCGCGCTGAACACGGCGGGAACGGACCGGGTGCTGGTCTGGTTGCTGAAATACGGGTTCATCCGGCGGGCATGACTGCACATCTGCTGCACGGGAATTGCGCGGGGTCTGCGCGGGCCGGGTGGCAAAGTTGCGGCAGATCAGCCGGAGTTTGCTATGAAGTATCTTGCCGTTGCTTTTGGAACCGCCCTGTGGGGCGCGGCCGTCATGTGGGCGGTTGACCCCTTGCATCCCGATCTGGCCATGATGGTCCCGGCCTTTGGCGGGGCGTTTGTGGCCGGTCTGATCTGTGCGCCCCTGTTCCTGATGCCCGGGTGGGGGTGGTCGGCGCTGGCGGGGGTTCTGGCCTCCGGGCTTGGTGGCGCGCTGGGCGGGGCAGGCCTTGCCCTGGCCGGTGACGCCGGAGCGATGAGCCTGCTTCAGGCCGCGATGATCGGGGCGGCCTTCGTTGCATCGATGCTGCTTGAGGTGCCGCTGGTGCTGCTGATCTGGCTGGCGGGGGCGGTGGCGATGCACTTTCTTGCCCGCCGCCTTGGCCGGTCGCGTCTTTCGCGGCTCACTCCTTGAAGTAGCGGCTTTCCTTGATCTGGTCCCAGGCCCAGACCACCTCTTGCAACCGCTCTTCGTCGCTGCGGTCGCCTGCGTTCATGTCGGGGTGCAGGTCTTTCACCAACAGCTTGTATTGCTTGCGAATTTCCGTCCGTGTCCAGGTGTCGCGGGCATCAAGAATCTCCAGCGCCTTTCGTTCGGTCGGGGGCAGTTTGCGTGTCGCCTGCGACAGAACCTTGCCGGGATTCTGCGTGGCTTTCTCGCCCAGAATTGCCATCGGGTCGTTGATACCCAGCCGCTGCCAGGCGCGGCCGTCATCCTTCTGGCTGAAGGGCTTGGTCTCGCGCTCCCAGGTCCGGTCGCGGTCTTGCAGCTTCTTGATCTCGTCGTCGGTCGCCCCGCCGAAGAAATTCCACTTCAGGTTGTATTCCCGCACATGGTCTTTGCAGAACCAGAAGAACTCATCCAGATGGTCGGGCGATTTCGGGGCGCGGAAGGTGCCCTTTTCCTTGCAGCCGGGAAATTCGCAGGCCTGGCGAGAGGTTTCAAATGCGCCGGACATACCGCCCCGCCGCCCGGTCTTGCGCTTGGCCTTGTCTGACGACACGCGCAGATCGAATTCGAAGGGGTTGCCTTTGGTCATGGTGGGGCCTTTCCGACTCGGGGGTGCAAGTTTAGGGATTTGGCGCGGAAGGAAAAGGGGGCGGGGATGAGTATCGAACAAGTGATGCGCGAAAGATTGCAGGCGACGTTTCAGCCGACCGAGCTGGAGGTGGTGAACGAAAGCCACCGCCACGCGGGCCACGCGGGCGATGACGGGTCAGGCGAAAGCCATTTCGCGGTGAAGATCCGGTCTGCCGCGCTGGCCCCGCTGGGGCGGGTGGCGCGGCACCGCGCGGTGCATCAGGCGCTGGGCGATGTGGTCGCCCGCATCCACGCCCTGTCGGTGGATGCGGGTTAACCCGCCTTCACCACCTGCCGCCAATGGTGCAACAAGGGCTCGGTATAGCCCGAGGGCTGTTCGCGCCCCTTGAACACCAGATCGCAGGCGGCGTTGAAGGCGGGGCCGTCAAAGCCCGGAGCCATCGGGCGATAGGCGGTATCGCCCGCGTTCTGGCGGTCCACCACGGCGGCCATCTTGCGCAGCGCCGCCATCACCTGATCCTTTGAAATCACGCCATGGTGCAGCCAGTTGGCCAGCGCCTGGCTTGAAATCCGGCAAGTGGCGCGGTCTTCCATCAGGCCCACGTCGTGAATGTCGGGCACCTTGGAGCAGCCCACCCCCTGATCGACCCAGCGCACCACATAACCAAGGATGCCTTGGGCGTTGTTCTCGATCTCGGCCTGAATCTCGTCGTCAGACCAGTTGACCCCCTGCGCCACCGGCACCGTCAGCAGATCGGCCAGCGTGCCGCGCGGCCCACCGGCGGCGATTTCGCGTTGCCGGGCCAGCACGTCAACCCGGTGGTAATGCGTGGCGTGCAATGTGGCTGCGGTGGGCGAGGGCACCCATGCGCAGTTCGCGCCCGCCTTCGGATGGGCGATCTTCTGGTCAAGCATCGCAGCCATCAGGTCGGGCGCGGCCCACATGCCCTTGCCAATCTGGGCGCGGCCCTGAAGGCCGCAGGCAAGGCCGATGTCCACGTTCCTGTCCTCATAACTCTTGATCCAGGCGGTGCTTTTCATATCGCCCTTGCGGATCATCGGGCCTGCTTCCATGGCGGTGTGAATCTCGTCCCCGGTGCGGTCAAGGAAGCCGGTGTTGATGAAGGCCACCCGTGATTTTGCGGCGCGGATACATTCCTTCAGGTTTACGCTGGTGCGCCGCTCCTCATCCATGATGCCCAGCTTCACGGTGTTGGCGGGCAGGCCCAGTGTGGCCTCTACCTGGTCAAAGACGGTGCAGGCAAAGGCAACCTCATCCGGCCCGTGCATCTTGGGTTTCACCACATAGACCGAGCCTGCAACCGAGTTGCGCGGGCCATCCGCCTTGCGCAGATCGTGCATCGCGCAGAGCGTGGTGACAAAGGCGTCCAGGATGCCTTCGGGCACCTCGGACCCATCGGGCAGCAGGATCGCGGGGTTGGTCATCAGGTGACCGACATTCCTGACCAGCATCAGCGACCGCGCTTTCAGCATGACCGGCGCGCCATCGGCCCCGGTCAGCACGACATCGGGATTGAGGCGGCGGGTAAATGTCTTGCCGCCCTTCGTGACATCTTCGGTCAGGCTGCCGGTCATCAGGCCCAGCCAGTTGCCATAGGCCAGCACCTTGTCCTCGGCATCCACCGCCGCCACCGAATCCTCGCAATCCATGATGGCCGATATCGCGGATTCCAGTCGCACATCGGCGATATGGGCGGGGTCGGTCGCGCCGATCTGGCTGTCGGCATCAAAGACAACCTCGATATGCAGGCCATTGTGGCGCAGGAAAATCGCGGCAGGGGCGTCGGCAGGGCCGGTATGGCCGATGAATTGGGCAGGGTCAGCCAGCATTGTGGATGAGATGGTCAGTGGAGGCTCACCCGCTTTCCGCCAGAAATTACCTGATTGAGTGGTGATGAGGAGTTCCCCGTCTGCTATTTGAGCGCCTGCAATGTCGGCCCAGTTGCCAAACGACAGCGGCACCACATCATCCAGAAATGCCTTGGCCCAGGCGATCACCCGCGCGCCACGGGCAGGATCATAGCCCTTGCCCGCAGGCTGATCGCCCAAGGCATCGGTGCCATAAAGCGCATCATAAAGGCTGCCCCAGCGGGCATTGGCGGCGTTCAGCGCATAGCGCGCGTTCATCACCGGAACCACCAGTTGCGGGCCGGGGATCAGGGCAATCTCGGGGTCGGTATTTGTGGTTTCTACCGAAAAATCAGGGCCTTCTGGCAGGATATAGCCGATTTCGCGCAGGAACGCCTCATGCGCGGCGGCATCGAAGGGCTGACCCTTGCGGGCTAGGAACCAGGCGTCGATGGCCGTCTGCAAAGCGTCGCGCCGTGCCAGCAGCGCCCGGTTCTGCGGCGCAAGTTGGGCCAGTGCCCCTGCAAGCCCGGCCCAGAATCCGGTTGGGGTGATGTCGGTGCCCGGCAGGGCCTGCTGTTCCACAAAAGCTGCCAGCCGGGCATCGACCTGCAATCCGTTCCGATCCAACCGCGTCGTCATGTCCGTCTCCTGCCAAGGGTCGTGCCAAGGGATAAGGCCAGCGAGGCACGGCTTGCAACCTTGCTGGACCGGAATGTTCTTCCGGATTTGCCTGAAAGTGCCGATGGGAAAGCCGATGGGGAAAGATCGTGCGGATTGCCTTGGCGAAGTTTGGGCGAAAGGCCTTGCCCGGCGGTTCAGCGTATGATACTTAGCGGTATGGCTAAGTATGATCCCGACCTGAACCTGATCTTTCAGGCCCTGTCCGACCCGACGCGGCGCGCGATGCTGGCGCAGCTTGGTAAGGGCGCGGTGCCGGTCGGAGAGTTGGCGCGCCCGACCGGGCTCGCCTTGCCGACGGTCATGCGTCATCTGGGGGTGCTGGAAGAGGCGCAACTGATCGCGACCGAAAAGACCGGCCGCACCCGGATGTGTCGCGCGCGGCCCGAAACCCTGGCCGCCACGGCCGATTGGCTGGCCGAACAGCGCGCCATCTGGGAGGGCCGCGCCGACCGGCTGGAGGCCTATGTGATGAAGCTGATGCAGGAGCGGAAAGACACCGAATCCTGATGCGGTTCCCTGTGCGGTGGAAACGAAAGGAAGCGATATGACCCCCGATCTGGACCCCGAACTGGATCTTGTCCTGACCCGAGAGATGAACGCCCCGCGTGAGCTGCTTTATGCCTGTTGGACCACGCCGGAACATCTGGTTCACTGGTTCGTGCCCAAGCCGCACAAGGTGACGGCCTGCCATCTGGACGTGCGCCCCGGAGGCGCCTGCAATACCACCTTTGAGGTGGACGGCGCAGAGATGGAGAACAACGGGGTATATCTTGAAGTGATCCCCAACGAAAAGCTGGTGTTTACAGACACCTACACAGCCGGATGGAAGCCCGCGCCCGAACCCTTCATGACCGCCATCGTGACGTTCGAAAACCTTGGCGGCGGGCGCACGCGCTATACGGCCATTGCCCGTCATCGCAATGCCGAAACGGCCCGAACCCACAGGGACATGGGCTTTTATGACGGTTGGGGCACTGTTGCCACCCAACTGGAAGCCTATGCGCAGGGCTTGAAATGACCGGCGAATCCGACCGCACCATGCTGATAGAGCGGGTCATCAAGGCCCCGGTCGCCCTGGTCTGGGGCGCCTGGCTGAACGAGGCCAGCCTGCCCAAATGGTGGGGCCCCGACGGGTTTTCCTGCCGCACCAGCCGGATAGATCTGCGTCAGGGCGGCGAATGGGTATTCGACATGATCGGGCCGGATGGCACGGTTTACCCAAATCATCACCGCTATACGCTGATCCGGCCGCAAAGCCGGATCGAATACACGCTGCTCTGGGGTGAGAACGGCCACAAACACGCCGATGCCTGGGCCAGTTTCGAAGACATTGGCGCGGCGACCAAGATCACGCTGGGCATGGTGTTCATCACGCGGGAAGAGTTTGAAACGGCCAGGGGCTTTGGCGCGGTAGAGTTGGGGCAGCAGACTCTGGGCAAGCTGGAAAAGGCGGTTCTGGGCCACTAAGGCTTTGCCCTTGCTGAAATACTTCGGGGAGTTGGGCGCTATCCCTAAAGATCCAGCAACAGTTGCGAGCCGGGTTTGCACCGCAATCCCGGCGGGGGGCTGCGGCGGGCCTTCGTTGCCAGAGCAGTTTCGCGGTGCAGGGCCCTCACCGCATCGCGGGCCTGTTTTGCGGCGCTGGTTGGGTCCACCACCGCTTCGGGATAGCGACGACCTGACAGGCTGCGAAAACCCGGCCAGAGCCAGGGCTGTTGCAGGAACCTGTCTGGCACCGGCGCCAGCTCGGGCAGCCAGCGACGGGTGAAGGCGCCGGCGGGGTCCTGCTTTAACCCTTGTTCGACCGGGCTGGGGATGCGCGCTGTCACAAGACCAGTGACGCCTGCCTGCATCTGCACCTGCGGCCAGTGGATACCCGGTTCATAATCGGTGAAAAGGCGCGCGAGAATCGCCCCGGTGGACCGCCAGTCCAGCCAAAGGTGATAAGAGGCCACCGCCATGACCATCGCCCGCAGCCGAAAGTTCAGCCAGCCGGTCGCGGCCAGATAGCGCATCGCGGCATCGACAAAGGGCAGCCCTGTTTGCCCCGTGGCCCAGGCATTCAACCGGGCAGCATCGCTTTCCCGGGGCCGCAGGCCTTCGGCCAGGCGCGACAGGCAACGGCTTTCGATATCGGGCTGATCCTCCAGCATTTGCCGCAGATGGTCCCGGCAGACGAGGCGGCTTTGAAAGCGGGTCAACGATCCGCCCCAGCCGGGTGCGCGTTCTGCCTGCCGCGCCATGGTGGCTTGCGCCACCTCGCGCAGTGACAGGGTTCCCAGGGCGATATGGGGCGACAGGCGCGAACAGGCACGCTCGCCCGCAATGGGGCTGGCCATGGCGCTGCGATAGGACTCGCCGCGTGTGGACAGAAAACTGTCCAGCAGGCGCAATCCTTCTGTCCGGCCGCCATGCTGGCGGTGGGGGCAGCGGTCTTCGGCCAGCCGCAGGGTGCGGGCCACGGGGATCAGGCCAGGCTCCACTCCGGCGACGCCCTGCATCTCGGGGGGTGGCAGGGCGGGGGCCGCGACGAACTGATCGCGCCGCGCCTGCCAGCCGTCGGGATTGGCCGGAGGGCGGATCACGCAGGATTGCGGCAGCTCGGTCCATTCCACCCCGCTGTCCCGCGCCCAAGCGGCTACCCGCCGGTCGCGCGCAAAGGTCCACTGGTTGCCGGTTTCCTCATGGCTGACGATCCGGGTGATGGCGTGGCGGCGGCACATCCGGTCCAGCACCTCTGCCGCATCGCCGCTGCGCAGGGCGAGTGTGACCCCCAGCCGCGCCAGCTCGGCCCGCAGGTCTTGCAGCGATTCTGCGGTAAAGTCCCATTGTCGGGCCGATGTATCGGGCAATCGCCAGTATTCGGGTTCGAGAATGTAAAGCGGCAGCACCCGCCCCAGCCGCGCGGCAAAGGTCAGGGCCGGGTGGTCGGCCGCCCGCAGATCGCGCTTCATCCAGACCAGAACATTCATGGAACACAGACATAACCGCCGCGCCGGATTCGGCAAGGGGTTGCACCTGCCATGCAGGGGCATAGGTTCAGGGAAATGGAGGCCCGAATGTCCGACCCGCGCACCGTCTATCTTGCCGACTATCAGCCCTTCCCCTTTCTGCTGTCGCAGGTGCGGCTGGATTTTGCCCTTGCGCCGCAGGCAACCAGGGTAAGGGCGCGGCTGGAGTTTGCCGCCAACCCCGCGCGTCCGGGCCGGCACGATCTGTTCCTGCACGGGGAAAACCTGCGGCTGATCAGCGCCAAGGTGGGGGGTACGATTGTACAACCTCTGCTCACCGAAGGCGGAATGACCATTTCTGCCAGTGACTTGCCGCACGATCCTTTCACGCTGGAAACCGAGGTGGAAATCGCCCCGGCCGCCAATACCGCGTTGGAGGGGCTTTATATGTCGAACGGCATGTATTGCACCCAATGCGAGGCTGAAGGCTTTCGCAAGATCACCTATTACCCCGACCGCCCCGATGTGATGGCGCGCTTTCATGTGCGGGTGCAGGCGGATTTGCCGGTTCTGCTGTCGAACGGCAATCCGGTGGCCTCCGGGCCCGGCTGGGCCGAGTGGGACGACCCCTGGCCCAAACCGGCCTATCTGTTCGCGCTGGTCGCGGGCGACCTGCGCGCCCACCCCGACACATTTATCACGATGTCGGGCCGCAAGGTTGATCTGAATATCTGGGTCCGTCCGGGGGATGAGGGCCGTTGTGCCTGGGGGATGGAGGCGCTGAAGGCCTCGATGAAGTGGGATGAAGATGTCTATGGTCGCGAATACGACTTGGATATTTTCAACATCGTCGCCGTCGATGACTTCAATATGGGCGCGATGGAGAACAAGGGGTTGAACATTTTCAACTCCAAGGCCGTTCTGGCCAGCCCCGACACCGCAACCGACGATGACTTTGCCCGCGTCGAGGCGATTATTGCGCATGAGTATTTCCACAATTGGACCGGCAACCGCATCACCTGCCGCGACTGGTTTCAGCTTTGCCTGAAAGAGGGGCTGACGGTTTATCGCGACCAGCAATTCAGCGGCGACATGCGCAGCCATGCGGTCAAGCGTATCGAGGATGTGCTGATGCTGCGCGCCCGGCAGTTCCGCGAGGATCAGGGGCCGCTGGCCCATGCCGTGCGCCCCGAAAGTTTTGTCGAGATCAACAATTTCTACACCGCGACCGTCTATGAGAAGGGCGCCGAAGTGATCGGGATGCTGCGGCGGCTGGTTGGCGACAAGGCTTATGCGCAGGCGCTGGACCTTTATTTTTCGCGTCATGACGGGCAGGCGGCCACGATCGAAGACTGGCTGAAGGTGTTCGAGGACACCACCGGCCGCGATCTGACGCAGTTCAAACGCTGGTATTCCGAGGCCGGAACGCCGCGGCTCAAGGTGTATGAGGCCTGGTCTCCGGCGGCGCAGGGCGGCACCTATACGCTGACGCTGGCACAGGAAAACCCGCCCACGCCGGGCCAGCCCGACAAGGGCGCCAAGGTTATCCCCGTTGCCGTGGGCCTTCTGAACCCCAATGGCGACGAGGTCGTGCCAACCACTGTGCTGGAACTGACGAAGCCCGTCCAGAGTTTCGCCTTCGAGGGGCTGGCCGCGCGGCCCATTCCCTCGATCCTGCGGGATTTTTCGGCGCCCGTGGTGCTGGACCGCGAGGTGCCTGCCGCCGAGCGCGCCTTCCTGCTGGCCCACGACACCGACCCTTTCAACCGCTGGGAGGCGGGCCGGTCTCTGGCCAAAGAGGTGCTGGCGCGGATGATCACCGATGGCGCCAGGCCGCTGCCCGCGCTTCTGGACGGTATGGCGGCGATTGCCTTCGACGACAGCCTTGATCCCGCCTTTCGCGCCCTTGCCTTGCGGCTGCCGGGTGAGGATGACATGGCCGCAACCCTGCACCAATCGGGCCATACGCCCGATCCGGCGCGCATTCATGCGGCGCGGCGCGCGCTGGCGCGGGCCGTGGCCAACCGTCTCGCCCCCGCTTTGCCGGAGTTGGAGACCGCCATGCGCGTTCCGGGGGCCTTTTCGGCAAAGGCAGGCCCCGCGGGCCAACGCGCCCTGCGACTGGCCGCTTTGTCCTTCCTGACAAAACTGGATGCCGGGCAGGCTGCGCGGGCAGCTTTTTCCGACGCCACAAACATGACGGAAGGCTTCGGCACGCTGGCGATACTGCTGGAAAATGGCCAGGGCGCGCCAGAGCTGGCGGCTTTTGAGGCGAAATGGCATGCAGACCGGCTGGTGATGGACAAGTGGTTCGCGGTTCAGGTCGCCATGGCTGCCCCCGAAACCGCCGCCGATACCGTGAATCGCCTGACCGCACGGCCCGATTTCGAGATGAAGAACCCCAACCGTTTCCGTGCCGTTCTGGGGGCGCTGACGGGAAATCACGCCGGATTTCATCATCAAAGTGGCTCTGCCTATCGCCTGCTTGCCGACTGGCTGATCCGGCTGGACGCGCTGAACCCGCAAACGGCGGCCCGCATGTCCACCGCGTTCGAAACCTGGCCGCGCTATGACGCCGACCGGCAGGCGATGATAAAGGCCGAACTGGCGCGGATTCTGGCCGCGCCGGGCCTTAGCCGCGATCTGTCGGAAATGGCGGGGCGGATGCTGAACGGCTGAACCGGGGGCCAGCCCCCGGACCCCCGGGATATTTTCGCCAAGATGAAGACACGAAGCTTTTTGGGCTTCATCTTGGTGCAAATATCCTTTGGGGTGCGGGGGGCGAAGCGCCCCAGCCCTTATTTGCAGTAGGGCTGCTCGCGGGTCCAGGCGGCCAGCGCCTTGCGCTTGGAACTGTCGCGCAGTGGCATCCAGTCGCGGCCGATACCCTTGTTGCCACCTCCCGCCACCATCTCGTCGCTGGCGACATGATAGGCCACCATTTCAACGGCGCATTGCAGGTTGGCCGAGCCGTCTTTCAGCTCTGCCGCGCTGTCGGCATCGCAGCCGTAATTGCGGGCCGACCGGGGCGAGATCTGCATCAGTCCGATATAGGCGCCGCCGCCGCCCGCCGCGCGGGGGTTCCAGCTGCTTTCATAGCGCGCCACGGCCGAGATCAGCCCCGTCCAGAAGGCGCGGCGTTCGCTGACGCTGCCATCTTCATATCCGGGGCACCAGGTGTCGATGTCGGCGGGAATGCGTCCGGCCAGAACCGGATCTTCCGCCGCAACGGCGGACATCGTGCTGATCGTCCAATGGGCCGCCTCTGGCCGATGGTCCCAGGCCATCGAGAAACGGCTGACATCCGTTCCGTTCGAGGGCGAAACACAGCCGGCAAGCGTCAGGGCAAGGGCGATCAGGGCAAAATGGCGCATCGGGTTCCTAGGGGCGGCGTCGCGCAAATTGCACGCGACGGGCGGCATAGGCCCGGATTCGGACGATCTGGCAACCTTCGCGGCCCGCGCACACCGTCGATTGGCCGATTTCCGCCCATCGCGCCCCTTGCGAGGGGCTGTCGCCCTGCCTAATAAGGTCGGAACACGGATGGAGAGCCCCATGCTGGACCTGACCTATGAGCTGCCCAAACCACGCGTGATCGCCGGGGCCAAGGGCGATTGGGAGCTGGTGATCGGGATGGAAATCCATGCCCAGGTCGCCAGCAATGCCAAGCTGTTCTCGGGCGCCTCGACCCAGGTGGGGGCAGAGCCCAACTCGAACGTCGCCTTCGTTGACGCCGCGATGCCGGGGATGCTGCCGGTGATCAATGAATTCTGCATCGAGCAGGCGGTAAAGTCGGGGCTGGGGTTGAAGGCGGCCATCAACCTGCGCTCGGCCTTTGACCGCAAGAACTATTTCTACCCCGATCTGCCGCAGGGCTATCAGATCAGCCAGCTTTACCACCCCATCGTGGGCGAAGGTGAAGTTCTGGTGGAAATGGCACCCGGGGTGGCCCGCCTTGTGCGGATCGAGCGGATTCACCTTGAGCAGGACGCGGGCAAGTCTATCCACGATCTTGACCCCACCATGTCCTTTGTTGACCTGAACCGCACCGGCGTTGCGCTGATGGAGATTGTCAGCCGCCCCGATATTCGCGGCCCCGAGGAGGCGGCGGCTTATGTGGCCAAGCTGCGCCAGATCTTGCGTTATCTGGGCACCTGCGACGGTAACATGCAGAATGGCAACCTGCGGGCCGATGTGAACGTCTCGGTCTGCAAGCCGGGTCAGTATGAGAAATATCAGGCGACACAGGATTTCAGCCACCTTGGCACGCGCTGCGAGATCAAGAACATGAACTCGATGCGGTTCATCCAGGCGGCGATTGACTATGAGGCGCGGCGCCAGATCGCCATTCTGGAAGACGGCGGCAAGGTTGATCAGGAGACGCGGCTTTATGACCCCGACAAGGGCGAAACCCGGTCGATGCGGTCGAAGGAAGAAGCGCATGATTACCGCTATTTCCCCTGTCCCGACCTGCTGCCGCTGGAGATCGAACAGGCCTGGGTCGATGATATCGCCGCCCGGATGCCGGAACTGCCGGACGCCAAGAAGGCCCGCTTCATGGGCGATTTCGGGCTGACCGATTACGACGCCAACGTCCTGACCGCCGAGGTTGAGGCGGCGGCCTTCTTTGAAGAGGTGGCCAAGGGCCGTGACGGCAAGATTGCCGCGAACTGGGTCATCAATGACCTGTTCGGGCGATTGAACAAGGAAGGGCTGACCATCGCCGAAACGCCGGTTTCGGCGGCGAGGCTGGGCGCGATGCTGGATCTCTTGGGGTCGGGCGAGATCACCGGCAAGATGGCCAAGGATCTGTTCGACATCCTGTGGACCGATCCGGGCGATCCGGCAGAGATTGCCGCCGCGCGTGGCATGAAGCAGGTCACGGATCTGGGCGCGATTGAAAAGGCGCTGGACGATCTGATCGCGGCCAACCCCGAGCAGGTGGAAAAGGCCAAGGTCAATGCCCGGCTTGCCGGGTGGTTCACCGGGCAGGTGCTGAAAGCCACCGGCGGCAAGGCAAACCCGGCCGTCATCACCGAAATGGTGGCGAAAAAGCTGGGGCTATAAACGGTCGGCGACCTTCGCGCTTTGCGTGAAGGTCGTGCGGCAACCTATTGGTTTTACCGAATTGACGATCGTACAAATTGGTTACGGGAAGACCGTTTTCGCCTGCTGTTTCAGCCGGTCGCGTTGAAAGGCCACAAAGTCAGCGGCGGGCTGCTGCGCCTCGATCAGGGCTAGGAACGGGTCGATGACGGGGGATTTCAGCCCTGCCAGCGCCTCGATCACGGCAAGACCGCAGAATGGCACCACGGCTTCGGAATAGCCGCCTTCGTGAACGGCCAGAAGACGGCCTTGGCAAATCTCCTCTGCCAGCGCCTTCAGTCGCAGGGTCAGGGCGCGGAACGTGTCGGAATGGGCCTGCATCCGTGCCAGCGGGTCCATCGCATTGGCATCCAGCCCGCAGGCGATGACGATGATCTCTGGCGCAAAGGCGCGCAGGGCGGGCAGAACCAGAAGGTCCATCGCATCCAGATAGGCCTGATGGCCGCCGCCGGGCAGAAGGGGAATGTTCAGGTTTGCGCCCAGCCCCGCGCCGCGCCCCCGCTCATCCGCACCGCCTGAGTCGGTCGGAAAGCAGGCCTCTTGATGCAACGAAATTGTCAGCGTATCGGCGCGGTCCAGATAGATGGCCTCAGTCCCGTTGCCATGATGCACGTCCCAATCGATCACGGCGGCGCGCAGGGGGCCGTGTTTGGCCCGCAACGCCTCCAGCGCCACGGGGATATTGGCCAAAAGGCAAAAGCCCATTCCGGCATTGGGCAGGCAATGGTGGCCGGGCGGG
>DDEX01000018.1:0-5811 GCA_002336845.1 Rhodobacteraceae bacterium UBA1943
GTCGATGGGCCGCGAGGAAGACCCCTCTTTCACCATCAAGACCATGATCGTCAGCGCCGCCCTGCCCGGTGCCACGGCTGAAGAGACGGTGACGCAGGTTACCGACCGGATCGAAAAGAAGTTGCAGGATCTGGACAACCTGAAGGAAACCCGCTCTGTCACCGGGCCGGGCCAGGCGGTGGTTTATGTCGAATTGCGCGCCGATACCCCTGCGGCGGATGTGCCGGTGACCTGGACGCGGGTGCGCCAGTTGATGTCGGATATCCGTGGCGATTTTCCCAAGGAATTCGCGGGTTTTTCCTTTGCCGACGACTTCGGCGATGTCTATGGCAACATCTATGCCTTCACCTATGACGGCTTTTCCCCGCGCGAGGTGAAAGACCGGGTGGAAGACGTGCGCGCCGCCGTGCTGCAACTGCCCGACGCGGGCAAGGTCGATCTGATCGGCACCCGCGATCAGGTGGTGCATCTGGAGTTTTCCAGCCGCAAGCTGGCCGCGCTTGGACTGGACCGCGAGACGGTTCTTAACACCCTTGCCGGCGAGAACGCCATTACCCCCTCGGGCACGATCCAGACGGGAGGCGAGCAGGTGCTGGTCCGGGTGACCGGCCAGTTCACCTCACCCGAGGCGCTGGCCAATACCACGCTGCGGGTGGGCGATGTATTCTTCGCCCTATCAGATGTGGCCGATGTGATCCCCGGCTATGCCGACCCGCCCAGCTCGCTGATCCGGTTCGACGGCAAGCCCGCGGTCGGGCTGATCGTGGGAATGCGCAAGGGCGGCAACATCGTCAGCTTTGGCGAAGAACTCGACACGCTGATGACCAAGGTCGAGGCCGGGCTGCCCGTGGGGATAGAACTGCACAAGGTGGCCGATCAGCCGCATGTGGTGGAGGAATCGGTCAACCATTTCATCCGCGCGCTGGTCGAGGCGGTGGTGATCGTGCTGGCGGTCAGCTTCATCTCGCTGGGCTGGCGGGCAGGTCTGGTGGTGACGATGGCCATTCCGCTGGTGCTGGCAATGACCTTCGTGGTGCTGGACCAGATGGGGATTACCCTGCAACGCATCTCGCTGGGGGCGCTGATCATCGCGCTGGGGCTTTTGGTCGATGACGCGATGATCGCGATTGAAACCATGATCAGCCGGATGGAACTGGGCGACAGCCGCGAAAAATCGGCCAGCTATGCCTGGACCTCGATCGCCTTTCCCATGCTGTCGGGCACGCTGGTCACGGTGGCGGGCTTCATCCCCATCGGGCTGAACAGCTCGGCGGCGGGCGAATACACCCGGTCGCTGTTCTATGTCATCGCGATTTCCCTGGTGCTTAGCTGGGTTGTGGCGGTGCTGTTCGCGCCCATTCTGGGCACCACCTTCCTGCCGCGAGATCTGCATCATCATGCCAACGGGCCGGGCCGGTTGCGGCGCGGCTTTCGCCGGGTGCTGCTGTGGGCGATGCGGGCGAAATGGCTGACCATCGCGGTGACGGTGGCGGTCTTTGCGCTGTCGGTCTTCGGGATGCGTTATGTCGAACAGCAGTTCTTCCCGACGTCGGACCGGCCAGAGATCATCGTCGATGTCACCGCCCGCCAGAACGCCAGCTTTGCCGCCACCGATGAGGCGATGGTCAAGCTTGAGGCCTGGCTGGCCACGAAGGAAGAGGCGACCTTCTGGACGACCTATGTCGGCCGGGGTGCACCCCGCTTCATCCTGGCGCTGGATGTGCCGACACCGGGGCCGAACATGGGACAGATCGTCATCATGACCCCCGATCTGGCGGCACGCGACAAGCTGAAGGCCGAAATCCGCGAGTTCGGCAAGACGCTGACCGGAATCGAGGTTTACCCCAAATACATCGAACTGGGGCCGCCCGTGGGCAAGCCGGTGCAATACCGCCTTTCGGGCCCCGACACCCAGACGCTGCGCGACCGCGCGCGGGATCTGGCCGCGCTTCTGGCGACCGATCCGCGGCTGACCAATATTGCGCTCGACTGGAACGAACCGGCCCGCGTGGTGCGCGTGGCGGTGGATGGCAGCCGGTTGCGGCAACTGGGCCTGACGCAAAGCGACGTGGCCAAGGCCCTGTATTCGCTGCATGAAGGCGTTGCCGTGACCGAGCTGCGTGACGGCAAGACCCTGATAGATGTGATCGCGCGCGGGAACGAGGCAGACCGCTCGACGCTGGCCGCACTGGCCAACCTGCAATTGGGCAATGCCGAGGGGCAACCGGTGCCGCTGTCGTCCTTTGCGCGGCTGGAATGGGTGACGGAACAGCCGGTGATCTACATGCGCAACCGGGTGCCGACCGTAACGGTCAAGGCGGCGGTGGCCACCAAGGACCAGCCCGCCACCATCGTCACAGCCCTTGCGCCCAAGATTGACGCGATGGCCGCCGCCCTGCCCGCGGGCTATGGCTTGCAGACAGCGGGCACCGTCCTGTCCAGTGGCGAAAGCCAGGGGCCGATTGCCGCTGTCGTGCCGGTGATGCTGCTGATCCTTGTCACGCTGGTCATGATCCAGATGCAAAGTTTCCGGCTGGCCTTCATCGTACTGACGGTGGCACCGCTGGGGCTGATCGGGGTGGTTGCGGCGCTGCTTCCTTCGGGCGCGCCGATGGGCTTCGTCGCCATTCTGGGCGTGCTCGCGCTGGTCGGGATCCTGATCCGCAACTCGATCATCCTTGTGCAGGAAATCGAAGACCTGATCCGGCATGGCAAGACCCGCTGGCAGGCGGTGTTCGAGGCGTCGGACAGCCGTGCAAGGC
This sequence comes from Rhodobacteraceae bacterium UBA1943, assembly GCA_002336845.1. Taxonomy (GTDB): domain Bacteria; phylum Pseudomonadota; class Alphaproteobacteria; order Rhodobacterales; family Rhodobacteraceae; genus Fuscibacter. The sequence continues at coordinate 2,763 of DDEX01000018.1, forward strand.
CGATCCTGCTGACAGCCGCGGCGGCCTCGCTGGCCCTGATTCCGATTTCGCGGCAGGTGTTCTGGGGACCGATGGCCTATGCGATGATGGGGGGCATCATCGCCGGCACGCTGATCACCCTGCTGTTCGCGCCCGCGCTTTACTGTGCCGTCTTCGGCCTGCGGGCACCGCGTGAGGAACCGGCACCATGAGCGTGGATCACCGCAGCCGCAACGCCCGTATCCGTCGAGAGCGGATGCGCGCGCGGTTGATCGAGGCGGCGCTGTTCGTCTCGGCCGAACACGGGCCAGACGGGGCAAGCATTGACGAAGTGGCAGGGGCGGCTGGCGTATCGCGCGGCAGTTTCTACAATTATTTCTTTACCTTGCCAGAGCTTCTTCAAGCCTCCAGCCACGAGTTGGGCGTTGAACTGATCGAGCTGGTTCTGGCAGAAATCGCACCGGTGACCGACCCCGCCGAGCGGCTGGCACGCGGATTTCTGCTGCTGATCGACGCGGGCCGGAAATATCCGCTGGTGGCACGGTTTGCGGCGCGGATGGCGGCGGTTGCGCTGGCGCCGGGCAGCGTGGCCCATGCCGTGCTGCCGCCCCTGTTGCAAGCCGGGATGGATGCGGGCCGTTTCGTGGCAATGCCGCTGCCCGAAGCCTGCGACCTGACGGGCGCGCCCGTGCTGGCAAGCCTGGCCCGGCTGGCCTTGGGAGAGGCTGTTGACAGCCGCATCGTCGTGCAGGGCGTCCTGCGCGTTCTGGGCCTGCCGGAGCCCGAGGCCGAAGCCCTGGCCAGTCTGCGCGTGACCTTGCCGCCGGTGGCGGACGACCGCCTTCTGGCGCGCACCGAACTTGTGCGGCAGAGCCGCGAAGAAGGTTGCGCCTAGACCGGCAGAACGGTGGTCGCCTTGATCTCTTCCATGCTGAGAAGGGCGGTCACGTTATAGATTTTCACCTCGGAAATCAGCGCCTGATAAAACGTGTCATAGGCCCGGGCATTCTTGACGCGCACCTTCAGGATATAGTCGATGTCACCGGCAAGGCGATGCGCCTCCAGCACCTCGGGCCGTTCGCGCAGGGTTTTCAGGAACTTGCGCTGCCAGTCGGCCTCATGCTCGCTGGTGCGGATCAGCACAAAGAAACACGCCTCAAGCCCCAGACTTTCGGCATCAAGAATGGCGGTCTGCCGGGTGATGACGCCCTGTTCCTTCATGCGCCGGATACGGTTCCAGACCGGGGTCTTGGAACTGCCGACCTTGCGGGCGATTTCGTCCAGCGATTGCTCGGCATCGGCCTGAAGCTCGACAAGGATTTTCCGGTCAAGATCGTCCAGTTGGGCCGCCATTCGCCTTGATCCCCTTTTGGTGGAACTATGTTCCCTTGCGCCGCAGTATCAGAACGAATGTCCTTATCTGCAAGGGCGTCTGGCCGGAATACGGGAAAATATCCTATATTGGGGCAGGAAATCCGCGAGTCCCCCATGCCAGACCTGCCCACCCTCGCCCAAGCGACCACTGCCGTCACCTTCGTGGGTGCCGGGCCGGGCTCTGCTGGCCATCTGACGCTGGCCGCGTTTCAGGCGCTGACCGGGGCCGATGTGGTCATCCATGACCGGCTGGTCGGCGATGAGGTTCTGGCCCTGATCCCCGCCCATGTGGTGCGGATCAACGTCGGCAAAGAGGGTTTTGGCCCCTCGGTCACGCAATCCGACATCAACGCTCTGCTGGTGGCGCAAGCACAGACCGGTCGCCGCATCGTGCGGCTGAAGGGCGGCGATTGCGGCATCTTCGGCCGTCTGGACGAGGAGATCGATGCACTGGAGGCTGCGGGCCTGACCTTCACCATCCTGCCCGGCCTGACCGCCGCCACCGTCGCCGCCGCCAACATCGGCCAAAGCCTGACCCGGCGGGGCCGCAACACCGGCTTTCGCATTGTCACCGGCCATGACATGGACGGCTTTGCCGAACATGAATGGCGCAGCATGGCAACCGAAGGCGAAGTTGCCGCCATCTATATGGGCAAGAAATCTGCCCGTTTCATTCAGGGCCGCCTGATGATGCACGGCGCCGACCCGGCCACCCCCGCCACCGTGGTGGAAAATGTCAGCCGCCCCGACCAGCGCATCCATTCCGCGACCCTTGCCACGCTGGCAACCGTCGCACAGGCCCTTGAAGGCCCCGCCGTCATCCTTTACGGCCTCGCCCCCCGGCAGGCCGCAACCGCCGCCAAGACCCTGAAGGAGGCCCAGGCATGAGCCGCAGCTTCACGCCCAAAGTCGTCACCGCCAACCGCCTGCGCGAAGGCGATGTGGTTTATCTGACCGCCGATGACCGCTGGACCCCGTTTCACCACGAGGCCGAGTTGATCGAGGACGAGGCCCATGCGCAACTGCGCCTGCTGCACGCTGCGGCGCAAAAGCTGTATGTGGTCGGCCCCTATCTGGCCGATGCCAAGGCCGGGCCGAATGGGCCGGAACCGACCCACTTCCGCGAGGAATTCCGCACGCGCGGCCCCTCGAACTACTTTCACGGCAAGCAAGCCGACTACGCGAGCTAAACGATGTATTCCTATTCCGACTTCGATGAATCCTTCGTCCGTGCCCGCGTGGCCCAGTTCACCCAGCAGGTGGAACGCCGCCTTGACGGCAGCTTGACCGAGGATGAGTTCCGCCCCCTGCGCCTGATGAATGGCCTTTATCTGCAACTGCATGCCTACATGCTGCGGATCGCCATTCCCTACGGCACGCTGAACCCGCGCCAGATGCGGCAACTCGCCCTGATCGGCGAGCGGTGGGACAAGGGCTATGGCCATTTCACCACCCGCCAGAACATCCAGTTCAACTGGCCCAAGCTGCCTGACGTGCCCGCGATTCTTACCGCGCTGGCCGATGTGGAAATGCACGCCATCCAGACCAGTGGCAACACCGTGCGCAATGTCACCGCCGACCATTTCGCCGGGGCTGCGGCGGATGAGGTGGAAGACCCCCGCCCCTATGCCGAGCTGCTGCGCCAGTGGTCCACCGACCACCCGGAATTCCAGTTCCTGCCGCGCAAGTTCAAGAT
>DDEX01000018.1:5939-15182 GCA_002336845.1 Rhodobacteraceae bacterium UBA1943
CGCGACAACAAGTACAAGGCCCGCATCAAGATCACCCTGCACGAAACCGGCAAGGAAGAGATCACCCGCCAGGTCGAAGCGCGCTTTGCCGAGCTGCGCCCCCTGTTCGGCGGCAACGACCAGAAACTGCTGGCAGACATCAAGGAGGCTTTCGCCCCGCCCGCCTATCGCAACGCGCCGGTTGATGCCTATACCGCCTTTCACAAGGCCGACCCGGTGTTCCGCGCCTGGGCCGACACCAACCTGACCGCGCACAAGAACGACCAGTATGCGATTGTGACGATCAGCGTGAAGGAACAGGGCAAGACGCCGGGCGATGCCACCAGCGAACAGATGCGCGTGATCGCCGATCTGGCCGAGAAATACGGCCATGGCGACATCCGCATCAGCCATGAACAGAACGTCATCCTGCCGCATGTCCACAAATCCGACCTGCCCGCCGTTCACGCAGCCCTTGTGCAGGCGGGCCTTGGCACCGCCAACGTCGGGCTGATTTCCGACATCATCGCCTGCCCCGGCATGGATTACTGCGCGCTGGCCACGGCGCGTTCCATCCCTATCGCCGAGGAAATCGCCCTCCGCTTCAAGGAACTGGATCTGGAGCATGAGGTCGGCCCCCTGAAGATCAAGATTTCCGGCTGCATCAATGCCTGCGGGCATCACCATGTCGGCCATATCGGGATTCTGGGTCTGGATCGCGCCGGGGTGGAAAACTATCAGATCACCCTGGGCGGCGACGGGTCGGAAACCGCCTCGATCGGCGAAAAGATGGGGCCGGGCTTTGCCTATGATCAGGTGGTGCCCGCCATCGAACGCCTTGTGCGCGCTTATCTGGACATCCGCTCGGAACCGGCAGAGACCTTTCTGCAGGCGGTCCGCCGCGCCGGTCTTGGCCCGTTCAAGGCCGCGCTTTACGAAACGGAAGGCGAAAAGGATGCCGCGTGATCTGCATTCCGGGGATGTGGCCGAACGTGTGGCGGCGCTGAACGCGCGGTATAAGCACCACTCGGCCACCGCCGTTCTGGAACATGCCCTGAACGATGCCGATCTGGGCCGGGTGGCGCTGGTCTCGTCCTTTGGGGCGGAATCGGTGGTGCTGCTGCACCTCGTGTCGGTGCTGGCCCCGGAAACCCCGGTGCTGTTCGTCGATACGCGGATGCTGTTCAAGGAAACGCTGGAATATCAGCGAGAGCTGGCCGAAAAGCTGGCGCTGTGCGACATCCGCACCATTCGCGCGCATCCGAAAAAGGTCGAGTTCGAAGACCCCGACGGCACGCTGCATCAGTTCAACACCGATGCCTGCTGCAACATCCGCAAGGTCGAGCCGCTGGAACGCGCCCTGTCGAAATTCGACGGCTGGATCACGGGGCGCAAGCGGTTCCAGAACGCCGATCGCGGCACCATCGACTTTTTCGAGAATGAGGGCGATTTCCGCATCAAGGTGAACCCGCTGGCCCATTGGGGCCGTGAGGATCTTGAGGAATACATGGTCGAAAACCGCCTGCCCCGGCATCCGCTGGTTGCCAAGGGTTACCCGTCCATCGGCTGCGCCCCCTGCACCAGCCCGGTGAAGCCCGGCGAAGACCCGCGCGCGGGCCGCTGGCGCGGCCAGTCCAAAACCGAATGCGGCATCCATTTCATCAATGGCCAGGCCGTCCGCCAGACAAAGGATAACGCGCTATGAGCGAGACCGTTCTTGTCACCGATGCGGGCTTTTCAACGCCCGCCCCTGTCAGCCCCGTGACGCTGGCCGCGATTGCCGACCATACCGGCACGCTTGACCTTGCCCATACGGACGACCCAACGGCGGCAGAGCCCTATCTCGCGGGCCTGACCCTGATCCGCATCAGCTTTCCCGCGTTCAGCGATGGGCGTGCCTTTACCATTGCCCGCCGTCTGCGGATCGCAGGTTACAAGGGCGAATTGCGCGCCATTGGCCCGGTAATCGCCGACCAATATGCCATGACGCGCCGCGTGGGCTTTGACAGCGTGGAAATCCCGGCTGAACTGGCCGCCCGCCAGCCGGAAGACCAGTGGAAATTCCGCGCCGACTGGAAGGCCCATGACTATCAGTCGCGGCTGCGGGCCTGAGTTCAGGGTTTCCTCTGCCCCGCGAACACCGTATCTCGAAAGACGAATGCAATGACCGAAGCGACCGCCGCCATGTCCGACGCTGCCGAAAAGCCTGCGAAACCGCACCTGCCCGATGCGCAGGTTGTCCAATCGGTGAAACACTGGACCGACCGGCTGTTTTCATTCCGCGTGGCACGGCCCAAGACGCTGCGCTTTCGCTCGGGCGAATTCGTCATGATCGGCCTTCTGGGCGACAACGGCAAACCGCTGCTGCGCGCCTATTCCATCGCCTCGCCCAGTTGGGATGAAGAGCTGGAATTCTACTCGATCAAGGTTCCCGATGGCCCCCTGACCAGCCGTCTGCAACATATCCAGCCTGGGGATGAGATCATCCTGCGCCCCAAGCCCGTGGGCACGCTGGTGGTGGATGCGCTGCTGCCCGGCAAGAGGCTGTGGTTTCTGGCGACCGGCACCGGCATTGCGCCCTTCGCCAGCCTGATGCGTGACCCCGAGGTCTATGAAAAATTCGATCAGGTCATCATGATGCACACCTGCCGTCAGGTGGCCGAGCTGGAATATGGCCGCCAACTGGTGGAGGGGCTGAAGGAAGACCCGCTGATCGGCGAGATCGTGGGCGAAAAGCTGCGCTATTACCCCACGACCACGCGCGAAGACTTTCCGCATATGGGCCGCGTGACCGACAACCTGCAATCTGGCAAGGTGTTCGCCGATCTGGGCCTGCCCCGCATGAACCCCGAGGAAGACCGGGCGATGGTTTGCGGTTCGTTGGCGTTCAACGTGGATGTGAAGGCCATTCTCGAAGGGTTCGGCCTGCGCGAGGGCGCCAATTCCGACCCCAAGGAGTTCGTGGTTGAAAAGGCCTTTGTCGGCGACGGCATCTGACCGCATCTGACCGGCACTACTGCATGGAAAAGGGCCGCCAGAGCGATCTGGCGGCCCTTTTCGTTTGGGTTCCGGATCAGAGGCCCAGAGCCTTTTTCACAGCTTCGATCGCGCCGGGAACCAGGGTCTTGTCGGCAGCAGCGGCATCGACCCCCGATTTCAGGGTGGTCTTGGTCGCGTCATCCAGCGCCGAGGCGTCGATCAGCGATTTGACCTTGGTGGCGTCGAAATTCGCCGGATCCAGCGCCGCAGCGGCATCGGAAGCAGCAGCGGTCGCGGTTGCGGCGGCATCCGAGGCAGCCTGCCCAGCCGACGCGGCTGCATCCGAAGCCGCCTGACCGGCGGTATTGGCGGCATCCGTCGCGGCCTGACCGGCGGCAGCGGCGGCCGCAGCGGCCTCATCAGCGGCCTTCTTGGCAGCAGCGGCGGCCTCTTCTTCCGCCTTCTTGGCAGCGGCGGCAGTCTCTTCTTCCAGCTTTTTGGCAGCGGCGGCAGCTTCATCCGCAGCGGCCTTGGTCGCGGCGGCAGCGTCTTCTTCGGCCTTCTTGGCAGCAGCAGCAGCGTCTTCAGAGGCCTTCATCGCGGCTTCCTGAGCGGGCCTGTAGCTGAACTGATAATAGCCACCCGCAGCAAGCAGGATCACAACCAGACCGATGAGAACATTCTTGTTCATGTCAATTTCTCCCATGACCGTAAGGTATTGGTCGGGTTTGTTATGACAGAATTGCACCTTGATGGGAAGGCTGGGCAAGGACCGGCTGCGGTTCCATCGCAACGCCGGCCCCGCGACACGCCATAAAACACCAAATCCGGTTGAAGCTGGCGAAGGCTGCAATTAGATTGCAGCGCAAATTGCCGCCACACAAGGACGAACACCCTGGCCCGCCGCCCCCATAACGCGCCGCCGCAACGCGAAACCGGCCCCCGTATCAATGATCGCATCCGTGCACCCGAAATCCGCCTGATCGGCGCGGATGGCGAAAACGTCGGGGTTGTCACCCCGGCGCGCGCGATGGCGATGGCCGAGGAGGCGGGGCTCGATCTGGTCGAGATTTCGCCAAATGCCGAACCGCCGGTCTGCAAGATCATGGACTTCGGCAAATACAAATACGAGACGCAGAAGCGCGAGGCCGAGGCGCGCAAGAAGCAGAAGATCATCGAAATCAAGGAAATCAAGTTCCGCCCGGGCACCGATGACCACGATTACGATGTCAAGATGCGCTCGGTCATGAAGTTTCTGGACGAAGGCGACAAGGTCAAGGTGACCCTGCGCTTTCGCGGCCGCGAAATGGCCCACCAGGAACTGGGGCTGGAACTTTTGAACCGCGTGGTCGCTGATGTCGGTGACAAGGGCAAGATTGAATCGATGCCCAAGCTGGAAGGCCGCCAGATGGTGATGATGATCGCGCCCAAATAGGACGCGCCAAGTTTCACTGATGAAAATTGAAGGGGCCACTGGCCCCTTTTTTATTGCCGAGATCATTCATTCATCTTTTTGGTTGAACGAATCTTCCGGCGGGTGTAATTCATCCACATGGTTGAACAAGAAGATCCCCTTGGTGATGTGCTGAAGGCCGCGGGCGATCCGACCCGCCGTGCGATCCTGACGCTTCTGGCGCAGAACGGGCCCACGCGCGTGACCGAGATTGCAGAACGCTTCGCCATCAGTCTGAACGCGATTTCCAAACATATCATGGTGTTGGAGCGCGCGGGGCTGGTTGCGCGCCGCACCGTCTGGCGGGCGCATTACATCGAGGCGACCCTGGGGCCCCTTGCCCAGGTGGAGCAGTGGTTTGCCGGGCTTCGTTCGATCTGGGCGCTTCGGCTGGAGGCGCTGGCTGAGGTTTTGACACAGGAGGCGCCAGATGGCCCAAGAGATGACAGCAGAACTGACCCTGACAGTTTCGCGGACCATTCCGGCCCCGCCCGCCCGCGTCTATGACGCCTGGCTGAACCCGGCGGTCCTGGCCCGCTTCATGACACCCTGCGAAGGCGGTCCGGCGGCGCGGGTGACGAACGACCCTCGCGTCGGCGGCAAGTATGAGATCGTGATGCGCGATGGCGACCGCGAGATTCCGCATCACGGCACCTATCTGGAGTTGGTTCCCCACCAACGCCTGCGCTTCACCTGGCAATCGCCCCATTCCGTCGAGGGCAGCATGGTCACCATCACGCTGACCGCCGAAGGCGATGCCACCCGGATCGAGCTGCGGCAAGACCGCTTTGCGCACGAAGGTGCGCGTGATGGCCATATCAAGGGCTGGACTGCCATTCTACAGCAATTGGCAGCCGTGGCCTGACGCAAAATGAATGGGGGATGCGTTACACTTGCCCCTCACCCCGCCCCTCTCCCCCAAGGGGAGAGGGCGCATCACGGCTCTCTTGGCTGCGGTCTTTGCGGAATTTCCTTCAGCAGCCCGCCCACGCCCATCGCGGCGATATCGTCATCGGCAACGGTCAGGCCACAGGCCAGCCGTTCCAACACCCAGTCGGCCCCGTTCAGGGCGGGGCTGCGGGCGCAGCCGGGCAGGCCGATGACGGGCCGCCCGCGCTGTTCGCCCAGAAACAACAGGTTGCCGGGATCGACCGGCATCCCGAACCGCGTCACCTGCCCGCCCGCCGCCCGCACTCCCTCTGGTGCCGTGTCGTAAAGGTCAGAGGTGGCAGAGCCGGTCAATATAAGCGCAATCTCGCCCGGCAGATCGCGCAAGGCGCTGGCGATCGCGGCGCTGTCATGCGGCACCACGCGGGCCTCGGCCAGTTCCATGCCCAGCGCGCGCAGCCGCCCCTCGACCACGCGGCGGCCCTTGGCGGTCAGCTTTTCCTCCTGCCCCGGAACTTCGGTCAGGATCAGCCCGGCGGTCTTGCGCAGGACGGGCAGGATGCGCAGGGCCACCCACGCAGCCTCGCAAGCCGCATTCAGGGCCTCGGCCGGTACGGCATAGGCGATGATCTTGACGGTTCCGGCCAGCATTCCCGGTGTCACCCGCTGCAAGGGTGGCAGCGTGGCCAGCGTGATTGCGGGGTGAATGCGGTTCAGGCGCAAGACGGCAGCGGCATCGACCGCGGCAAGCCCGGCATGGGTGGCATTCAGGTTCACCCGGCCGGTGAAGGCGCCCCCCACCACCAGCCCCTGCCCCGCCGCATCGGGCACCACGGCGGAGGCCAACCGCGCGGCGGCGGTATCTTCGGCCACATCTCCGGGCTCTAGCCGCGCCACGACCACCTCGGTCAACCCTCCGTCCCGCAGCAGCGACAGCTCGCCGGCGCCCAGAACCATGCCCTTGCGCAACCGCCCTGCGGTCAAAGGCACCGAATGGGCCAGTATCGCCCCCTCGGCCTGATCCAGCGGGACGGGGCCGAACTTCATCCCTTTCGCAGCCTTTGGGTGATCTGCGCCATGATCGACACGGCAATCTCGGCGGGCGACTTGGCCCCGATGTCCAGCCCCACCGGCGCATGGATGCGGGCGATTTCCGCTTCGGTAAAGCCGTCGGCGCGCAGACGCTCCAGCCGCTTGGCATGGGTCCGGGTGGACCCCAGACAACCCAGGTAGAAGACGGGCGAGCGCAGCGCGATACGGATCGCCGGATCGTCCAGCTTGGGGTCATGGGTCAAGGTCACCACCGCCATGCGGGTGTCTGGCTTCAGCGCGGACAGCGCCTCATCCGGCCAATCCTCCAGGATCGTCTCGCCCGGAAAGCGTTCGGCGCTGCCAAAGGCGCCGCGCGGATCGATCAGCACCGGATCATAGCCGCAGGCCCGCGCCATGGGCATCAGGGGCTGCGCGATATGCACCGCGCCCACGACGACCAACCGCAGTGGCGGATTGTGCGGGGCTATGAAGCGGCCATCGTCTTCGCGGCCCGCCTTGTCGCTGCGCAGCCGCACATCGGCCAAAACATCATCGCCGGGCGACAGCAGCCGGCGATCCCAGCTTTCAAGGTTGACCCCGTAGGCAACGGGCTGTCGCGCTGCGCGGGCAGCCACCAGCGCCGCCAGCATATCGACCGGCAGTCCCTGCCCCACGGGTTCGACCAGCACCCGAATGGTTCCCCCACAGGCCAACCCGACGGCAAAGGCGGTTTCATCCGATATGCCAAAGGTCAAAAGCCGGCTTTGCCCGTCGCGCAGCGCCTCTTCCGCCTCGGTCACCACCGCGCCCTCGACGCAGCCGCCCGAGACAGATCCCATCATCGCGCCATCGCCCGCCACCACCAGTTGGCTGCCCGGCTGACGCGGGGCGGACCCCCAGGTTTCCACCACCGTGGCCAGCACGGCGCCGCGTCCGGCCCGGTGCCAATCCAGGGCGATTTCGGGAATGTCGTTCGGTTCCATGCGCTCTCCCCGCCGTGCAATCTGCCCTGTCGGGGCCGCAGCGGCCATTGTCCAAAGGTCGCGCATGACAAGGCCCCAAGGCAAGCGCCCCGGGGCCCTTTCGCGATGAATTGCCGGTTACTTGCCGGTTTTCATCAGGGGCGTGATCACCCGCACCACCACCCGGCGGTTCGCGCGTTCATCCCTCTGGGTGTCGATCAGCAGTTCGCTTTCGCCATAGCCCTGCACCACCATGTTTTCCGGCGGAATATCGAAATACTCGGTCAAGGCCAGCGCCACCGATTCCGCGCGCCGGTCGGACAGGGCAAGGTTCATCGCGGCATTGCCGACGGCATCCGTATGCCCCTCGATCAGGAAGACTTCGGCAGGGTTCGCCTCCAGCAAGTCCTGCATCAGGCCGCCCAGCGCGGCAAGATTGTCGGCCTCGCCCGCCTTGATCGCCGATTTGCCCGAATCGAAGGTCACGTTGTCAACGTCGATCGTGGCGGCCAGCGCCCGCACCTCGGGAATTTCGCGAATCTGGCGCAGGCTGAACTTGCGGCCTGCCTTCGACGCCTCTTTCGCCGCCAGCGCCGCCTTGAGCGCCGCGTTGCCATCCGAGGTCGAGATCGTCACCCGGTCCTTGCGCGGCTTGGGCAGCTTGGTGACGATGACGGGTTCTTCCTCGTAGAAATCGTCGATCAGCACGATTTCGCGGCCATGCCGGTCGTATTGCGTGCGGCGCAACACACGGCCCGAGGCGTCGCGGATGGTGACGATCTGGGTGCCGTCGCGGCGTTCCACGATGCTGCGGGTCGAACCGTCGCGGAAGGTTTCGGTCCGCACGGTCGAGCCGGGACGGCGCAGGATGGTGTCGTCGTCCTTGTACACCTCATAGGTGCCATCCGGGCGCAGCACCACGATGCGGTCGCCGGTGTTCGACACGACGCGACGTTCGTCCTTGCGGCCCTGGTTGATCACCGTGCCGACCACAAGCGCGCCCAGCACGACAAGGCCCACCTTTTCCAGATCGGACAGGCCGGATTTCTTGCCATCGCGCAGCGTGACCGGCGGGGCCGCGAACTCCTGATCAGACTTGCGGCTGTCGCGGTCGGTCAGGGTTTCAATCTGCACGGCGGCATCCTTGGGCGCGGGCAGATCGGCCAGCTTGCCCAGATCGCCCTCGGTGGCGGGCGGCGTGTGGGTTTCAGCCAAGGCTGCGGCTTCCAGCCCCTCCGGCTTGACCGAATTGGGATCAGCCAGAATTTCCGACAGGTTCTCAACCTGGGTCGGTGTCACGGCCGGGGCATCGACCGGGGTTGCCTCGGCAGCCGCCGGATCTGGGGCGGCGGTGGCCAGACCGGCGGCGGGATCTTTGACCTCGGCGCTGGGTTCCGGCAGCGTCACGGTCGGCGGCGCGGTATCTTCGGCGGCCTGTTCAGGGGTCGCGGCCGGGTCGGTTGCTGCCTCTGCGGGCTGTTCCGTGGTTGCAGCCTGATCGGCGGGTGNNGGGTGCTGCATCCGGGGTGGCCGTTTCGGCAGCCGCCGCATCAGGTGCGGCGGTTTCGGTGCCGGTCGCCTCCTGCCCGGTCGCGGGAAGCGTCAGTTGCCCGTCGGCGGGCGCCTCTGTCGTGGCGGCCTCGCCGTTTTCGGCGGGTTGCCCGGTGGCGGCAGGAGCCTCTGGCGTCACCGTCTCGGCAGTTGCCGGCTCTTCGGTGGCGGGCGCCTCGGTTGCCGTTTCTGCCGGGGCGGGCGCCACGGCGGCGGGCTCATCGGTTGCGGGTTCTGTGGTTGCAGGCTGTTCAGTCGCGGTTGCGGCTTCTGCGGCAGCGGCTGCGTCGGCGGCCGCTTTGGCATCCGCCTCGGCTTGCGCTTGCGCGGCCGCATCGGCAGCGGCCTGTGCGGCGGCCTCTTCAGCCGCCTTGGCGTCGGCTTCGGCCTGAAGGCGGG
>DDEX01000001.1 GCA_002336845.1 Rhodobacteraceae bacterium UBA1943
GGCGGTTCGCCGATTGCGCGGCAAGACGCTCGGCATCTTCGGCGGCATCGGCGGCGCGGTGGGCAAGCGCCGCGGGGCGGGCCCGATCCAGCGCCTCGGTCATCAGCCGCCAATCGCCATAATGCCGGGCCAGATCCTGCGCCGCCGCCTCGCCAGCGTGGCGGATGCCAAGGGCGAAGATCAGGCGATGCAGGTCGATCTGCCGCCGCGCCTCAATCGCCGCGAANNGCGCGTAGATGAAGCGGTTGAGCGGGATCGTCCGCCGCGCCTCAATCGCCGCGAACAGCTTGGTGACCGACGTCTCCCCGAAACCGTCGCGATTCTTCAGCTTTTTCAAGGGGCTTGCTGCATCGCGTTCGGCCAGGGTGAAAATGTCGGCAGGCGTTTTCACCGGCAGGTCGGCGTCGTTGAAGAACATCTCGACCTGTTTCGCGCCAAGCCCTTCGATGTCAAAGGCGCCCCGGCTGACGAAATGGCGCAACCGCTCATAGGCTTGGGCCGGGCAGATCAGGCCGCCGGTGCAGCGGCGCACAGAATCGCCCTCCTCCCGGATCGCCGGGCTGCCGCATTCAGGGCAGATTTCGGGGAAGGCATAGGGCACGGCGCCCGCGGGGCGTTTGGACAAATCGACATCGGCCACCTTGGGGATCACGTCGCCCGCCCGGTAAACCTGCACCCAGTCGCCCACCCGAATATCCTTGCCGTCGCGGATCGGCGCGCCAGCCGAGTCGCGGCCTGCGATGTAGTCTTCATTGTGCAGCGTGGCATTGGAGACGACCACGCCCCCCACCGTCACCGGCATCAACCGCGCCACCGGAGACAGCGCGCCCGTGCGGCCAACCTGAATGTCGATCGCCTCCAGCCGGGTCCAGGCCAGTTCGGCCGGAAACTTGTGCGCAATCGCCCAGCGGGGCGTGGTAGAACGAAAACCCAACCGCGCCTGCAAGCCCAGATCGTTGACCTTATAGACCACCCCGTCGATGTCATAGCCCAAGGTGGCGCGCTGCGCCTCGATCAGCCGGTAATGGGCCAGCATCTGCGCCGGGCCGTCACACAAAACCGTCAGAGGGTTGGTCTGAAACCCCAACCCGCGCAGCCGGGCAATCGCGTCGAACTGGGTCGCGGCCAGCGGTTCGGACAGCGCGCCCCAGGCATAGGCGAAAAACCGCAGCGGGCGGCTGGCGGTGATACCGGCATCCAACTGCCGCAAGCTGCCTGCCGCCGCATTGCGCGGATTGGCGAAGGGCTTTTCGCCCTTTGCCGCCTGCCGGTCATTCAAAGCGGTGAAATCGGCGTGGGACATATAGACCTCGCCCCGCACCTCCAGCACCCCGGGCGCGCCGGTCATGGTCTGGGGAATATCAGCAATGGTGCGGGCGTTGTCGGTGACATTCTCGCCCACCTCGCCATCGCCCCGCGTCGCGGCCTGCACCAGCACGCCGTTTTCATAGCGCAGCGACAAGGACAGACCGTCGATCTTGGGTTCTGCGGTGTAAAGCAGCGGTCCCACATGGTTCAGATATCGCCGCACCCGGTCATCGAAATCGGCCACATCGCCATCTTCGAAGGCATTTTCCAAGGACAGCATCGGCACGGAATGCGTGATCTTGCCGAACCCGTCGGCCACGGCCGCGCCCACCCGGTCAGAGGGTGAATCTGCCCGCTTCAATCCGGGAAACCGCGCCTCGATCGCCAGGTTGCGCCGTTTCAGGGCATCATATTCGGCGTCAGAGATTTCGGGCGCATCAAGCGCGTGATAGGCCTCGTTCGCGGCGGCGATCTGGCTGGCAAGGCGCGCAAGCTCCAGCCGCGCCTCGGCCTCGGTCAAGGTCTCGACGGATGTGTCGGGCATCGCCCCCTCCCGGTTTTCCCCGAACCTAGGGGGCGCAGGCGGCGAGGGCAAGCAGGTCAGGCGCTGGCCGCGATGCGGGCCTGCATCGGCGCCGGATCGCGCAGCACATAGCCCCGGCCCCAGACGGTTTCGATATAATTCTGCCCACCGGTCGCCTCTGCCAGCTTTTTGCGCAGCTTGCATATGAAGACATCGATGATCTTCAATTCCGGCTCATCCATGCCGCCATAAAGATGGTTAAGGAACATTTCCTTGGTCAGCGTGGTTCCCTTGCGCAAGGACAGCAGCTCCAGCATCTGATATTCCTTGCCGGTCAGGTGAACGGGCTTGCTGTCCACATCGACGGTCTTTGCATCAAGGTTCACGTTGACGCTGCCGGTCCGGATCATCGACTGGCTGTGGCCCTTGGACCGGCGCACGATGGCGTGGATGCGGGCGACCAGTTCCTCGCGGTGGAAGGGTTTGGTCAGGTAATCATCGGCGCCGAACCCGAAGCCCTTGATTTTGCTTTCGGTATCATCCATCCCCGACAGGATCAGGATCGGCGTTTCCACCTTGGCCAGCCGCAACTGGCGCAGAACCTCATGCCCCGACATGTCGGGCAGATTGAGATCCAGCAGGATCAGATCGTAATCATACAGCTTGGCCAGGTCGATCCCGTCTTCGCCCATATCGGTGCAATACACGTTCAGGTTGGCATGGGTCAGCATCAATTCGATGCTGCGCGACGTGGTGGGATCATCCTCAACCAGCAGGATTCGCATTGTCAAAAGCTCCGTCAGAGAACCGCTGTCGTTAACTTTGAGGGTCAATGGTTAATCAGCGGTTACTCTGCCAGAACGAAAGTGGAAAACAATCTAAAGTTGTCGATATTTCTGCAGGCTGGTCACCCGCAATCCCTTTTCCCCGAATTTCTCGACCGCCTGGCGCCAAAGTGCAAATTCTTCCTGCGAAAGCTGATAACGCTCAATGGCTTCGCTTTCGCTAAGCAGACCGTAAACTACCGCCCGCACCACCACGGCCTTGCGGCTGGCGACCCAGCGGGTGGTTTGCGGCGGCGGCAGGTCGGCGCGGGTCAGGATGCTGCCGTCGGGCAGGGTCACCTGTCGCGGACCGTCAACACGTTTGAGATACATGGCACTCCCCTTTCCGTCCGGGAATGCTGGCCTATCGTCCTTAAGCAAGGATGAAGCCCGGGGGTTGAGAGTAGTTCGGATTTTCCTATATTTCAGCCGAAACCAAAGGCTCCCCGAAATGCTGCCCGAAATGCTGGATGTGAAACTCAATTCCCTTGGCCTGCCCAAGGCCCCCGCCGACACCCGGGTTGTGGTGGCTATGTCGGGCGGCGTCGATTCCTCGGTCGTGGCGGCGATGCTGGCGGAAGAAGGGTATGACGTGGTGGGCGTCACCTTGCAGCTATACGACCACGGGGCGGCGCTGGCGAAAAAGGGCGCCTGCTGCGCAGGGCGCGATATTCACGACGCGCGGCGGGTGGCCGAAACCATGGGCTTTCCGCATTACGTCCTCGATTATGAAAACACCTTCCGCGAGGCTGTGATCGAGGAATTCGCCGATGCCTATCTGGCAGGTGCCACCCCGGTGCCCTGCATTCGCTGCAACGAACGGGTCAAGTTCAAGGACCTGCTGGCCACCGCCAAGGATCTGAACGCCGATTGCATGGCGACGGGCCATTATATCCAGCGCAAGATGGGTGCGGCTGGGGCCGAACTGCATTCCGCCGCCGACCCGCGCCGTGACCAAAGCTATTTCCTGTTTTCCACCACGCCCGAGCAACTGGACTACCTGCGCTTTCCCTTGGGCCATCTGGCATCCAAGGCCGAAACCCGGGCGCTGGCGGCGAAATACGGGCTGCCGGTGGCCGACAAGCCTGACAGCCAGGACATCTGCTTTGTGCCGAACGGCAATTATGCGGCGGTGATCGAGAAACTGCGGCCAGAGGCGGCGGACCCCGGCGACATTGTGGATATGGCCGGCAACGTGCTGGGCCAGCACCGCGGCGTGATCCATTACACGATCGGGCAGCGCAAGGGGCTGGGCATCGGGGGGCTGGAAGAGCCGATCTATGTCGTCAAGCTGGACCCGGCGACGCGGCAGGTGGTGGTGGGGCCGAAAGAGGCGCTGTCCACGCGGCTGGTGCCGGTGCGAGAGATCAACTGGCTGGGCGATGCGCCGCTGAGCAGCCGCGCCGAATGGCATCTGAACGTCAAGGTCCGCTCCACCCGGCCACCTCTGCCTGCGGTGATCCGCCCGATCTCGGAAACCGAGGCTGAGGTGGAGCTGTTCACGCCAGAGGATGGCGTGAGCCCCGGTCAGGCTTGTGTGTTCTATGACCCGGAAAGCAGCCGGATTTTTGGCGGCGGCTGGATCTGGAAGGGGCGCTAGGCCCTTCTTACAGAACCGACAGCACCGATTTCGCTGCCCGCAGGCCGGGCGGCTCTGCCCCCTGTCCCAGCCGCTTCATCGTCAGCTCCATGGCGTGGGCTTGCGTCATGGGTTCGGCCAGCACAGCCTCCAGCGCGGGGGCGATGCGTTCGGGGCGGCACTCTTTGCCGAGAAATTCGGGGATGATCCGGGTTTCCGAAACAAGATTGACCAGCGTCACCGTGTCGATCAGCGCCATACGCCGCATCAGCCACATGGAAAGCGGGCTCATGTCATAGGCAATGACCATCGGGCAATGGTTCGCCGCCAGTTCCAGACTGACCGTGCCGCTGGCCGCCAGCGCCAGATCGGCAGCGGCAAAGGCGGTGCGTTTGCGTGCCGGGTCGGTGATGATTTCCGGCCGCACAGCCCAACCGGCGGTCAGGTCGCGAACCAGATCGGCCACGCCCCGCACGGTGGGCAAAGCGACGCGCAGGCCGGGGTGGCTGGCTACCAGCCGCGCCACCACCGCGCCGAACACCGGGGCAAGGCGCGTCACCTCTGACCGGCGGCTGCCCGGCAGCGCCAGCAGCAGGGGCGACGTGCCTTCGGCGTGCATGGCTGCGGCCTCTTCCGGCGAGGCCAAGGGTTCGGCAACCACCGGATGGCCGACGAAATCGCAGCTCATGCCAGCGGCGGTCATATAGGGCGGTTCAAACGGCAAGAGGGCAAGCACATGGTCGATATACCGCGCCATCTTGGCGGCGCGGCCCGGCCGCCAGGCCCAGACCGAGGGGGCGACATAGTGGATGGTGCGCAGGCCGGGCCGCGCCTCTTTCACCAGTTTCGCTACACGAAAGCTGAAATCGGGGCTGTCGATGGTGATGACGGCGGCGGGCTGACAGGCCAGCGCGGCCTCGGCCGCCTCGCGGATACGGCGTTTCAGGTGGAAGTATTTGGGCAGCACCTCGGCGATGCCCATGACCGCCAGCTCTTCCATCGGAAACAGGCCTTCCAACCCCTCGGCCTGCATCAACGGGCCGCCGATGCCATGAAACTCCACATCCGGGTGCAGGGTCTTCAGCCCCGCCATCAAGGCCGCCCCCAGCCGGTCGCCCGAAGGCTCCCCTGCCAGAAGGAACAGCCTCAGCGCGCCCACAGGAACAGGCCCTTTTCCGCCGCCATGGCCTGCATCGCGGGCAGATCAAGGCAGATCACGCCACCCGCCTGCCAGCAGATGCCGGCCAGACCGGCGGCGGCGGCATTGATCACGGTCTGCACGCCCAAAGCAGGCAGATCGACGCGGCGGTCCTGCCCCGGTTTCGCCGCCTTGTAGAACAGCCCCCTGGCGGGCCGCAGATCACGCGGCAACTGGGCCACCTGCGCCAGCATCGCATCGGTTCCGGGCAAAGCCTCAACCGCGAGGCAGAGGCCAGCGGCGACGACACAGCCCTGCCCCACATCCACCGCGCCCAACGCCGCAACGATGGTGGCAGCACGGTCGGCATCACGCTCATCGGCGGGTGTCACCGTTCCAGCCAGCACGCCCGTACCCGGCACCAGACTGGGTGCAAGGTCATCGACCCCCACCACCTCGATGCCACTTTCCTTAAAGATCGCAATCACTTCGCGCAAGGTCGCATCGTCGCCCTGCTGCATCGCGCCAATCAGACGCGGCACCATCTGCGCCGTCATCGGGTCAAACAGCGCGGGGTCAAGGCGCGGGCGCTGCACGGCCCCGGCAAAGGTGACACGGGTCACGCCCTGATCGGCCAAAGCGTTCAGGAACAGCGCCAGCCGCTCCACCCGGAACACCATATCCGGCACCAGACCATCGGGCGAAAACCCATCCAGCGCGCAGACCATGGGACGTTCGTGCAAGGCCGCCACCAGCGCAGCGGGCAAACCACCCCGCCCTGCGATGATGGCCAGCCCGCTCATTTCGGCGTCAGAAAGTTGCGGTCGGTTTCAGACAGGATGAAATCGCACATCTCGCGGACATAGGCGCTGGGGGTTTCCTCATGCAGGCGGCGCGCACGCTCCAGGAAAGACCCATCGCCCTGCGCCAGCATCTGATACCCCGCCCGCATCGCGGTGATATCGGCGCGGTCCACCCCGCGCCGCTTCAACCCCACAAGGTTCAGCCCGTCCAGCTCGCCGCGCGGGCCTTGCACCAGCCCATAGGGCAGCACGTCATTCGTGACCATCGTCACCGCGCCGATGATCGCACCCTTGCCGATGCGCACCCATTGGTGAATGCCCGACAGCCCGCCGATGATCACGTCATCGCCGATGTGGCAATGACCCGCGATGGCGACCTGATTGGCCATGATCACCCGGTTGCCGACTTGCGCATCATGCCCTACATGCGCGCCCGTCATCATCAACACATCATCGCCGACACGGGTTATACCGCCACCACCCTCGGTGCCGGTGTTCAGCGTCGCCCCTTCACGGATGCGGCAGCGCGCGCCCACGATCAGCCGCGTCCGCTCGCCCTTGAACTTCAGATCCTGCGGCACCTCGCCCACCGATGCGAAGGGAAAGATCACCGTGTCGTCACCGATCTCGGTCCAGCCCGTCACCACGGCATGAGATTTCACCGTCACCCGCGCGCCAAGCGTAACCTCGGCCCCGATGATCGAGAACGGCCCGATATGGCAGCCCTCGCCAATCACCGCATCCTCCTCGACCACGGCGGCGGGGTGGATGAAGGCGCTGGGATGCCAGCTCATTTCGATCCGTCCTTGGGGACATCGAACATGGCCATGAACTCGGCCTCGCAGGCCAGCTCACCTTCAACCATTGCCTTGCCGGCGAATTTCCACACCCGGCCGCCGCCACGCAATGCGGTCACATGCAGCTCCAGCACATCGCCCGGCACCACCTTGCGGCGGAATTTCACGGCATCGACACCCATGAAGAACACATTGGCGTTCTTGTCCACCAGATCCATGGTCAGGCCCACAAGGATGCCAGAGGTCTGGGCCATCGCCTCGATGATCATCACGCCCGGAAAGATCGGCATTCCGGGGAAATGGCCCTGAAACTGCGGTTCGTTGAACGTGATGTTCTTGATGCCGACGCAAGACTTGCCGACGTGAATGTCGCGCACCTTGTCAACCAGCAGGAACGGATAACGATGGGGGATGATCCGCTGGATCAGCGCCAGATCGGCGAAGAGGGGCGCGGAGGTTTCGTCGGTCATGGTGGTGTCTCCTCTTGGCATGGCCCTCTTGCCGGAGCCTGCCTTTCCCTAACAAGGCCTCTGGCACGAGGCAAGCCACCCGATCACTAGGGGGCTGGCTTGGGTGCAGGCGTCGGGGCGGCCGGGATATTGCCGCCATCGCCCAAGGCGGCATCAAGACGGGCAATCGCCTCGACCGTGATGTCCACATTCTCCGCGCCGATCAGAATGGCACGCTTGGAAACGATGGCCAGCGCCCCGCGCTCGGTCATGACTTGCCCAAGAACCGGCACCGCCGCATCGGAAAACCGCCGCCGCTGATCGTCAAACCGCTGGGTCAGCTCTTGCGATTTTGCATCCTGTGCCTTGCGGATGCCTTCGACCTTGGCGTTGAAAGCCTCGGACAACGGGGCGAATTCGGCCTTGGTCATCTTTTGCCGCTGATCGGTCAGGCTGCGCTCTTCAGCCTCCAGATCAGCCTCGATCTTGCGGTTTTCGGCGATCAGCCCCGCCGCATCGGCATCGCGCGCCGCCAGAATCGCCTTGCCGAACCGAGATTCGGTGAAAAGCCGCTCTTCATCCACCGTCAGGATCGGGCTGCGCAGCGGTGGCGGGCTGGGTTGGGTCTGCGCCGCCGCCGTCAAAGCAGTCAGCCCCAGCAAGACTGCCAGGGCTGAACTGAAAAGGCCATTGCGAAACCGTGCCATCAGACCCCGGCCATCAGAACTGGGTCGAGACCTGTAGGTCGAAGGATTGCTCCTTGTCGTAATCCTGCTTGGAGATCGCCTTGGAAAAGTTGAAGCGCAACGGCCCGATCGGCGTATCCCACAGCAGCGACAGGCCAATGGCCGAGCGGATGTGCATCGAATCGTCGATCGCGCCGCCCAGGTTGTTGTCGAGCCCCCAGACCGAACCGACGTCAAAGAACGCGCCGCCCTTGATGCCGTATTCATTGGGCAGGCCCAGCGGGAACTCGGCCTCGAACCGGGCCACGGCGAAGAAATTGCCGCCAAGCGCGTCTTCGTTCGCTGCGGTCAGGTCGCGCGGGCCAAGGCCGCTGCGGTCAAAGCCGCGAATCTTGCCCGATCCGGTAAAGCGGTCGGTGATCCGGGTATCGTAATCGCCGAACGAGGTGATCATGCCGCCTTCGAAAATCGCGCGCAGCGTGACCTCTTCCTTCAGAACCTTGCGTTCCGCCAGCGCCTGCACGTTGGTCGAGACATAGTTCACCTCGCCACCCGCACCGGCAAAGTCCTGGCCAAAGCGGAACACCAGACCGGCACCCGGCGTCAGGGTCTTGCCCCGCACGTCATAGGAATAGGTATAGCCCAGCGACGACCCGACCGGGCTGCCCACCGCCTCTTCGTCTTTCAGCACCTGCGACGAATTGGTGTCCACGTTATAGACCCGATCCTGGAACAGCTTGTAACGCAGTTGCAGGCGGCTGTTTTCGGCCAGCGGGAATTCAAGCGACGGCGAAACGCTGATCGACTGGGTGTCATAGTTGGTTTCGGAATATTCCTGCGTGCGATAGTTCGCCGAGAAGCTGAACTTCACATCCCGTCCCAGAAACGCCGGCTCGGTAAAGGTGATACCGGAATCGATGTTGTCGGTCGCAGTGCCGATCGACAGGTTCAACCCCTGCCCACGACCCAGGAAGTTGGTTTCCGACAGCGAAATCGTCAGACCAAAGCCCGCACTGGCGCCGTAGCTGGCACCAAAGGTCAACGCGCCGGTCGGTTGTTCTTCGACATCGACATTGACCACGACCTGATCGGGGCTGGAGCCCGGCTTGGCATCGACATTGGCATTCTTGAAGAAGCCAAGCGCACGGATGCGTTCGGCCGCCTGCTTGATCTCGCGCGGGTTGAAGGGGTCGCCTTCGACCGTCTTGAACTGGCGGCGGATCACCTGGTCCAGCGTGGTGGTGTTGCCTTCGATGTCGATCCGCTCGACAAAAATCCGCTCGCCGCGGGTGATGACGAACTGCACGTCCAGCGTGCCGTCGCGGTCATTGCGGGTGATACGCGGATCGACACGGATGAAGTTCAGGCCCTTTTTCAGCGCCAGATCTTCCATCCGGGTTACGTTCGCCTCGATCACGGTGGGCGAATAGGTCACGCCCGGGCGCAGGCGCATCGCGCGCTGGAATTCGTTCGCATCCACCCCCTCGACCGCCGAAGCGACCGAAACCTTGCCGACATTGAAGCTGCGGCCTTCGCGGATGGTGTAGGTCACGAAACCGGCGTTACGCTCGCGCGAAAGATCGCCGGTGGCGTCCAGAACCTGCACATCGACATAGCCGCGCGACAGGTAGAAATCTTTCAAGAGCTGCTTGTCCAGCTCCAGCTTTTCGGGAACGAACGTGTCGCTTTGGATCAGGCCATGCAGAATGCCCGCCTGCTTGGTTTGCAACACCTGACGCAGCCGCCGGTCGCTGAAATCACGGTTGCCGACGAAGTTCAGCCGCTCGACCTCGGTGACCTTGCCTTCCTTGATCTCGAACACCAGATCGACGCGGTTGTCCGACCGGCGGATGATCTTGGGGTCCACCGTGGCGTTCAGGCGGCCCTTGATACGGTACATCTCGGCGATCGAGGCCGCATCCTGTTCGGCCTGTGCCGGCGAATAGACATAGCGCGATTTCGACTGGATGATCGAGGAAAGCTGTTCGTCCTTGATCCGCTTGTTGCCTTCGAAATCCACCACGTTGACCATGGGGTATTCCTTGACCACCACCTTCAGCGTGCTGCCCTGCGGCACCAGATCGACCGATTCAAACAGGCCCGAATTCACCAGCCGCTGATAGGCGTCGTTCAAGGCGCCCGCGGACACCGAGCCACCCTTGCCGATTCCCAGATAAGAGATGATCGTGGCGGCATCAACCCGGCTGTTGCCTTCGACCGAGACCTTCGAAAAGCTGTAGCTTTGCGCATAGGCCGCGTTGAAGACCGGAGCGCAAATCGCTGTACCGGAAAGCAGAATTGCCACAAGTGCGGGGCGCAGGATGGCCCGGTTGCGCGGTTGCCCCGGTTGTTTCGCAGCAATGCCCATAAGTTGACCCCGGCCTTACAAAATCCTGTGTTCCTGACTAGCCGGAACTACAAGGCTTGTCAAAAGGCAGAGGCCGCAGAACGCGGCCCCGGTGCATCATTATGAATTATTCTGTGGATAATCCGCCGCAGTTTCGGCGCTTACATGCCCATCAGGGCCGAGCCGAGGAATCCTCCGGCCAAGAGACCCACGACAATGGTGCCCAGCGTGAAGATCACATCCCAGTTCAGACGAACCAAGAACGAAAGACCACGATAGCCTTTCATGACCATTTGCATAGCATCCTCCGTCAATACGCCGCTGGTGGCGTGCCTGCCGGGGAATTAATGAAAAATTGTGGCGTCAATTTGGCGTCAGCATGACAGGTCGTTGGTCAGCGCAAAGGCCATGAACGACAGAACCACCGCCAGCCCGACCGACATCAGCACCCCCAGCACACGGGCAGAAGGTGCCCGGCCCGTCAGTGCCTCATACACATGAAAGACCAGATGGCCGCCGTCCAGCACCGGAATCGGGAACAGGTTGATCAGCCCGATTCCCAAGGACAGCGTGGCCAGAATCGACAGGAAATCCATGGGGCCGGACCGTGCGGCATCGCCCAGCACCTCGGCCATGCCGATGGGGCCGGAGATGTTGCAGCGTGAAATTCCACCCGTAACCACATACCACAGCCCCGACAGCGAAGATTTCCCCACCATCCAGCTTTGCTGAGCCGCCAGTTTCACGGATTCCACCAGCCCGGCATGACGCAGTTCCGGCTCGATCAGCAGCCCGCCCGACAGGCCCAGCAGCCAGCGGGTTTCAAACCCGCCGTCGGCCAGCGGCATGTCGCGCCGCTCTGGCGTCAGCGACAGCTTGATCTGCTTGCCTCCCCGCCAGATGACCAGATCAACTGCCTTGCCGCCCGATGCGCCGACCGTCTCGCGCAACTGGTCAAAGGTGTAAACCGGCTGGCCGCCTGCTTGCAGCACCACATCGCCCGCTTGTATGCCCGCCTTCATTGCGGCGGATGTCGGCTGCACGCCCTTGACGACGGGGGGCATCGGGTGCGGGCCCTGCACGTCGATTGTCTGGCCCGCGCGCTCGACCTGATAGGTCACGGCGGGGGAAGCGGGCAGCTTGTCGGCCACCGCAGCCAGGGCCTCGAGATCCGGCGTCGGCTGCCCGGCAACCGCCAGGATATGGTCGCCCGCCAGAAGACTTGGCCCCTCGAACGGATAGGCGGGCAGCTTGCCGATGATCGGATTTCCGGTGGCGATTCCCTGCCACTGGATCATGCCGGCAAAGACCGCCACCGCGAGGATGAAGTTGAAAACCGGCCCGGCCGCAACCGTTGCCGCCCGCGCCCACAGCGGCGCGCCGTGCATCGTGTGGCGCCGCTCGTCTGCCGTCAGGCCCGCCATGGCCGTCGCATCCTGGCCAGAGGCCGCGTTGCTGTCGCCCAGAAATTTCACATAGCCGCCCAGCGGAATCGCCGCCAGTTGCCACTGCGTGCCACGCTTGTCGCGGCGCTTGAACAGCACGGGGCCAAAGCCCAGGCTGAACACTTCGGCGTGAATCCCGGACCAGCGCCCGACGATGTAATGGCCGTATTCGTGAACTGCGACGATGATGCCAAGGGCGATCACAAAGAACGCGACGGTCCATCCGAAACCGCCCACACGCGAAAGAATGTCACCCAGCACCCGTCAGCCCCCTGCCCGTCCTGCCGCCATCTCACCTGCGCACCGCCTTGCGAGATGGTCCATAGCCAGCACATCCTCAAGACCGCTCGCGGCATTTGCAAGGCACGTTTCCGACATAAGCCGGTCGAGCGTATCCTCGACCACCGCCGCCATATCCATGAAACCAAGCCTGTTTTCCAAAAACCAGTCGAGCGCGATCTCCTTGGCGGCGTTGAAGGCCGCCCCCGACAGCCCCCGCGTCGCCATCACCTCGCGCGCCAGCCGCAGGGCGGGATAACGCGCCAGATCGGGGTCACGAAAGGTCAGCTTGCCCAGCCGCGCCAGATCCAGCCGCGCCACCGGCAGGGCCACACGTTCGGGCCAGTTCAGCGCATAGCCGATAGGGTGGCGCATGTCAGGCGCGCCGAGATGGGCCATGACCGCCCCGTCGCGAAAGCCCACCATGGAATGAATGATGGATTCGGGGTGCAGGATCACTTCGATCTGGTCCGGCTCCACCCCAAAGAACTCCCGGGTTTCAATGACCTCCAGCGCCTTGTTGAACATCGAGGCCGAATCGATGGTGATCCGCCGCCCCATCGCCCAGTTCGGGTGCGCCAGTGCCTCTTCCACCGTGGCATGGGCCAGCCGGTCCATAGGCCAGTCGCGCAAGGCCCCGCCAGAGGCGGTGAGGATGATACGCTCGACCGCCGCGATATCCTCGCCAGCCAGGGCCTGAAAGATCGCGGAATGCTCGCTGTCCACCGGCAGGATGGTGGCATCATGCGCCGCCGCCGTTGCCATCAGCAACTGCCCCGCCGTGACAAGGCTTTCCTTGTTGGCAAGGGCCAGCGTCGCGCCCTGTTCCAGCGCGCGCATCCCCGGAACCAGACCGGCGGCGCCGACAATGCCGCTCATCACCCAATCGGCCGGGCGGCTGGCGGCTTCGGCAATCGCCTGTGCGCCAGAGGCCACTTCTGTTCCGCTTCCAGCCAGCCGGTCGCGCAGATCGGGCAGGCAGGCGTCATGCGCGGTCACGGCAATCTCGGCCTTCAGGGCGCGGGCCATCTCGGCCAGCCGGGCGGTGTTCTGCCCGCCGGTCAGGGCCACAGTGCGGAACGCCTCTGGCCCGCCCTGCCGCATCAGCAGGTCGAAGGTGCTTTCGCCCACCGATCCGGTGGCCCCAAAAACCGAGATGCGCCGCACTCGTCAGCCCCCGAAGCCAACGGGCAACTGGATGATCCGGCCCAGAATCATCACCGCCACCATCGCGCCGGTCAGGGCATCGAACCGGTCCATCACCCCGCCATGGCCTGGGATCAGGTGAGAGCTGTCTTTCACGCCCGCGCGCCGCTTGATCCAGCTTTCGGCGATATCGCCCAATTGCCCGGCAAAGGCGACGATGGGCGACAGGATGATCAAAAGCGGCGCTCCCTCGCCCGCAAGGACAAATCCGATGCCAACCGCCAGCGCCCCGATCCAGCCGGCAATAGTGCCGGACCAGGTTTTCTTGGGGCTGATAGCAGGCCAGAATTTCGGCCCGCCGACAATACGGCCAACGAAATAACCCATCACATCACTGGCGATGACCACGCCGATCAGCCACAGGATCGCCTCGATCCCGGCCTCATCTCGCAGAACGAACAGGCCATGCCCGCCGACCAGAATGGCCGCCGCAATGGCAGCGGACGCGATGGGCTGGATGCGCGGCGTCACCGCGATGGCCCCGATCACAAAGGGAAACACCCACCACGACGGCACCGAAGGCCAGCCTTCATCGAACAGGATCGCCAGCGCGGCCAGACAAGCGATGGCAATGGCCATGCGCCCGCCCTGTGGCTTGCCCGTCATGGCCGCCAGCTCCCAGATCATCAGGCTGATCAGCGCACCGACAAGAATAAGAAACGGCCAGCCGCCCAGCACGATTTCAACCACGCCGACAGCAATCATCACCGCCGCCGAAATCAGGCGTGGTTTCAGGTCGGCCCAGCGGTCGGCGGCACCTGCCATCAGGCCAGCACCCCGCCATACCGCCGTTCCCGATTGCCAAAGCGCGACAGGATGCGCCCCAGCTCCTCGGGCGTGAAATCGGGCCACAGGGTTTCAGTGAATTCATACTCGGCATAAGCGGCCTGCCAAGGCAGGAAGTTCGAGGTCCGCGTCTCGCCGCTGGTGCGGATCACAAGGTCAGGGTCGGGAATATCGGACGTATCCAGATGCTGGCCGATCATGTCGGGCGTGATCTTGGCAGGGTCCAGCAAGCCGGCGGCGACGGCATGGGCGATATCGCGGGTGGCGCGGGCAATCTCGTCCCGACCGCCATAGTTGATCGCCACGGTCAGGTTCAGGCGGTTATAGGCCGAGGTTCGTGTCTCGATCCCGGCCATCAGCTTTTGCAACTTGGGGTCCAGCCGGGAACGATCGCCGATAAAGCGCATCCGCACCGACTCTGCCGCCAGCCTGTCTGCCTCACGCTCGATATAGCGGGCAAAAATCGCCATCAGGCCAAGGACTTCTTCGGTCGAGCGTTTCCAGTTCTCGGTCGAAAAGGCATAAAGCGTCAGCCAGCGGATGCCCAGATCGGGTGCGGCGCGGACGATTTCCTTGACCCGTTCGGCCCCCTTCCGGTGCCCGACCAGCCGCGGCCAGCCGCGTCCGGTGGCCCAGCGGCCATTGCCATCCATGATGATGGCCACATGCTGCACCGCTGACTGCGAAGATGCCATTGCCGTCATGCCTGCGCCCGCCATACCCCGTTTGCCGCCCCAAGGGGCAGCATGGCCGGAACCAGTTGACAGAGTGTTGCCAGGGGCCGCGTCACGGGCGTCAGACCTGCATGATCTCTTGTTGCTTGGCTTCCAGCGCCTTGTCGATGGCGGTGATCAGGGCGTCGGTCATCTCTTGCACCTCGTCCTGCCACATCTTCTGGTCATCTTCGCCCATCCCGGCGGCCTTGGCCTTCTTGATCTGGTCCATCCCGTCGCGGCGCACGTTGCGCACGGCGACCTTGGCGCTTTCGGCATAACCGGCGGCAACCTTGGTCAGTTCCTTGCGGCGCTGTTCGTTCAGTTCGGGGATCGGCAGGCGGATCAGCGGGCCGTCGGTCACGGGGTTGATACCCAGACCAGATTCGCGGATCGCCTTTTCAACCTTGTTGATCATGCCCTTGTCCCAGACATTGATCACCACCATGCGCGGCTCTGGCACGTTGACGGTGCCAAGCTGATTGATCGGCGTCATCGTCCCATAGGCATCGACCTGGATCGGGTCCAGCATCTGGGCCGAGGCACGCCCGGTGCGCAGGCTGGCGAATTCATTCTTCAGCGCGGCCATCGCGCCGTCCATGCGGCGTTGAAGGGCGTCGGTGTCGATGTCCAGATCGTTATCGTTCGACATGGGGTCCTCGGGTCTTTTGCGGGCGACGTAATGGCGACGGGCGGGGCCGGTCGCCGGGATTTGCCGTTCTATAAGGGAAATGTCGGCACAGGTATAGCGGTTGGCTGTGCCCCCGGTGTGCAGACCTTTCGCAGCCGGGTCAGCCCGAAACTCGGGTATAAGTGCCCTGCCCCGACAGGATGCCACGGAAGCCGCCCGGCTCGTCCAGCGAAAAGACGATGATCGGCAGGCTGTTGTCGCGGGCAAGCGCAATGGCCGAGGCATCCATAACCCCCAGATGTTTCGCCAGACATTCGTCATAGGTGACGGTTTCATAGCGCCTTGCATCGGGGAATTTCTTGGGATCCTTGTCATAGACCCCATCGACCTTGGTGCCCTTGAAGATCGCCTGGCAGGCCATTTCATTGGCGCGCAGGGTCGCGGCGGTGTCGGTGGTGAAATAGGGGTTGCCGGTGCCGGCGGCAAAGATCACCACGCGCTTCTTTTCCAGATGGCGCACGGCGCGGCGGCGGATGTAGGGCTCGCACACCTGATCCATCGGGATGGCGCTGATCACGCGGGTGAAAACGCCGATTCCTTCCAGCGCGGACTGCATGGCAAGCGCGTTCATGACGGTCGCCAACATCCCCATGTAATCGGCCGTCGTCCGCTCCATCCCCTGTGCCGATCCGGCGAGGCCGCGGAAAATGTTGCCGCCGCCGATCACAAGACAAATCTCGACCCCCAGGTCATGCACCGATTTGATCTCTTGCGCGATGCGGGCCACGGTGGGGGGGTGCAGGCCAAAGCCCTGATCGCCCATCAGCGCCTCGCCCGAGATCTTCAGCATCACGCGGCTGTACTTGACCCCCGACCCGGTGGTGGAATTCGACATGGGCGCCCCCGCATTTCGTTTTGGAATTTGACTGTGACGCAAAATGTCGCAAAACGGCGGCGGGTTCAACCTGTCATCACCGGCAGAGCGGGGGTTTCACACCCCCGCACCCCCGTGGGATATTTATGAACAGATGATGAGCAGCGTTCTGCACAGGATTTCACGCGAAGCGCCGGTTCTGCTGGCCGGACCGACCGCCTCGGGCAAGTCGGCACTGGCGATGGAGCTGGCGGCGCGCGACGGGCGGCTGATCGTGAATGCCGATGCCTTGCAGGTTTATGCCAACTGGCGGGTTCTGACCGCACGCCCTTCGGTCGCGGAGGAGGCGGCGCTGCCCCACGCGCTTTATGGCCATGTGGCGCGGGATCAGCCTTATTCGGTGGGGGCCTGGCTGCGCGAGGTGGTGCCTTTGCTGGAGCGGCCGGTGGTGATCGTCGGGGGAACGGGGCTTTACTTTCGGGCGCTGACCGAGGGGCTGGCCGACATTCCCCCTGTGCCAGCCCCCATCCGGGCCGAAGGCGATGCGCTGTTCGCGTCGGGCGGCGTGGCGGCCCTGCTGGCAGGGCTGGATGCCCGCACGGCGGCGCGGATCGACCGCGCCAACGGTGCCCGGGTGCAGCGCGCCTGGGAAGTGCTGCACGCCACCGGGCGGGGCCTGGCCGACTGGCAGGACGACACACCGCCGCCCGTGATGGCGCGTGAGCAGTGTGACGCATGGGTCATTCGCTCCCAGGTGGAATGGCTGGATGATCGAATCGCGCGCCGGTTCCACAGCATGATTGAGGCCGGGGCA
>DDEX01000083.1 GCA_002336845.1 Rhodobacteraceae bacterium UBA1943
AGCCCACGTCGGCGGTGCACCAGAACACATCGCCATCGTGATAGTCGAAGGTCATCTGATGGGTCATCGCGGCATAAACCAGATAACCGCCCGAGGTATGCACAACCCCCTTTGGCTTGCCGGTGGAACCCGAGGTGTACAGGATGAACAGCGGGTCTTCGGCACCCACTTCGGTATAGGCGCAATAGGGCTTGGCGTCGGCCATTGCCGCCGTCAGGTCCACGTCGCGCCCGCTGACCCATGTGGTCTGGTCGCCCGTGTGCTTGACGACCAGGCATTTCACCTTGTCACTGCAATGCAGAAGGGCGGCATCGGTATTGGCCTTCAGCGCCGTCTTCTTGCCGCCGCGCGGCGCGAAGTCGGCGGTGATGACCACCTCAGCCTCGGAATCGTTGATCCGGTTGGCCAGCGCGTCGGGCGAGAAGCCGCCAAAGACGATGGAATGGATCGCGCCGATGCGGGCGCAGGCCAACATGGCATAGGCCGCCTCGGGGATCATCGGCAGATAAAGGACAACCCGGTCGCCCTTTTTCACGCCTTGCGCCTTCAGCACATTGGCCATGCGGCAGGTCTGCTCCAAGAGCTCGCGATAGGTGATGTGGCGGGCCGGGGTCTTGGGATCGTCGGGTTCCCAGATGATCGCGGTCTGGTCGGCGCGGGCAATCATGTGGCGGTCGATGCAGTTGGCCGACACGTTCAGCGTGCCATCCTCGAACCATTTGATGTCAACTTCGCCAAAGTTGAAATTGGTATTCTTGACCTTGGTATAGGGCTTGATCCAGTCGATCCGCTGGCCTTCGCGGCCCCAGAAGGCATCGGGCGTTTCGACCGAGTCCTTGTACATCACGGCATAGCGCGCACCATCGACATGGGCGTTTTCCGCGAATTCTGGTGACGGCGGGTAAACGCCGAAAACGGAACCGTCTGACATGCAATCCTCCCCTGGAACTCCCGGCCTCCGCTCCCCCGGAAACCGGAATCGTGGCACCAAACAGGCAAAGCCGCGATCTTGCTGCCAGTAAGCGAAGGGGGGGTGGCCCTGTCCAGAAGTTTCTTTGTCAATTCGTTTACAAACAGATTTTTTTCTGAAAAGTAATTATCGAATTTCATGTAACATATTGAATAATATCGAGTATGATAATCACATTGCCGTGTGAATTGCGCAGGGCCTGCCGGTCTTTACATCGGTAAGCCAAAGTGGCCTTTGCGCCGCATCTTATGGGGCTTATGGTGCTGGATTGGCACAGTTTTTGGCAGATTGTGGCGTATTTGCCTTTTTTGCCATGTTTTGGCCTCAATTCGCCCGCTAGGCTGGGTGCGAGCAGAAACGATCGGACCCAGGCAAAGACCCGGGCCGGCATCAGACAGGCGCAACTCGGTGGCAACCTATAACGGGACCAGCGGCAATGACACGCTGACATCCGGCACCGCGGCAGACACGCTGAACGGGCTGGCGGGCGATGACAGCCTTTATGGCGGCGCGGGTAACGACCGGCTTTTCGGCGGCGATGGCAACGATCTTCTGGTCGGGGGAACCGGCTCGGATTCACTGGATGGCGGGGCCGGAACCGATACGGCGGATTATTCGGCGTCCACGGCGGCAGTCAATGCCACGCTGGGCGGTACCGGCACCGGGGGCGAGGCCGCGGGCGACACGCTGACCGGCATCGAGAACCTGATCGGATCGGCATTCAACGACACGCTGACCGGCGATGCGGCCGATAACGAGTTTTGGGGCGGCACAGGCAACGACAGCCTTACGGGCAACGCCGGCAACGATACGCTGTGGGGCGGTGCGGGCGCGGACCGTCTTTATGGCGGCAATGACAACGACGTGCTGATCGGCGGTGCGGGGGCCGACAGCCTTTATGGCGGTGCGGGCACCGATACGGTCGATTACCGCGACGCGACCTCTGGGGTTGCGGCCAGCCTTGCGACGAATACCGGAACGGTGGGTGACGCCTCGGGCGACATCTTCAGCCAGATCGAGAACCTGACAGGCTCGGCCTATAACGACACGCTGACCGGCGATGGCAGTGCCAATCAGTTGACCGGCGGCGGCGGCAATGACAGCCTGATCGGCGGCTCGGGCGCCGATACGCTGGACGGCGGCGATGGCAACGATACGCTGGCGGGCGGTTCGGGGTCTGACCTTCTTTACGGCGGCGACGGGTTCGACTTTCTCGATTATTCAACCTCGACCTCGGGGGTATCGGTCAACCTTGCCACGGGCGCGGTCGCATCGGGCGATGCGGCGGGCGATACGATCCTGGGGTTCGAAGGGGTCATCGGCTCTGGCTCCAACGACACGCTGACGGGCAACGCCGGGGCCAATGCGTTCTATGGCGGGGCCGGAAATGATCTGATGGTCGGCGGTGGCGGGGCCGACAGTTTCTATGGGGGAAC
Source organism: Rhodobacteraceae bacterium UBA1943 (assembly GCA_002336845.1). Taxonomy (GTDB): domain Bacteria; phylum Pseudomonadota; class Alphaproteobacteria; order Rhodobacterales; family Rhodobacteraceae; genus Fuscibacter. Next base: position 2,407 of record DDEX01000083.1, read on the forward strand.
CGGCAACGATACCGTCGATTTCAGTGCCGAAGCCGCTGCCATTACCGTCGATCTTGGCGCAGGCACCACAGGCGGCGCGGCTGCTGCCGATGTCTTGTCGGGGATCGAGGCCCTGGTCGGCACCGGTTACGACGACAGCCTGACAGGCGATGCCAATGCCAACACGCTGACCGGGGGGGCGGGCAACGATACTCTGAACGGCGCGGCGGGCGCCGACAGTCTTTATGGTGGCGATGGCGATGACCGCCTGACCGGGGGCAGCGGCGCCGACGTGTTGTCGGGTGGCGCGGGCAATGACTGGGCGCTTTATACCGGGTCTGCTGCGGGCGTGAACATCACGCTGGGCGGCACGGCATCGGGTGGCGACGCGGCAGGCGATACGCTGACCGGGATCGAAAACCTGGAAGGCTCTGCCTATAACGACACGCTGACAGGCGATGCTGGCGACAACTTCCTGATCGGCGGCGCGGGCCGCGATTCCCTTACCGGCGGCGGAGGCGACGACACGCTTCAGGGCGGTGCCGGAGCCGATACGCTGTACGGCGGCGAGGGGATGGACTATATCGACTATTCCAATTCCTCGGCGGCTGTCTCGATCAATCTGGCGACCAACACCGCCTCTGGTGGGGATGCGACCGGCGATGTGTTGCAGGGGGTCGATGGCATCATCGGCTCTGCCTTTGACGATACGTTGATCGGCTTCGACAATCAGGGCCTGGTGGGCGACGTTTACACCAACATCTTCTATGGCGGCGCCGGCAACGACTCGATGAACCTCGGGGGCGGCAATGACATCGCCTATGGCGGGGCCGACAACGACACCATTCTGGCCGGCGCGGGCGACGATTATGCGGCTGGCGATGCGGGCAACGACCAGATTTTCGGTGGCGACGGCAATGACACGGCCACCGGCGGCACCGGCAACGACCTGCTGGATGGTGGGCTTGGCAATGACAGCCTGTCGGGGGACGAGGGCAACGACACCCTGTCAGGCGGTGACGGGAACGACAGCCTGTGGGGCGGAACCGGCAACGACCTTCTTTACGGCGGCGCCGGGAATGACGTTCTGTCCGGGGGCGACGGGGCCGACTATCTGAATGGCGGTGCCGGCGACGACATTCTTGTGGGCAACATCAACGACACGGTCGATGGCGGCGGTGGCAATGACACGCTGGATCTGCGCGGCCAGTTTAACTATCACATCGTGCGCGATCCGCTGAACCCGACCAATGGTGTAGTGAACTACTACGATCCGTTGGGCAATCTGATCGGTCATCTGTCCTTCAGCAATATCGCGGGTATTGTCACCTGCTTCACAGCGGGAACACTGGTTGACACCGCTTATGGCCTGCGCACTGTCGAGCGGCTGCGGGTCGGCGATCTGGTTCACACGCGTGACAGTGGCCTGCAACCCATCCGGTGGATCGGGCGAAAACTTGTGTCGGGGGAAGAATTGCGGGGCAATCCGGCGCTTCGGCCGGTGCTGATCCGCAAGGGGGCGCTGGGGCCGAACCTGCCCGACCGCGACATGATGGTATCACGCCAGCACCGGATGCTGATCGAGGGGCCGCGCGTCGGCCTGATGTTCGAGGACGACGAGGTTTTCGTGCGGGCCCTGCACCTGCTGGACCTGCCGGGTGTGCTGCCCGCCATGGTTGCCGACGTGACCTATATTCACCTGATGTTCGACCGGCACGAGGTGATCCTGGCCGACAACGCCTGGAGCGAGAGCTTCCAGCCCGGAGAGCGGGCGATCGGCGGGCTGGAGGATGAGGCGGCGGAAGAGTTGTTCACCGTGTTCGGCCAGATGCCCGAGGATATCGCGCTGGACCGCTATCGCGACGCCAGGCTGACGCTGAAGGCACACGAGGCGCGGGCGCTGCTGGCAGCAGTGCCCGCAGCCCAGTCTGCTGCGGCAACAGGCCGGATTGCCGCCGCCTGACGGCGCAGCGAACAGGGTCAAAGCACCCCTTTGCCCACGCCTTGTGCCCTGTGGCCCCGTGCTGCGACGGCAGGGGCCTCAGGCCGCGCGGGCGGCCAGGGTCGCCGCATCCTGTTCCTTGACCCGGCCCACCGAGGCACGGGCCTGACACCGGGCCACCCAGTCGCGGATCAGCGGATCGTCTGGCATCGAGGGCGGGTAAAAGGCGAAAGGCGTGTGGCACAGCACGTCCGCGGCCGAAAATTCCTCGCCCAGCAGCCAGGGGCCCTTGGCCAGCGCGCTGTGCAGGCGGTCGTTGATTTCGGCGGTGCCGCGCAGGCTGGCCCTGACGCCCGGCACCTCGGCCTTGGCCCAGTCAAGGATCAGCACCGGTTCCATCACGCTGCCATACCAGAACAGCCATGTCAGATAGGCGCCGCGCTTTGCGTCGCCGGGGCGGGGGGCAAGGCCCGCTTCTGGAAACAGGGCGGTCAGATATAGCATGATCGCGCCGCGCTCGGTAATCACGGTGCCGTCATGGACAAGACAAGGCACCTTGCCCTCGGGATGCGGGTTGGCCGGGTCGCGGTGGCCCGAACCGTCCTGCCGCACGATATCGGTGATCTCGACGGTGATCTTGTCGGCGATGCCCATCTCTTCGATCAAAAGCATGATGGCCGAAGACCGGCTTTGCGGGGCGTGAAACAGGGTCAGCATCTTTCTCTCCTTGCGTTGCTGCATGGGGTGACTATGCTGCGGGCCTCCTGACAGTTTCCGGCAGTATCCCATGGCCCGCGCCGACCGTTTGTTCCGCCTGCTGACCGCGCTGCGGATGTTGCCGCAGCCGGTAACGGCGGCACGGCTGGCCGAGGAAACCAGCGTCAGCCCGCGCACCCTTTACCGCGATATCGAGGCGCTGCGCGCAGGCGGCGCGCTGATCGATGGTGAGGCAGGGGTGGGCTATACCCTGACCGAAGACCCTGCGCTGCCGCCGCAGATGTTCACGCGACTTGAGGTGGAGGCGCTGGTTCTGGGCCTGGCCGAGGTGCGGCAGATGGGCGATGCGGCCATGGCCAAGGCGGCGGATGCCGCGATGGCCAAGATCGTCGCCACCCTGCCCGAACGGGTGCAGCGCCAGGCGATCCATGCCGTCAGCCGCACCCACCGGCTGGACCGCCGCCCGCCTGCGCCCGCGCATCTGGCGCTGGTCCGGCAGGCCTGCTGGGATGAGGAGGTGCTGGAGATGGGCTATACCGACAAGGATGGCTCGGTCACCCACCGACAGATATGGCCGCTGTCGGTCGTCTGGTTCGACCGGGCGCTGATGGTGCTGGCCTGGTGCTGCCTGCGGCAGGGCTTTCGCCGCTTTCACCTGCATCAAATGGCCGATGTGCGGGCAACTGGTGACCATTTCCGTCCCCGCCGCGTGCCGTTGCTGCGCGAGTTTACGGCACGGATCCGCGCTCAGGCACAGGCGGGTTCGCCCACCTGACCGCGCGCATTCACCGCCCGCAGGGGCCATTCATTCAAATGGAAAGCGCATCGAATTCTCGCCAAACTGTCGGATCAGGCCACCCGACGGCCCCCCACCCATGTTCCGCGCGGCAGGCCCGCCTCGCCGATGCGTGCGACGCGCAGCAGATCGGCCCGCATCCCCGGCGCAATCACGCCCCGGTCGTAAAGATGCGCCGCCCGCGCCGGGGCCGCAGTAACCGTGGCGATCCCGCGCGGCACATCGCCCCACAGATCGCCCAGCATCAGCCCAGCCAAAAGCAGCGCCGAAGGCACATAGTCGGACGACACGATGTCCAAAAGCCCCTCTTCCGCCAGGGTCTTGGCCGCCACGTTGCCCGAATGCGACCCGCCCCGGATCAGGTTCGGCGCGCCCATCATCACGGAAATGCCGTGGCTGTGGCAGGCGCGCGCGGCCTCGACCGTGGTGGGAAATTCGGCGAAACTTGCGCCATGGCGGGCGGATGCGGCGACGTGACCGGCGGTGGTATCGTCATGGCTGGCCAGCACCGCGCCATAGCGCAGCGCCTCTGCCACTGCGGTTTCCTCATGCGCCACCCCCATCATGGCCGACAGCGCCTTTTGCTCGGCCACATGATGCTCGAACTCGGCATCGGAAAAGCCGTGCTTTCCGCAAACGTAGTTCTTGAGTTGCGTCAGGTCGCGGAACTGGCGCTGGCCGGGGGTGTGGTCCATCAGGCTGACGATGCCCACACCGTCCTCGGGGCCGAACTTGGCCATTTCGGCGATCAGGGTTTCCGAGCAGATCTCGGCCCGCAGGTGCAAGAGGTGGTTGATCTTCAACGCTCCCGCCGCGCGCAGGCCCATGATCTCATCAGCCAGCGCGCGGGCATATTCGCCATAGTTCGACTTGGTGCGCGACACGACCGAGCCGACGCGTAGCGCATCGAACACCGTGGTGATGCCGCAACCGGCAAGCTCGGCATCATGGGCCACGATGGCAGGGGCATGGGGCCAGCCGACCTTGGGGCGCGGCTCGATATGGCGCTCCAGATTGTCGGTATGCAGCTCGATCAGGCCGGGCATCAGCAGGTCGCCCCCCATGTCCTCGGCGCCTGCGGGCACGGCGGTGCCGGGGGCGATTTCGGCGATCAGCCCGTCGCGGATCACCACGCTTCCGGGGATGACCTCATCGGCAAGGACAAGGCGGGCATTGGCAAGGATCGTCATGGCAGACCTTCAGGGCATTGCGGCACGCGGCCGGAAAGGGTGAAATGGCGGAAAACTGTCACATCCATGTGACGGGCAGCGCATAGGGCAGGGGCATGAGTGATTTCAGAAGATATGCGGTCTATTACGCGCCCCGCCGTGGCGATTTCGCCGAGGCGGCGGCCGAATGGCTGGGATGGGATGTGGCAAGCGGCAAGGCGGTGGCACAGCCTGACCTGCCCGGATTGCCGCGCGCCCTGCACGAGCTGACGGTCGCACCACGCAAATACGGCTTTCACGGCACGATCAAGGCGCCCTTCCGGCTGGCGCAGGGCGCAACGGAAGGCCAGTTGCAAACCGCTGCCGCCGGGCTTGCCCGCCGCCTTGCCCCGGCCCGTATGCCGGGGCTGAAGCTGGCGCATCTGGGCGGGTTTCTGGCGCTGGTGCCGGATGGGGATGAGGCCGGATTGATGACGCTGGCCGCCGAGGTGGTGCGGGGCCTTGACGCCTTTCGCGCGCCCCTGACGCCCGAAGAGCGCGCCCGTCGCAAGCCCGAAGCCCTCTCGCCGCGCAAGCGCGAGCTGCTGGACCAATGGGGCTATCCGCATGTGATGGAGCTGTTCCGTTTTCACCTTACGCTCAGCGACGATCTGCCCGAGGATCAGATCATCCCCGTGGCCAAGGTTGCCGCCGACTGGTTTGCCCCGGTGATCCCCGCGCCCTTCGTGGTCGAGGATCTGTGCCTGTTCGGCGAGGATTTTCAGGGCCGGTTCCATCTGATCGGCCGTCACGCGCTGACCGGCTGAAGGGCCGCCAGAAACCGCGCGACGCCTTCGGCAAGGGGGCCGTCGTTGCGCACGTCGATCACGCGCAGGCCTTCGGGCAACTCATAACTGGCGCGCTGAACCCGGGCCTCGATATCTTCGCGCGTTTCGCGGCCCCGGGCCATCAGACGCTCGATCAGCACGGCAGAGGGGGCGGTGACGCGGATCACCGTCAGGTCGGGAAACCGCGCCGCAGCCACCGGCAGCGCGGCACGAGACCCGTTGAACAGCAGCGGGCCATCGGCCATGGGGGCAAGCTCGGTTTCAGGAATGGCATAGTGCAGACCATGGGCACGCCAGTGCAGCGCGAACTGGCCCGCCGCCAGCCGCAGGGCGAATTCGGCCTCGGTCACGCCCTCATAATCCTCGCCCCCGGCGCTTTCGGGCCGGGTGATGACGCGGCGCACCAGCGCGATGTCGGGCCGCGCGGCGCGGGCAGCGGCCATCAGCGTATCCTTGCCCGCCCCCGAGGGGCCGACAACGGCGAACAGCCTGCCGCTCATGCCGCCACCGCCGGGCGGAAGCCGGTCACATCGACCAGCCTGTCGCACACCCGGTCGCGCGCGCCTTCGTCGTGAAAGATGCCAAGAATGGCGGCACCGCCTGCCTTGGCTTCTTCGATCAGGGTCAGCACGACCTCGCGGTTCGCGGCATCAAGGCTGGCGGTGGGTTCGTCCAGCAGCATCACCGGCCAAGGGTGAATGAAGCCGCGCGCGATGTTCACTCGCTGTTGCTCGCCCCCCGAAAAGGTGGTGGGCGACAGCGACCAGAGGCGTTCTGGAATGTTCAGCCGGGCCAGCAGCGCCATTGCCCGGTCGCGCGCCTGTTCCGCCGGAACGCCCAGGTTCAGCAGCGGTTCGGCCACCACATCCACGGTGGGCACACGCGGCACCACGCGCAGGAACTGGCTGACATAGCCAAGGGTTGACCGGCGCAACGCAATGATCTCGCGCGGTTCGGCGCGGGCCACATCGACGCCTGCCACCAATATCTGACCCGATGCAGCCAGATAATTCCCCCAGATCATCCGCATCAGCGTGGATTTCCCGGAACCCGACGCGCCCACCAGCCCCACACATTCCCCGGTGCTCACCGTCAGGGCCGCACCCTGCATCACCGGAATGACCGCGCCGCCCTGATTGTGCAGCGTGAAGGTCTTGGACAGGTCGGAGATCGCAATCATAGCCATCGTTTCCATTTGAAAAACAGGAAGGTGCCGATGGCAGAGGCCACCATCAGGCCAAGGGCCATGGGATAGCCCCAGGACCAGTTCAGTTCGGGCATGCTGGCAAAGTTCATGCCATAGGCCGAGGCGATCAGGGTAGGCGGCAGGAAGATCACCGCCACGACCGAGACGATTTTCACCGTGGTGTTCTGCGCCACCGAAATCATGCCCAATGTCAGATCAGAGGCCATGGCGATGCGGTTGGTCAGAAAGTCGCCATGCACCTCCAGCGCCTGAATGTCGCGCATCAGGCCCTTGACCACGGGCTTTAACGCATCGGCGCCCTCGGGCAGCGACTGGCCGAAATAGCTTACCGCACGTTCCAGCGTCAGCAGCGACAGGCGGACCTTGCCGATCAAATCGCTTTCGCGGGACACGTCGCGCAAGGATTTCGCAAGGTCGCGGTCATTGCCTTCGGCGTGAAACACATCCTTGGAAATCTCGTCCAGCGATTTGCCCGCACCTTCCAGCAGGTCGGCCAGCCGCCCGATGATTTCCTCCAGCAGCGACAGGAACAGTCGCTTGGGGTCGCCGCAGCCGGGGCCAACCTTGTCGGCGCGGGTGGGATAGGTTTCAAACGGGCGCGGCGCATGGTGGCGCACCGTCACCAGCCGGTTGGGCATCAGCACAAAGCAGACCGGGCCAGAGATGGGGTTTTTCGTCTCTGACAGGCCGGGCAGAACCACTGTCAGATAGTCGGCGCCGTTTTCACGGTAAAGGCGATTGGAAATCTCGATCTCTTCCATATCGGCCAGTGTCGGCACATCCACACCCAGATCGCGCACCTTCGCCACCTGTTCCGGCATGGGCCGGTACAGGTCCACCCACAGCGCCTGATCAAGGTCGGTGGACAGGGGAAGCTGGGTCAGTTTCGCGCCATCGGCGGCATAGGCGAAAAGCATGGGTCACACCTGAAGGATCGAGGATACCAACAGTTGCGTATAGCCATGTTGCGGATCGTCCAAGACCTGATCGGTCAGGCCTTGTTCAACAACATGCCCCGATTTCATCACCATCAGGCGATGGGCCAGCAGGCGCACCACGGCAAGGTCATGCGTGACGATGATCACCGACAGGCCAAGATCGCGCACAAGGCCGCGCAGCAGGTCCAGGAGGCGGGCCTGAACGCTCACGTCCAGACCGCCGGTCGGTTCATCCATGAACACAAGACGCGGGCCGGTCACGAGGTTGCGGGCGATTTGCAGGCGTTGCTGCATTCCGCCTGAAAACTGGCGCGGGCGGTCGTCGATGCGGTCGGCGGCGATTTCCACCCGGCCCAGCCAGTCGGTGGCCTTTTCGCGGATGTCGCCATAGTGGCGCGCCCCCACGGCCATCAACCGCTCGCCCACGTTGCCGCCTGCCGTCACGCCCATGCGCAGCCCGTCGCGCGGGTTCTGGTGGACAAAGGCCCAGTCGGTGCGGCCAAGGCGGCGGCGGTCGGGTTCGGCCATTTGCAGCACATCGCGCGGGCCTTGGGCGGTCTGAAAGATCACCTCGCCCGTATCCGGCGTCTGGTGGCCCGCAAGGCAGGACAGCAGGGTGGACTTGCCGGAGCCGGATTCACCCACGATGCCCAGCACCTCACCGGGGTAAAGGTTGAACGACACATCGGCACAGCCGATGCGCGGGCCGTAACGCTTGGTCAGGTTGCGGACGCTCAGCAGCGGGCGGGTTTCGGTCATCGCGTTCATTCCGCGGCCTCCTGCGACGGGGTTCCCAACCTTCCGACATGCCCCGCCTCGCGCCGCGTGCGGCAAAAGTCGGTGTCGGAGCAGACAAACATCCGCCCGCCATGATCGTCGGTGATCACCTCATCCAGATAGCTTTCGCTTGCGCCGCACAGGTCGCAGTCATGCGGGGCCTTCGAGGGTTCAAAGGGATGGTCGTCGAAATCAAGGCTGACGACATGGGTAAAGGGCGGCAAGGCATAGATGCGCTGTTCACGCCCGGCACCGAACAGTTGCAGGGCGGGCGAGTTCGACAGTTTCGGATTGTCGAATTTCGGGATGGGCGAGGGGTCCATCACATAGCGCCCTTCAACCTTCACCGGATAGGCGTAGGACGTCGCAATGGCGCCGTGACGGGCAATGTCCTCATACAGCTTGACGTGCATCAGGCCGTATTCCTCAAGGCTGTGCATCTTGCGGGTTTCGGTCTCTCGCGGTTCCAGAAAGCGCAGCGGCTCGGGGATCGGCACCTGATAGACAAGGATCTGGTCCTTGGTCAGCGCCGCTTCGGGAATGCGGTGGCGGGTCTGGATCACGGTCGCTTCGGCGGTGGCCTCGGTCGTGGCGACCTCGGCAGTGCGTTGAAAGAACTTGCGGATCGAAACGGCGTTGGTGGTGTCATCCGCGCCCTGATCGATCACCTTCAGCACATCTTCCGGCATCAGGCAGGCGGCAGTTACCTGCACGCCGCCGGTGCCCCAGCCATAGGGCATAGGCATCTCGCGGCTGGCGAAAGGCACCTGATAGCCGGGCACAGCGACGCCCTTCAGGATGGCGCGGCGGATCATCCGCTTGGTCTGTTCGTCGAGGTAGGCGAAGTTGTAGGCTTGGTCGGTCATGATTTGGCCTCTTCGGCGATCCGTTGCAGGCAGCCGGGCAGGTTGCCCAGCACATCGTGGTTCCAGAACCGTAGGATGCGATAGCCGCGCGCCGCCAGCGCAGCATCGCGCGGGGCATCGACGGCGGGATTGTGCTGGCCGCCGTCAAGCTCGATGATCAGGCGATGCGCCGGGATCAGGAAGTCCACGATGAAGGGGCCGATGGGGGCCTGACGGCGCACCGACAGGCCAAGGAAGCGATGGGCGCGCAGGTGGTGCCACAGACGCCTCTCTGTCTCGGTCATGCCGGCGCGCAGGGCGCGGGCGTGCATCTTGTGAATGTCGCTGTGGAAACCGGACATGCGGGCGACCCCCTCCCTGGCCCTCCCCCTGGCAGGGG
>DDEX01000065.1 GCA_002336845.1 Rhodobacteraceae bacterium UBA1943
TACCTTTGGGCACGTTCCCACGCGTTACTAACCCGTCCGCCGCTAGGGATTGCTCCCCCGCTCGACTTGCATGTGTTAGGCCTGCCGCCAGCGTTCGTTCTGAGCCAGGATCAAACTCTCAAGTTGAAAGCGTATCTCTACGCTATCCTTGACGTCGAACCTTCGCACATCTGCTATACCCATCAAGGGCATAGTCTCTTACACTTCATGTGCCAAGTTACCGAAGTAACGTGACCCACAAACTGTGAAGCTGACACCTACATCATCGGTCCGCCCAGTTTCCCGAACTTCCCTAGTAGGCCGATATGCAAACAGTCAAACGCCGATGCGCCCAAACCGCCCACATATCCCTTCTTCCATCATATTGTCAAAGAGCGAAGACACAAAATAACCGAACCGCCAATCCCTTGGCGCGTCCCGCAACCTTGCATCCAGAGTAGTATCAGCAGCTTTCGCTGCCGCCCGCTTCGTTCCTTCGCTTCGTTTCAGCGTCGTTCCGTTTCGGTGAGGCGGTATTTACGTCCGGGTTGCCCGACCTGCAAGAGCAAAAAACAGGCTTCGTGACGATTTTTTGTCGGATACCCCGAGAACCCCAAGTTTTATTGGTGAAATTTGTTCCACAATCCGCATGATGCGCGCCGGGAATTCGGGTGCAGGCCTGTAGCCCCCACCCGAATCTGTGGATAACTCAAGCGAATCCAGTCGCTTGATGGGTGATCCGCCCCCCTGCGATCGTCAAAACGATTCCCGTAGCGCCGATTCCGGTCGCAGGAATCGCCTCGATATCCCCGTCGATCAGGACAAGGTCGGCCGCCAGGCCCGGCACAAGCCGCCCCGTCACCCCCTCCATATGCGCCGCCCAAGCCCCGCCGGCAGTATAGGCATTCAAAACCGTCATCAGCGGCACACGCTCATCCCCTGCCCCATCAAACGGAACGCGGGTCAACGCGGCTTGAATGCCGCGCATCACGCTGACATCGGTGACCGGCCAGTCACTGGCAAAGGCCAGGGGCGCGCCATGGTCGGCCAGCGTCTTCCACAAATAGGCGTCCTGCCAGCGATGCCGGTGAAACACATGCTCCATGGTCGAGAGCGGGAAGTCCATCACGCCCGGCGGATGGGGCGGCTGCACGCTTGCGGTGATACCCAAGGCGCCCAGACGCGGCACATCGGCCCGGTCGATCAGTTCGATATGCTCAATCCGGTGGCGGCTGTCACGCTTGCCGTTCCTGACCTGCGCCGCCTCATAGCCGTCAATTGTAACCTGCACCGCCCCGTCGCCGATGGCATGAACCGCAATCTGCAAGCCGCGCCGGTCAGCCTCGGCGCAGATGTCCTTGAACCGCTCCGGCTCAAACAATGGTTCGCTGCGGGCATTCGTGCCCGGATAGTCGTGCAGCATATAGGCAGTGCGGCTGTCCACCACGCCATCCTGGAACATCTTCACGAAACCGGCGAACACCCAGTCGCCAGACGCCGCCTCGGTCATTGCGGTGGCACGCTCCAGCTCCTCCAGCCCCATATGCGGCTTCATATGAAACGGCACCTTGACCCGCGCGGTCAGCCGCCCCTCGGCCTCCATCTCCTGCAAGAGGCGCAAGGTATAAAGGTTGCCATCCATGTTCACCATCGAGGTGATGCCATGCGCCGCGCAATGGGCCAGCCCCGCCGCCACCTTGTCCTTGTCAATCGCGCGTTGGGCGGCATCGGGCCAGGGGTTGGGCTCCCCCCCGGTGGCGATGCCCAGTTGCAGATGCAGCTCACCCGACAGGGCAAGGATCGGGCTGAAGGCCTCGAACTCGCGCAATTCGCCCGCCGCCGTGCCATCGGCGGCCATCACCACCTCATGGCCATGGGGCATCGCGGCCCCGTGCAACAGACCCGCCGCCTGCAAGGCCGCCGTATTGGCCCAGACCGTGTGATGATCGGGTGACATCATTGCAATCGGCCGATCAGCGATCACCCGGTCCAGATCATGCCGAGTCACAGCCTCGCCCAGAATCTCATAGGCCGCCCCTTGCGCCATCAACAGGGGCTTGTCCGGGTTCGCCGCCGCATAGGCGCGGAATGCCTCTGCCAGCGCCTCGAACCCCAACACGCCGCCCAACTGCAACTGCGTCAGCTCATTGCCGCCCAGCACCAGATGCAGGTGGCTTTCCACAAAGCCCGGCAGCAGGGTGCGCCCGCCCGCATCGATCACCCGCGTCGCAGGCCCGGTCAGCGCACCCACCTCAGCCGCGCTGCCAACCGCCAGTATCCGCCCCCCCGCCAGCGCAACCGCCTCGGCGCGCGGTCGCACCTCATCCATCGTCAGAACCCTGGCATTGGTGATGATCATCTCAGCCGTCACGGCAAACCCTCTTCATCTTGGCAAAAATATCCTCTGGGGGTCCGGGGGGCGAAGCGCCCCCGGTCCGCCCTCATCCCTGCGCGACGCGCTCGGCCATCACGCACAGCATCTCGAAGATCAGGTTGATCCCCAAAAGCGCCGTTCCCCCCGCCATGTCGAACGGAGGCGAGACCTCGACCAGATCGGCCCCCACCAGGTTCAGACCGCGCAAGCCCCGCGCCATCTGCAAGGCCTGCCAGCTATTCGGCCCGCCCACCTCGGGCGTGCCCGTTCCGGGCGCGAAGGTCGGGTCCACAAAGTCGATGTCATAGGTTGCATAGACCGGGCCTTGCCCCACGATCTCTCGTGCCTCGGCCATTACATCCTCGGGCCCGCGGGCGTGAAACTCGGCAATCGGAATGATGCGGATGCCATTGGCGGCGGCGAAATCCCAGTCGTCGCGGCCAAAGGCCGAACCGCGGATGCCGATGATCACATAGCGTTTGGGATCCAAGAGCCCCTCTTCCACCGCGCGGCGGAACGGAGTGCCGTGGTTGAACCGGCTGGTGCCGAAATAGACGTCATTCAGATCGGTATGGCTGTCGAACTGAATCATCCCGACGGGCCGCGCCTTGGCCACCGCCCGCAGGATCGGCAGGGTGCAAAGGTGGTCGCCCCCTGCGGTCAGGGGCAGGATGCCCGCCGCGACCACCCGGTCATAGAACGCCTCCATCCGCGCCAGGCTGTCCATCAGGTCGCCGGGGTTGATCGCAACATCCCCCAGATCGGCGCAGCGCGCGGCCTGAAAGGGGGCGACCCAGGTGGCGCCGTTCTGAGCCCGGATCATGGTGGACTGGTCGCGCAACTGGCGCGGCCCATGGCGCGGGCCGGGGCGGTTCGTGGTGCCGCCATCCCAGGGCGCGCCGATCAGGCCGATCTGCACCTCGGACAGGCGGGGATGGTCAAGGCCCACATGCGGCAGGCGCATGAAGGTGGGAATGCCTGCGAATCGCGGCATGTCGAACCCCGAAACCGGCGTGAAGAACCCGTCCTGCATATGACCTCCAAAGGCTGATTCCCCGTCCATATGATCAAATTCGGCCCGCCGTGTCGCCCCTTCCGCGCCACCGAATGTCCCCTTGCCGACCAATAGCCCCCCGGACCCTTGACCCTGCCGCCACCTTCGGTCCTTATCGCGCCAAGCCAGCCGAGGATTGCCGCATGTTTTCGAAAACCGCCGACCCCACCTCTGCCCCTGCCCGGCCTGCCGGTCTGGGTGGCAACACCCGTTCGGTTCTGGGTGCCGATCTCAAGATCGTCGGCGAAGTGACATCGACCGGCCAGGTCGAGGTTCTGGGCGAGGTTGAGGGCACGATCCAGGCGCAGGCCCTGATCGTCGGCGCCGAGGGCAAGGTCAACGGCGACATTGCCGCCGATGTGGTCGAGATCAAGGGCAAGCTGGACGGCAAGGTCCATAGCGAGAATTTCACCCTGCGCGCGGCGGCCCAGGTCACGGCGGATGTGAACTATTCCACACTGGTGATCGAAAGCGGCGCGCAGATCGAAGGCCGCTTCCGCCTGAACCATCCATAAAGGTGCGTGCAAAGCAGGCAACCTCTGCCAATTTCCAAAGGGTGCGTGATCTCACGCACCCTTTTCATTTCGGCGGGATCGAATAGGTCAGCCCCGCCCGCGCCACCGGCTGATCCTCGCCTTCCGAGAAAATCAGCACGTCGCCCACAGCCAACACGCGCCCCAGCTTCAGCACCCGCGCCTCGGCCAGAAGGTCGCGCCCCGCCGCTGGCTTGCGCATGAAGTCGATCGCGCAATTCGTCGTGACAGCCAACGCCACTGGCCCGATCCGGGCCAGAATGGCCAGATACATCGCTACATCCGCCAGCCCGAACATCGCCGGGCCCGAAACTGTGCCGCCGGGCCGCAGATGCCGGCCCTCGACCCGCAAGCGCAGGCACAGGCCTGCCGCATCCGCCCGCTCTACCCTGAAATCCGCCGCCACTTGCCCGAAATCGCGCGCAAGAAAGGCTTGCAGCTCTTCTGCCGTCATCTGCAAAAGGGTCACTCCTCTGTTCTGGGCCAGCGGGCAAGCCAGGCGCCAAGGCCCATTGCCACAAAGGCCATGACCGTTGCCCCGATCAGCGCCGCCGCCTCGCCGCGCCAGGCAATCAGCCAGGCGCCAAGACTTGGGCCAAGCGCCTGTGCCAGCGTCGGCGCGACCGCAATCGCGCCAGAGATCGCACCAAATCCCGTGCGCCCAAGATGCTCGACCGCCAGCACCGGGCGCAAGATCGACAGGATGCCCACCCCCGCCCCCTGCAACACCGCAAAGACAAAGATCAGCCCGATCCACGCCCCTGAACCGCCCAGCACCAGCGAGGCCAGCGCCACCATCGCAAGCGCGATGATGGTCGCGCGGCCATTCGTCATCCGCGCCGCATTCACCATCAGCACGATCCGCCCCAGCACCTGCGCCGGGCCGATACAGGCTGCCGCCAGTGCCGCCGTCGCCGGGCTGGCCCCCTTGTCTCCCATCAGGATCAGGACAAAGGTCAGGATCAGCGAATGGTTCAGCATCACCAGACCGAACAATCCGGCAATCACCCAGAACGCCGGGCGGCGCATGGCTAGGCTCAGGGTGCTACCTCCGTCTCCCGCGCGTGAGGGCATGTCCTGCGACGCAGTTTTCAGCCCACGCAGGCCCAACAGGTTTATCGGTGCGGCGCCAAGGATAAGAACCGCGCCGAATACCAGAAACGCCTGTTGCCCCCCCAAAGCCGCGCCCAGCCAATGGCCCAAGGGAAAGCTGAGCGTTCCGGCCAGACCTGCCACCAGCGTCACACGGGTAATGGCCGTCCGGGCATCCGCGCCGGTATGGCGCGTCAGATGGGCAAAGCAGGTTTCATACATCATCCCCGCCTGTGCGACGCCGATCACGCCCCACAGCGCCAGCCAGATCAAAGGGCTACCCGCAAACGACAGACCCATCAGCGCCAGCCCGGCCAGAACCGGCATTCCCAACAGCAGCAGGCCGGCATAGCCCCGATCGACCAGCCGCCCGGTCAAAGGCGTGACCAAGCCTGCCACCAGAAAGGCCAGCGTCGGCCCTGCCGCAAGTTGTCCCTTGCTCCAACCCGTTGCCGCCAGCAGATCGGGCAACAGCGCGGCAAAGGAATAGTAAACCCCGGCATAGGTCAGCAACTGACCCAGGGCCAGGAACCAGACCGCCCTGCCCGCCTGCCCGGTCACAACCCGTAAAGCTCGCCGAACTTGGTTTCCAGATAATCCAGCAGCGGCCCCTCATCGGGGGCAAAGCCGCAGGCATGGGCGATGGTTTCGCGCGGAGGGCGCAGGCCGCCATGGCGTTGCAGGTTTTCGCGCAGCCAGCCGGTCGCGAGGGTCGCATCACCCTTGGCCAGCGTCTCATCCACATCCGGCACCGCCGCGCGCAGGGCCTGCCACAGGCACCCGGCATAGACATTGCCCAAGGTATAGGTCGGGAAGTAGCCGAACAGGCCTACCGACCAATGCACATCCTGCAACATGCCGTGGCTTGGCCGGTCCACCGCCACGCCGAAATCGGCCTTGAAGCGGTCGTTCCACGCCGCCTCCAGATCGCCCACCGCCAGGTCGCCCTTGATCAGCGCGCGCTCCAGATCAAACCGCATCATGATGTGCAGGTTGTAATGTACCTCATCCGCCTCGGTGCGAATAAAGCCGGAATGCACCCGGTTCACCGCGCCATAGAAATCCTCGGGGGTGTTGATGCCAAATTCGCCGAACCGTTCGCGCATTTCCTGATAGATCCAGCCGGTAAATGCGCGGCCACGGCCCATCTGGTTTTCGTAAATCCGGCTCTGGCTTTCATGGACCCCCATTGACACGCCATGACCCATCGGCGTCAGCGCGTAATCGGGGTCGATCGCCAGCTCATAGCTGGAATGACCGACCTCATGGATGGTCGAGTAGAAACAGTTGAATGGTTCGGTTTCCACCACCCGCGTCGTGATCCGGCTGTCATTCCAGCCACCAGAGCTGAAGGGATGAACCGCAAGGTCTATGCGCCCCCGGCTCCAGTCATAGCCGAAAGCACTGGCCAGATCGCGCGACATGCGCAACTGGGTTTCGGTGGCGAAATTGCCCTCCAGCGCCTTTGGCTGGCGGGTGGAACCCAGAACCTTTTCGCGCAAAGCCACCAGACGTGGCCGCATCCGGTCGAACATGGCACCAATACTGGCCGCCGTTGCGCCCGGCTCATAATCATCCATCAGCGCATCATAAAGATCGCCCCCCTCGGCCAGACATTCCGCCTCGCGCTGGCGCAGGGCAATCACCTCGGCCAGCGTCGGCAGGAAGGCCGCCACATCGTCGCGCGCCCGCGCCTCGGCCCAGATACCCTGCGCGGTCGAGGTGACCCGCGCCAGCTCTTGCGCCAGATCGGCAGGCACCTTGACGTTCCTCGCATAAGACCGCCCGATCAGCCGCAACGCCGCCTCGCCCGCCGCATCGGGCGCCGTTGCTGCGGCCAGCCAGTCGCCAATGCGCGGATCGGTGCGGCGGGCGTGCAAAACGCCCTCCATCGCCGCCATCTCCTCGCCGCGCTGCTCCGCCGCTCCGCGCGGCATCATGGTTTCCTGATCCCACCCAAGGCGTTCGGCAACAAAGCTCAACGCCTCGGTCTGGCGCCGATGCGCCATCAGATCGGCAAATGCGGTGGTGTTGCTGGTCATGCCGTGCCCTCACGAATGGAACCCTGAACCGGATAAATCGCCATGTGCCGCGCCCGCAGAATCAGCACCCACAGGATCACAGCACCAATCTGGTGGGTGATCGCCACATGCACATGCGCGCCCGTCAGCGCGGTAAAGATGCCCAGCGTCACCTGTGCCAGAAGCATGACCGCCACCGCAAGAAACGCACGGCGCGTTGTCAGATAGGGAGATTTGCGGGCGGCGAAATAGGCGCCGATGCCAAAGGCAAACAGCAGATACCCCACCATCCGGTGATTGAACTGCACCAGACCCGGGTTTTCAAAGAAGGCCCGCCATAGCCCGCCCTCTGGCACATAGAACGCATCCGCCGGGAAAAAGCTGCCGTTCATGTCGGGCCAGGTGGGAAAGGCGCGGCCCGCATCAATCCCTGCAACCAGCGCCCCCAGCAGAACCTGCACAAAGGCCAGGTGCATCAGCCCGGCGCCCATACCCTTCAGCTTGCGCTCTCCGGCGCGGCGGGCCTGCATCAACTCGGTTTCACTGCGCCCCAGCAGCAGCACATACCACGCCGACAGCCCCAGAATGATAAAGGCAATCCCCAGATGAATCGCAAGCCGGTAGGACGCCACCGATACCATGCTGCCCGTCAGGCCCGAAGACACCATCCACCAGCCTATCGCCCCCTGCGCGCCACCCAGCACACCAAGACCGAACAGCCGCCCGGTCCAGCCCGCCGGAATCTTCCGCGCCAGCAGGAAAGCCACGAAGCCCACCGCCCAGACAAGACCGATCAGCCGCCCCAACTGCCGGTGCCCCCATTCCCACCAGAAGATCGACTTGAACTCTTCCAGCGTCATCTGGCTGTTCATCAGGGCAAATTGCGGGGTCGCCTTGTACTTATCGAACTCCACGCCCCAGGCGGCATCGTTCATCGGCGGAATGGCCCCGGTGACCGGCTTCCACTCGGTAATCGACAGGCCGGCATCCGACAGGCGCGTCATGCCGCCCACCACGATCATCGCCGCAACCAAAAGGAAAATCGCCACCAGCCACAGCCGGATCGCCCCACGCGCGCCCTTGCGCCCGTCGATCAGCCCGCCCGCAGGCACCGGCGCGGGCTTTGCCCCCTCGCCCACGTCCTCGAAAATACTGCGCTTTGTGGCCATGTCCGTCCCCTTCGCTTGGGCCGGACACTAGGCGCGCGACAAGGGGCCTTCAAGGCCCCCAGTCACCCCCTGCGCAGCGCCTGAAGCAGATCGGGCGAAGGAACGCCCGTCACCGCCAGCCCACGCGATTGCTGAAAGGCCGAAATCGCATCCTTGGTTTTCGTGCCAATCACCCCGTCCGGCGTGCCGACATCATAGCCCATCGCCGCCAGCCGCGATTGAATCTCCTGCCGGTCGGCCTTGGTCAGCCCGGTGGCGTCGGGCGGGAAACTGCCGCGCAGCGGCCCCTGCCCGCGCAAGCGGTCCGACAGGTGCCCGACACCCAGCGCGTAATTCTCGGCATTGTTATAGCGCAGGATGACGTTGAAGTTCTGAAAGATCAGGAACGCTGGCCCGCCAGCCCCCGCCGGCGCCAGGATTGACCCGACGCCGCCGGGCAACCCACCGCCCTCTGCCGCCGTAACCCCCATCGCCGCCCACTCGCCCGTGGCCCGTCCCTTGCCGCGCCCGGCCAGCGCCGTGTTGAACCCGGCAGGCAGTCGCACCTCCATCCCCCAGGGCTGCCCCCGCTGCCATCCCGACCGCGACAGATAGGCGGCGGTTGAGGCCAGCGCATCGCCCGGATCGTCAGACCAGATGTCGCGCCGCCCATCGCCATTGAAATCAACGGCATAGGCCAGATACGAGGTCGGAATGAACTGGGTATGCCCCATCGCCCCCGCCCAACTGCCGGTCATCCGGTCGGGCGTGGTATCCCCCGATTGCAAGATCTTCAGCGCGGCGATCAGTTGCCCCTCGAAAAACTCACCCCGCCGCCCCTCGAACGCCAATGTGGAAAGGGCAGAGATGACCGGCACATCGCCGCGCCGCGTGCCAAAGAAACTCTCCAGCCCCCAGATCGCCGCCACGATATAGCGGTCCACGCCATAGCGCGCCTCGATCGCCGCCAGCTCGCCCGAATAGCGCGCCACCATCTGCCGGCCCAGCGCAACCCGCTCATCCGAGGCGGCAATCGACAGGTAATCCTCGGTCGTGCGGGTAAATTCGGTCTGGTTGCGGTCGCGCTCAATCACGCCAGGCAGAAAGCCCACATGACGGAAAGCACTGTCAATCACGCCCGCAGAAATCCCCCGCGCCGCCGCCCGCGTGCGAAACCCGGCCACCCAGGCATCAAAATCTGCGTTCGGCTCTGGCCGGAACACCTGTGACGGGCCGCGCGGAACGCCCGCCCCGCCCCCAACGCAGGCCGACAGCCCCGCCAGCGACACCATCCCTAAAACCGCCCCGCGCCGCGTAATCATCCTGCCCCCAAACTCTTTCTGCTTCATCTTGGCATAAATATCCCACGGGGTGCGACCATGGTTGCGCCACTGGTTCAAGTAACCATGGTCGCGGGGTGTGTGAAACCCCCGCTGGTGCAACTTGCGAAAACCCGCGCAACCCTTGGAACAAGAACCCTATTCCTTGCCCTGCACCTTCAGCTTGTAGGCAATCTGGCGCAGCATTCCGTGAAAGGTCTGCACCTCGGCGCGGGTCAGGTTCAGCCGCCCCCACATGTTGCGCAGGTTCAGCCGCATCCCGTCGGCCTTGGTGGGCGGGAAAAAGAACCCCGCCGCCTCCAGCCGCTCCTCGAAATGCTCGGCCAGCTTTTCCACCTCATGCCGCTGGGCAAATTCGGTGCGGGCAAGGTTCATCACCTCGGGCACCACCTCGCGGGTTTGCCGCCCCCATTCATAGCCCATCAGCAGCGCGCATTGCCCCAGGTTCAACGAGGGGAAGTCCGGGTTCACCGGCACGGTGATCAGCGCATTGGCGTGAACCAGATCCTCATTTTCCAGCCCCGCACGTTCTGGCCCGAACATCACGGCCACCTTCTTGCCCTCGGCAATCAGGGCACGCGCCTGCTCCATCGCCCGCTCGGGCGTCAGCACGGGCTTGACCATCTCGCGGTTCCGCGCCGTCGTGGCGAAGACATAGTCACAATCGCCCACCGCCGCCGCCAGATCGGGAAACACCCCCGCCTGGTCCAGCACCCGGCCCGCACCACTGGCCATTGCATTGGCTTTGGGGTTGGGCCAGCCGTCGCGCGGATCGACAATCCGCATCCGGTCCAGACCGAAATTCAGCATCGCCCGCGCCGCGGCACCGATGTTTTCGCCCATCTGGGGACGCACAAGAATGAAGGCGGGCGGGATCATGGGGGGCCTATGGGTTTTGAACCGGGGCGTGATAGCCTTCGCCACTAAGCGAGGCAAGGAGGATGGCATGGCCTGGGACGAAGGACTGGCGCAGCTTTTGCGCGATGATCTGGCGGGACGGGGCGTGGTGGAAAAAAAGATGTTCGGCGGTCTGGCTTTCCTGCTGAACGGCCATATGGTCTGCGGTGTCCATAAGGGCGGCGCGATGTTCCGCGTCGGGAAAGAGCATTACGATCAGGCCCTGACCATTCCCGGCATCACGCCGATGATGATGGGCGACCGCCCGATGGCCGCCATGGTCGATGCCAGCGACGCGGCGATGGCCGACGATGCCCGGCGCGGCCGCATCATGGCCCTTGCCCTGTCGGTCGTCAATGCCCTGCCGCCAAAACTGGCCAAGCGACCGAAAAAGGGCTAAGTCGGCGGAAACCCGGAGATTCCCGATGGCCGACGCCGAACGCCCGCAACTGATCCTGATCACCCCGCCCGCGCTGGAGCTTGAGGTGTTCCCCGACCTTCTGGCCTCGGTTCTGGATGGGGCCGAGGTGGCTTGCGTCCGGCTGGCGCTGGCCACACGGGATGAGGATACCATCCTGCGCGCGGGCGATGCCTGCCGCGTGGTGGCCCATCAGCGTGACGTGGCCATCGTGATCGAAAACCATGTGCTGATGGTGGAGCGCCTTGGCCTTGACGGCGTGCATCTGACCGATGGCGCCCGCTCGGTCCGCAAGGTTCGCAAGGATCTGGGCGAAGATGCCATCGTCGGCGCCTTCTGCGGCGTGACCCGGCATGAGGGGATGAGCGCGGGCGAAGCGGGCGCCGATTACGCCGCCTTTGGTCCGGTGGGCGAAACCCATCTGGGCAAGGGCGACCGCGCCGATTTCGAGCTGTTCGAGTGGTGGAGCCAGATGATCGAGGTGCCCTGCATCGCAGAGGGTGCCCTGACCGCCGAACTGGTCGGGAAATTCGGCCCCGTCACCGATTTCTTTGGCGTGGGTGAGGAAATCTGGACCAGCGATGACCCGGCAAAGGCGCTGAAGGCGCTGATTGCCCCGCTGGGTTGACCCAAAAATCTTGGAAGATTTTTGCAAGTTTCTTCCAAGAAACTTGCAAATTCGTCCGACCGAATTCGATCCTTACAGGATATCGACGCGATAGCCTTCGATCACCGTATTGGCCAGCAGCTTGTCGCACATCGACTTGACGGCAGCCTCGGCGGCGGCCTTGTCGGTCTCGGCCAGGTCCAGTTCAATGACCTTGCCCTGACGGACACCGTTCACGCCGGAAAAGCCCAGGGTGCCCAGCGCATGGCGCACCGCTTCGCCCTGCACGTCCAGAACGCCGGATTTCAGCATCACGGTCACACGGGCTTTCATCGGCTTTCTCCGCTGCAAAGGCTCTGCCGCCCCCTTAGCCGCATGGGCAAGGGAAGGGCAAGGGGTCAGTTGATCAGTGTGGGCTTCGGCGCGTGGGTCACGTTCGAGGGCAGCACCCCCAGACGGCGGGCCAGTTCGGTGTAAACGTCGGCCAGCGGCCCCGGCTCTACCGGCGCACCGGCAGTTCCCTCACGCTCGGCAAGGCCGCGGATGTCCCACAGGCGGCAATTGTCGGGGCTGATCTCATCCGCCACGATCAGGCGCATGAAATCGCCCTCCCAGATACGGCCCACCTCGATACGGAAATCGGCCAGACGGACGCCCACGCCCATCATCACGCCCGACAGAAAATCGTTCACCCGCAGCGCCAGCGCGATCATGTCGTCCAGATCCTGCTGATTGGCCCAGCCAAAGGCGACGATGTGTTCTTCCGAAACCATCGGGTCGTTCAGCCGCTCGTCCTTGTAGTAATATTCCACGATCGGGCGCGGCAGCGGCATCCCCTCGGGAATACCCAGCCGCTGCGACAGCTCGCCCGCGGCAAAGTTGCGCACCACGACCTGCAAGGGGATGATTTCAGCCATCCGCACCAGTTGCTCGCGCATGTTCAGGCGGCGGATGAAATGCGTCGGCACCCCGATGGAATTCAGACCGGCCATGAAGAATTCGGACAGCCGGTTGTTCAGTACCCCACGTCCTTCCACGGCAGAGGACGGCACTTCGGGTTGACCGGCTGCGGCTTCGTCCTTGAAGTACTGGATCAGAGTGCCAGGCTCCGGCCCTTCGTAAAGGATCTTCGCCTTGCCTTCATAGACCTTCTTGCGCCGCGCCATCATGACCTCTTGCCAATGGGTATCGGGGCGGCAAAGGCCACCCCGTCCCGGTGCCCAGCCTATATGCCGTGCAAGCGCCCAGCGCAACCCGACTGGCCCGGCCCTTTGCCAGCAGGGCCGGGCCGCTGCCGCAAGCGAAGGGCCAGAGCACTTCATCGGGGCTTGATCGGCTGGGACGCGGCAGGCATATGGGGGGAAAGGATCAATGACCCAGGGGGCCAGATATGACCACGTTCGACGACCGCGAAAATAGCTTCGAGGCCAAGTTCGCCCATGATGCCGACATGCAGTTCCGCGCCGAGGCCCGCCGCAACAAGCTGGCCGGCCTGTGGGCCGCGGGCCTGCTTGGCAAGACCGGGGCCGAGGCCGAGGAATACGCGATATCGGTGGTGACGGCCGATTTCGAGGAAGCGGGCAGCGAGGATGTGGTGCGCAAGCTGGCCAACGATCTGGGCTCGAAGGCGGGCGCAGACGAGATCCGGGCCAAGCTGGGCGAGTTGCTCGGCGTCGCCAAAGCCCAGTTGATGACCGAGAACTAAGGCATCAAGCGCCGTTGACCGGGGCCGGGGCCTTATGGGGCGCCCGGCCCTTTTCATTGCCACCTGATTGCCCATTATCGAAAATGATCATGAGCAATATGAATTTGCCTATCCCCTGCCCCCATGTCAGGACAGGGCAAACCCCAAGGCTCAAAGGCCCATCATGGACAGACTTTCCGAACTTCTTTCCACCCGCGACTGGCTGATGGCCGATGGCGCAACCGGCACCAACCTGTTCAACATGGGCCTGTCATCGGGCGAACCGCCCGAGCTGTGGAACGTCGATCAGCCCGGCAATATCCGCGCGCTTTATCGCGGCGCGGTCGATGCCGGGTCCGACATTTTCCTGACCAACACCTTTGGCGGCAATGCCGCGCGGTTGAAACTGCACAATGCCCAAGGCCGGGTGCGCGAGTTGAACCGCATCGGGGCAGCCCTTGGTCGCGAGATTGCCGATGCCGCAGGCCGCTCGGTCGTGGTGGCAGGCTCGGTCGGGCCAACCGGCGAAATCTTTGAGCCGATGGGCACCATGACCCATTCGGTCGCGGTCGAGATCTTCCACGAACAGGCCGAAGGCCTGAAAGAGGGCGGCGCGGATGTGCTGTGGATCGAGACGATCAGCGCCCCCGAGGAATACAAGGCCGCGGCAGAGGCCGCCCGTCTGGCCGGGATGCCTTGGTGCGGCACGATGAGTTTCGATACAGCAGGGCGCACCATGATGGGCGTCACTTCTGCCGCTTTGGCCGATCTGGTGGAAACCCTGCCCAATCCGCCGATTGCCTTCGGGGCCAACTGCGGTGTCGGCGCCTCCGATCTGATGCGCACCGTCACGGGTTTCATCGGCCATGGCGCGGCACGGCCCGTCATTGCCAAGGGCAATGCCGGCATCCCCAAGTATCACGATGGCCATATCCATTACGACGGCACGCCCGAGCTGATGGCCGAATATGCTGTGCTGGCGCGCGACGCCGGGGTGCGGATCATCGGCGGCTGCTGCGGCACTTCGCC
>DDEX01000088.1 GCA_002336845.1 Rhodobacteraceae bacterium UBA1943
TCTTCTGGGCACCATTTATCAAAACGGCCGTCCCTTGGGGCGGCCGTTTGGTTTTTTGGCCCGCATCTTGCTGATGATCGCCGCAATATTGCCGTCTGCGACATTTATCCATGACCGCATTCTCGGAGTGTGGATCCATGCCAGCCCCAACCCTGACCGAAGATTACCAGCTCAAGCTGGAAAAGTTCATTACCAGCGTTCCGCCCTATGTTGGTGACCTGCCTGGACAGACACCAGAGGTAAGGTCCACCGGCAAGGGATCCAAAACGCTGACCACGGCGAACGGCAAGTTCTCGTCTGATGACGTGAAAGCCATTGCTGACGGGATCGTGACGAACCCCGACTTTCAGCGGATGACCGGCTATAGCCAGCGCGGCTTGCTGGACAAATGGGTGAACGACCGCACCACCACCTGCAATGAGTTCTGCTCGAAATGCGCAGTGGCGATGGGCTACACCTCCAAGGACGGTGTAGGCCGGTTCGACATTGCCGACTGGCTGACGCGCTATGGCCTTGGCCATTGCTGGGTGCCGGCAGACAGCGGGGCCAAACCGAATTATGGCGACGTGTTCCGCATGTTCGCGCAATCGGCCGACCACAACGGCACCAACCTGAACCATATGGGTGTCTCGCTTTATGTCGATGGCACCGACTGGTTCACGGTCGAATCCGGCCAGGGCGGGCCAAGCAACGGCTATGACGCGATCAAGCGCAAACGGCACGACTGGAAACCCGCCTCGCTGCAAGGTTGGGTGAACATGAAGGCGCTGATCGAGGCGGGCAAGCCCGTGCCCCATTGGCTGGGCGGCTGGTGGGAGGTCGAGGAAGGCAGCTATGAAGTGTGGTATTATTACTTCGAAGCGCCCAACAAGGTTTACTATTCCTCGGACCCGCCCGCGAACCTTTATGCCCCGCCGATGCGGCCGGGAACCGTGGGATCCTTCTCGATGAAGGGGATGTTCGGGGTGCAGATCTTCTGGAACAGCGCTGATGTGGACGAAGACTTCATGGCCGGTTTGCAGGATTCCAAGAAACGCAAGTTCACCATGACCGGCAAGACCACACGGGGCGTGCCGCTGACCGCGACGCGAATGATGATCACAGGTCTGCTGTAAGCGGGCCTTTTCTATAGTGGGGCCTTTCGCCACCCCGGCCCTGCGAGGTTGACCCTGTGCCCCTGCCGGGTCTATCGAGGCTGCGACCCTTTCAGACGGAAGCCCGCACCTTGGCCATTCACCTGCACCAGAACGACCTGCCTGACGGCCTGACCCTTGGGCCTGTGGTCGCCATTGACACCGAAACCATGGGGCTTGACCCGCGCCGCGACCGGCTGTGCGTGGTGCAGCTTTCCGCAGGCGACGGCGATGCCCATCTGGTGCAGATCGCCCGGGGCCAGACCAGCGCGCCCAATCTGGAACGGTTGCTGACCGATCCGGCTGTGCTGAAGTTGTTCCACTTTGGCCGCTTTGACATTGCGGCGCTGCAAAAGGCGTTTGGCGTGCGGACCGCCCCGGTCTGGTGTACCAAGATCGCCTCGCGGCTGATCCGCACCTATACTGATCGGCACGGCCTGAAATACCTGCTGGCCGAATATGTCGGGGTGGATGTCTCGAAGGCCCAGCAAACCAGCGACTGGGGCTCTGCCACCCTGACCGAAGCGCAGAAAGACTATGCTGCCTCGGATGTGCTGTATCTGCACAAGCTGAAAGGCGTGCTGGAGGCGATCTTGCAGCGCGAGGGACGGATGGAACTGGCGCAAAGCTGCTTCGATTTCCTGCCCGCGCGGGCGGAACTGGACCTTCTGGGCTGGGACGAACCGAATGACATCTTCCACCACTGATTTCCTGGCGACCGGCCGCCGCGTCATCGCGCGAGAGGCCGAGGCGCTGACCACGCTGGGCGCGGGCCTGGGCGACAGCTTTGGGGCCGCGGTGCGGTTGATCCTGTCGGCCGAGGGGCGGGTCATCGTGTCTGGCATGGGCAAGTCAGGTCATATCGCGCGCAAGATGGCCGCCACCTTCGCCAGCACGGGAACGCCTGCCCATTTCGTACATCCGGCCGAGGCCAGCCACGGCGACCTGGGCATGGTGACCAAGGGCGACGTGGCGCTGGTCATGTCGAATTCGGGCGAGACGCCGGAACTGGCCGACATCATCGCCCACACCCGCCGCTTTGGCATTCCGATGATCGGCATCACCGGCAAGGCGGAGTCGACGCTCGCACGGCAGGCCGATGTCGTTCTGTTGTTGCCCGCCGTACCTGAGGCCTGCGATACCGGCATCGTGCCCACCACCTCGACCACGATGACGCTGGCCTTGGGCGATGCTTTGGCGATTGCCCTGATGGAGCATCGCCAGTTCACGCCCGAACATTTCCGCATGTTCCATCCCGGCGGCAAGTTGGGCGCCAAGCTCCTGAAAGTGCGCGACCTGATGCACGCCGACCTGCCGCTGATCGCGCATGATGCGCCGATGGGCGAGGCGCTGTTGGAAATCAGCGCCAAGGGCTATGGCGTCGTGGGTGTCACCGATGCAGAGGGCGCCTTGCAGGGCATCATCACTGATGGCGACCTGCGGCGGCATATGGACGGCCTTCTGGATCTGTCGGCAGGCGACGTGATGACGCGCGGGCCACGAACGATCTCGCCCGATGCCTTGGCCGAAAAGGCGGTGGCGCTGATGAATGACCGCAAGATCACATGCCTGTTCGTCACGGCCGAGGATTCGCCTGGCCAGGCCCTTGGCATTGTGCATATCCACGACTGCCTGCGCGCAGGGGTGGTCTGAATGGTGTTTCGGGCACACGACAACCTGCATTCGCGCGTGGTCGCCGTGCTGAAAATCGCGCTGCCTTTGCTGGCGCTGGCCATCCTGTCTTCGTTGTTCCTGTTCTCGCGCCAGATCAACCCGGAAGACGCCATACCCTACGCCAAGGTCGATATCGAGGACCGGCTGCGCGAACCCAGGCTGACAGATGCGGGCCTGTCGGGTGTGACAAACGATGGCGCGGCGTTGACCCTGAACATGGCCGAGGCCCGGCCAAGGCCTGATGGCAGCGGCACCGCCACAGGTATCACCGGCAGGCTGGCAACGCCGGACGGGGCCACCACCGATATCACCGCAGGAAGTGCCACGGTGGACAATGCAGCCAAAAGCGCCGCACTGTCGGGTGGGGTGACGTTGAAGTCCTCTGCCGGTTACACGGTGCTCAGTTCCGGCTTTGACCTTGCGCTGGATCGCACCTCGGCGGTCAGCCAGGGCGCGGTGACGGCAGATGCCCCGATGGGCAAACTGACGGCCGATCAGATGAAACTTGACCAGAAGGGGCCCGGGCAGGGCTATCTTCTGGTTTTCAATGGCAACGTCCGCTTGCTATACCAACCGGCGAAATGACGGGACTTTCCATGACCAAGCCCTTTGCCCTTATCGCCCAATGCGCCATCCTGTGCGCCGCCCTTCTGCTGGGACCGGATGCGGCCCTTGCGCAAGGCACGAGCCTGAAGTTCGGCGGGCTGAAGGGAGACCCCTCGCAGCCGGTCGAGGTCAAGGCCGACAGCCTGTCGGTCGATCAGACCAATGGCGCCGCGGAATTCGCCGGCAATGTGTTGGTCACCCAAGGCGCGATGAAACTGTCCGCAGACAAGGTGACGGTGACTTATGCCGCCGACCAAAAGCAGGTGCAGTCCCTTCATGCCACCGGCAATGTGCTGCTGGTGAACGCAACCGATGCCGCAAAGGGCAATGAGGCGGTTTATACCATCGCCTCGGGCGCGGTGGTGATGACGGGCGATGTGGTGCTGACGCAGGGGGCCGCCGCGATCAAGGGACAGAAACTGTCGGTCGATCTGAAATCCGGCACCGGCCGGATGGAGGGGGGCGTGACTACAACCTTCGTGCCGGGGGGCAACTGATGCCGCCCGATCAAGGGACAGAGGCGCCCTCGGGCCAGGGCCTGTCCATTCGCGGCCTTCAGAAAAGCTACAAGCGTCGCCCGGTGATCCGCGATATCTCGCTGGATTTGCGGCAGGGAGAGGTTGTGGCGTTGCTTGGCCCGAATGGCTGCGGCAAAACCACCACCTTTTACTCCATCGCCGGTCTGGTCATTCCCGAACGCGGGCAGGTCATGATCGACGGGCGCGATGCGACCGCCCTGCCGATGTATCGCCGTGCCCGGCTGGGTATTGGCTATCTGCCGCAAGAGGTTTCGATCTTCCGCGGTCTTTCGGTCGAGGACAACATTCTGGCCGTGCTGGAAATCCGCGAATCCGACCGCCACAAGCGCCGCGAGCGGCTGGAAGAGTTGCTGGGTGAGTTTTCCATCACCCATATCCGCCACGCCCCAGCGCTGGCCCTGTCGGGCGGCGAACGACGTCGGGTGGAAATTGCGCGCTGTCTGGCGGCGGAACCGAAATACCTGCTGCTGGACGAACCCTTTGCCGGGGTGGACCCGATCGCCGTGGGTGAAATCCGCCACCTTGTTCAGGATCTCAAAAGCCGGGGAATCGGCGTTCTGATCACCGATCACAACGTACGCGAAACGCTGGACATCGTGGACCGCGCCTACATCCTGCATGACGGCACGGTGCTGAAAACCGGCACGGCAGAGGAAATCGTTCAGGATGAGATGGTGCGCCGCGTCTATCTGGGCGAGAATTTCCGCATCATTTGATCCTGCCGACACACCGTTGTTGACAAGCACCGGGTGGCGTTCCCAAATGAAGGGGATGCACGCGATATGCGCCCAGACCCGAATGACAGAAGCGGCCGGCCACCGGCCCCGCCGCGAATGGGAACTGGGCAGAATTTCCCCTTTCTCTCAATGGGAAAACCCCGCCCCGGGCGCCCGTGCCGGGGCCTCTGACGCATATGTAAAGGAGGCATCATGCGCTACCAGATCAGCGGAAAACAGATCGACATTGGTGAAGCCCTTCAGACCCATGTGAAGGCCGAACTGGGCGAGGTAATCGAAAAATACGCCCAACGCCCGACCGATGCCACGGTGGTGTTTTCGCGCATCGCGCATGAAAATGTCTGTGAGGCGGTGATCCATCTGTCCACGGGGTTGACCGTGCAGGCCAAGGGCCACGCCACTGAAATCTATGCCGCCTTCGAAAGCTGCCGCGAGAAGATGGACAAGCAGATGCGCCGGTATAAACGCCGTCTGCGCAACCACCATTCGAACCGCGCAGAGCCGGTTGAATTCGAAGGCGGGTCCGCCTATATCCTCGCGCCAACCGAAGAGCCGGAAGACGCCGATACCGACGCGCTTCAGCCGATTGTCATCGCCGAGATGGAGACCAAGATCCCCTCCATCACCGTCGGCGAGGCGGTCATGCAGCTGGAGCTTGCCGGACAGCGCCTTCTGGTCTTTCGAAACGAAGGCCATGGCGGCGTGAATGTGGTGTATCGTCGGGATGACGGCAACATCGGCTGGATCGACCCCCGCAACAGCAAATAAGGCCCGAAGTCAGGGCCAAAAGGACGAACAGGCATGAACCTTGCCAAGCTTTTGACACCCGCTGCCGTGCGCGTGCTGGGGCAGATGACCAGCAAGAAACGGTTGTTTCAAGAGCTTGGCGAGGTGGCCGCCCAAGCCTATGGGCTGAATGCCGCACAGGCCTTTGACGGTTTGCAAGAGCGCGAAAGCCTGGGGCCGACCGGCGTGGGCAACGGCATCGCCCTGCCCCATGCGCGGCTGGAGGGGCTGACCCAGATCGTCGGCCTGTTCGTGCGGCTGGAAAAGCCGCTGGAATATGACAGCGTGGACCGCCAGCCGATCGATCTGGCGTTCTGCCTGCTTGCGCCCAAGGATTCGGGCGTCGATCACCTGAAGGCGCTGGCCCTGGTCAGCCGCACCATGCGTGACGCTGCGGTCTGCGCCAAATTGCGTGCCAACACCGATCCGGCCAAGCTCTATGCCATTCTGACCGAGGCGAAGACGATTCAGGCCGCCTGACCGCCTCAGGGCGCCGCCACAGAAAGCTCGGGCTGCCAGTCGCCAAATCCGAAAGCCGCATAATCGCGGCCATAGGCGGCGCGGGCAGCCACCTCAAGATCCGCGCCATACAGATCCTCCAGCGCATGGGGCCCGATTTCTGCCGCCGCAGGCAAGGCAGGCAGCGGCCGTCCGATTTCCGCCGACAACCAGGCAATCCCCTCTGCCAGCCGATCCTCACGAATGGCGATGTCTGGCCCCTGCAACGAGGTAAAGCCTTGCAGGATCGCCCCTTGCGTCGCCAGATGCGGCGGGGTGCGCAGTTCGGTTCTGCCGTTATGCAGGTGGCGGATCATTTCCAGAAACACCAGCAGGCCCTCACGATACTCGGCCGCACCGGCAAAGCCCTTGCCCTTGGGCGGCAGGGTGAACTTGTGAACCCGCTTCAGATAGGGCCGCAACTCTGGCATCCATTCGCGCACCAGAAAATCCGAAAACGCCGCATGGGCGCGGGCCAGCGGGTGGCGCAGCACGGTAAAGCTGCGATGCCCCGGGTTGGCCTCGCGCCAGCGGCGCAGGGCCTGACGGTCCATGCCGGTCTGCACCCCGCCCATGGCATTCAACCATTTGCGCAGCCGCGCCTCTGGCGCCGCCTTGACCGGCATGAACAACACAGGCTGCGCTTCGGATGCCAGATAGCTGGGCACGGCGCCCGCGCGGCGCGGCTCGAAACTGGGGCTGTGGCTTAAAGCAAAGAAATCCACCTTGGCCAACCCGGCCTGCATCTCATCTGGGTTCGACACCTTTTCGGCAACCGGTTCGGGATTCTGTTTCTTGAACCGATAGTTCAATGCAGTCAGCCGCGCCTCGACCCCAAGAAAGGCGGCAAGGCCATTCAGCACATCCAGATCAAGAATATCATCATAGTCGATGTAAAAAGCCGTCTGCCCGGTGGCCTGCAACTGATGCGTAAGACGGCGCTGAAACTGTTGCAGCATGTCCAGCCGCGCCGTGAACTCTGCCAGATCGAACAGGGGCCGCACGGTTTTCAGGTGCTTGGTATTGGCCAGCCACCACTGATCGCTTTCCATCGCGATCTTCCAACTGACGTAACTGTCCAAGTGGTTGCGAGTCAGGATGATCTTGGCCACCGCTGGGTCGCGCACCACCAGATCAAAAACCCGCGGGTCGTGATCGTTGAAATAGCGGAACCCCGACAATCCGTCGGTCCCCGCCGCCATGGCGCGCAACAGGCTGCGCGGGTCGGCGTTGCGCTGGTCAAGCGTGACGCCAAGCAACTGCTGCTTGCCCTCGCCGCCGATGAAATAGGGGTTGAACGCCTCGCCATGGCATTTCACGCCGGGCAGATCGTTCAGATTTGCTTCCAGAAAATTCGACCCCGTCCGCATTTCGGCGAACACGACAAAGCTGGAGAACTTGGCGGTCGTCATCCGGTCAGTTCACAAGATAGGGGCGGCCACGGCGAGGCGGATTGCCGCGCAGGTCATCATTCACCGGGAACTCGCCCATCAGGACCGGCTGCATTCCCTGATTGCGCAAGTTCTGCAAGAACTGGCCAAAGCCGGTCAGGTCGGTCAGCCGCGGCACCTCGGTCAACCGCCGCATCGAGCGCGGGCTGATCTCATCCACCACGGTCTGCAATGGCTCCATCGGGTTTTCCACGAATTCAGCCAGTGTCCACACCCGCACCCGCGCCTTGGACCAGGGGCTGCGCAGCAAAGAGAGGAACTCGGCTTCAATCTTTTGCAATTGGGCCGCCTCGCGCCGGATGTCACCGAAGTTGCGGTTGGAATGGAACAACGGCACCGCCCAGGCGCCCGAGATCACCGAGATCTGCGCATTCGGATCCCCTGCCATGAAGCCGGCCAGAGCCTGATTGTCGCCAGGCCCGAACTGCAGGCATTGCCGCTCGCCCCGGGTGTTCCACAACAGGCTGGTAAGGAACCCTTTCGGATTATAATCGCGCAAGGCCGCGCTATCAGACAGCGCACCGTTATAGACTGCCTCGCGACCGGCAAACTCCACCCGCTCTGGCGCAAACAGATGGCCATGCACCCGGGTGCCGGTGGTCTTGCTCAGCCAGACCTCAAAGTTCTCGAACACATCGGTGAAGCCTTCGAACACGGCATAGGGGGCTGCCGTGCGGCCATTCTCCCAGTTTTCATTGGGATACCGGCTTTGCATGTAAAGCCCGGCGCGCCCCTTGGTCCGCCGTTCGACCGCCTTGGAAAACAGCCGGTCGATCTTGCCAGGGTTCGGCTCTGCCGCTTGGGCGCTGGCGTTGTCGGTCAGGAAGTTGCGATAAAGCTTGTCGGCATGGGGCCAGATCTTGCGGGCGACAAAACAATCCGACCGCCGCAGGATTTGCAGGTGGTCATCGTAAAAGATATGCGGCTTGCCCTGGAAGTCGAACTTGGACAGCGTAAGCGACCGGCTTTCGACATTGGGTGAAACCTGCCGCACCAGCGTCTGGAAATAGCTTTCGTCGGGAATCCACACCCGGCGGAAGTAGCGATCGATTTCGTCCCGATCCGGGTTTTCCAGAATGACCGACAGGGTTTGCCGCGTCAGGCACCACCACTGGCTGCCCAGATGCGGCACCACCCCCGCAGGCACCTTGCGGTGAAAGCCAACGCGCCGCTGCACCCTGACATACCAGTCGAAAAGCCGACGCTGTTTGCGCCAACTGAACGGAAAGCGCAGGGTAAAGCGTTCCAGATCCAGCCCCCCCACCGTCCAGCCAACATCCTCGGTGGTGACGCTTTCGATGAAATCGGTGCGCGGGCGCGCATTGAGGTATTGGATGAGTTCATCCACCGGGCGCAATGGCAGGCAGGCGCCAGAGGCCAGATAGACATGCCGCACACCAGGAAATTCAGCCAGCATCACCTCGCTTGCGTCCTGCGTGGCGGCCACCAGCGCCCAGGTGCCCCATTCGCAGGCATGTCGGCGCGAAAACCGCACATTTTTCAGGTTTTCCAACTGTTTGACCAGCTTTGCATAGGATTTGCGCCCGACCCGCTTATCGACATGGATCACCACCGGGCAATCACGCTCGGCCCAGTGCCGCGCCACCTGCGCCGCGCGGTCCAGCGCGGTGTGGCACAACATTACAAAGCCAAGCGAACCGCTTTTCATGCCCAGTTCCCCTTGGACATGAGGCCCAGAATCTCAAGCTGCCGCCAGTTGATGTATTTCTCGCTCCACTTGCACCAAAGGTCAGGCTCGGTTCCGATGACCTGATTATAAGCGCGGTATTCATGGCTGTTGGCGTAATGCTGACGCCGCGCCATCTCTTCGGCCGCCTTGGTGCCGAACGTGTCCAGAAACTTGGCGTGCAACAACACGCCAGAGGCCTTTTCGCCCCCCCATTCGTCATAAACCTGGTTCAATCCCCGCGGCAGTAACGAATGCGTCGAGCTGACATAGGCATAGCTGCGGTGCCATTTGACCAAAGGCACCTTGTTCAGGGCCGGTGCCCTTTCGGGCGCATCGGTGAAGAACATCCGCATTCGCGGACCGCCCTGAATCCACAGGTTGCCGAACTTGCGGTTGCGGCTCATGACGTAATTGCCGCTGTCGAACCAGTTGGCAATTTCCAACGGGTCTTGTCCCTCCCGGTAGGGTTGCGCGTCGAACGGGCCTTTGGGATACATATCCAACAGCATCGCCGAGAACGATTTGATCGAAGATGCATCCAGCCAATCGGTCAGCGCCCGCAACGGTCGGGTATCGCAGAACGGATAGACGAAGAACTCGTCGGCATCGACAACCAAGGTCCAGTGCCCGTGGCCATATTTGCGCTGCAACCAGTTCAGCCAGTCGGCGCCAAAGCGCGACCTTTTATAGCTGGCACTGGTGGTCCAGACTGAAACGTCGGGTTGCTGGGCAAGATACTCACGCCCGCCATCGTCGCTGCCGTTGTCCACGAACAGAAAGTGGTTCACCCCAAGATCGCGGTAATAGCGCAGGAAAAAGGGCAAACGGATCTTTTCGTTCCTCAAGGTCGAAAAGAGAAGAATGCCATCGCGGGAAATCAGGTTCGTCCTATCAACCACAGGCTGCAATTCGCGACGTTTGCGCATTGCGCGCACAAGCCAACGCTTGCGGGCCAGTCGCAAGACATATTGGGACAGTAACCTCACCCCTGCCTCACCCTGCTGCCGGACCCCTTCCGGCACATCCTCTCAGACAGGGTTTAAGACCGCGTTGAAATGCGCTTCCCATGTCGGAAGCACGATCCCTGCATTCGTCTGGCCTGCCCGTTCTGTCGTGCGAAGAAATTCTTCTATCTTTGTTGCCCAAGAATACCGATCAGAATCGTTCAGGTAAACCGGATAGTCGCCAAGAATTTCTTGGATTACCGGCAACTTCAGCGCCAGAACCGGCACGCCCAGCGCCGCCGCTTCCAATGGAGGCAAGCCATAGCCTTCGGCCAGGCTGGGAAACAGCAGGGCGCGCGCGCGCGCCAGCAGGGCTGCAACCGCGCCATCAGGCAGCCCGCTCAGTTCGACAATCGCATCATCTGGCTGCAGGGCGTCCAGCCGCGCCAACAGATCGGCCCCGGCCCAGCCCCGTGCCCCGATCAGCAGCAACCGGGGCACGGGGCGGGATAGAAGCGGCCAGACATCCAGCAACAGCCCGACATTCTTGCGCGGCTCGATCGTGCCCAAAGCCACGAAGTAAGGCGACGACAGATCCAGCCCCAGGGGCAGCGCCGCAGGGTCGGGCCTGACGGGCGTAATCCCCAGAGGCACGACGCAGCCTGGTGGCACCCGGCCCAACCGGGCAAGATGGTCATCCGTCAGATGACGGCTGGCAACGCTCAGGTGAATTACCCGGTCGGCGTATCGCGCAACCGCGGCAAGCTTGCCGCGAAAGACCTCGACGCTGCCAGCGCGGGCCAGCCCGGGATGATCCAGCGGAATGGTGTCATGGATCAGAACCGTCACCGCCAGCCCACCCTTCCGCACCTGCCGCAGCGTTTGCGGGGTAAGATTGGCATGGCCAAGGTTCAGATAGATGCCACCTGCAGGAAACCAGCGACGCAACATCCGCGCCAGTCCAAGCCGGCCGCACCGCGCCACCGCGAGACGCCGCGCCAATGTCTCGGCCCGCGCCCAGAGCGGATGCCTGCGGTGCCCCAGCCACGCCAGCACATCGGCCCGCGCTGGCAGGCTTTCGGCAAACAGCGCGCCCATCCCTTTACGGTCCAGCAACAGAAAACCCGCCCCCGTGCGGATCAGCGCAAGGGCGGGTTCTTCGCGTTTCACCAGTTCGGCAGCCCATGTGGCCTCGACCCGGTCTATCCCCGTCATCGGCCCTCGTCCCAGACGCGATACGCTGCGCGTCAGGTCCAACAGCCGCGACGGGGCAGCCTGCAAGATTACTGCGCCGCCTGCTGAAGGGCGATCATGTCATGCAGGTAGGCGTTGAACTCTTCGCGCAGGTCGGGGCGGGCCAGACCAAAGGCCACCGTCGCTTGCAGGAAGCCCGCCTTCGAGCCGCAGTCGTAGCGCTGCCCCCGGAAGCGGAAGCCATAGACGTTGCCATTCGGCACCTCTTCGGCAATCGCATCGGTCAACTGGATCTCGCCACCGACACCCTGCTTGATCTTGTTCAGGTTTTCCATCACCTGCGGTTGCAGGATATAGCGCCCGATGACGGCAAGGTTCGACGGCGCCTCTTCCTTCTTGGGTTTCTCGACCATACCCTTGGCGCGCACGATCGACCCCATGTCATCGGCAATATCCAGCACCCCGTAGGACGAGGCTTTTTCGGGCGGAACCTCCATCGCGGCAACGATATTGCCGCCGGTATTCTCATAGGCTTCCATCATCTGGGCGAGGCAAGCCTTTTCGGCGGCGATCACGTCATCGGGCAGCAGAACCGCGAACGGCTCATCCCCCACCAGACGGCGGGCGCACCAGACGGCATGGCCAAGGCCAAGCGCCCGGTTCTGGCGCACATAGGCGATAGCCCCGGAATCCATGTTGGTTTCCTTGAGGATCTCCAGCAACTGGTCCTTGCCGGCCTTTTTCAGCGCACTCTCCAGTTCGGGGGCGTTGTCGAAGTAATCCTCCAGCGCGGATTTCCCGCGAGAGGTGACGAAGATGAATTCCTTGATACCCGCAGCACGCGCCTCGTCGATCGCATATTGGATCAGCGGACGGTCAACCAAGGTCATGATCTCTTTCGGGATCGACTTGGTCGCCGGCAGAAAACGAGTCCCCATCCCCGCAACGGGGAAGACGGCTTTGGTGACTTTCCGGTGTTTCATGGATTTCTTCTTGGCCTGCTCAGATGCCATAACAATTGTCCTCATGCGGGCGCAAATGCGCCCTGACAGATGCAGCATAACGCTTGCCGTGCTGCGATAGCATAGTTTTTTGGCCGCGATCAGGTTTCATCACCGATAAATTCCCCCTCTCGGCAAGGTTCCGCATCCATGGGCCGAAATTTCGCCCAATAGCGACATTCAAGACGAATTCGCGCGGCATGGCCCAGCAAGCGAAGGCGCGGCCCGTCGCGCAAAACCTGACCAAACAGTCCGCCTTCATGCAGCCAGAAGCCGTGCGGATCGAATCGCACCAAATGTCGGCGCGGCGTTGGTGACAAACAGTAAACAGTGACAATGGCTTGCGAAGCTGCAATCCGCGCCTCCCGCAACAGGCGGCGGCGATTCCATATCCGCCCGGCCAGCACAAGCCCGGGGCGTGGCCCGGTTCCGGCAATGGGTAGGAAAGTACCATCCGGCGGCGGCAAAGGGGGCAACCCCTCAAGCGCGCGGCCCTTGCCATCGGCCCAACCCAGTTCCAGCCCGTGCATCAGGGCCGACACCTGATCCGCCGTCAGCCGTCCGGCCCTGCGATGCGTTGCAAGCCGTGCGGCCTGATGCTGGCGCAGCACGGCCAGCCCCGCCGCCAACGCCTCCGGCGCGTGGCGGCGCAGGAAAACGGCGGTCGAGGCGGCGATCTCATGCAGATCGGTCGGCACGCGATCTGCCCGACGCCGCGCCGAGGCCTCAAACCCGTGGTGCACCTGCGCCAGAGGCACGATCGCCGTCAGGCCCAGAGGGCCAAGCCGCAGGTTCAGATCTGACTCATCCAGAAAGAACCGATAGGCCGGGTCGAACCCCCCGACCGCGCGCAGGCTGCTGGCGCGAAAGGCGCAGTTGGTGCCAACAGTCTTGACCGCGCAACCCGGTTGCGATGGTAAAACTGCGCCCTCCTCTGCCACCTCCAGCGGATGATCCTGGCCCTGCGCATCGATCATGGCAGCCTGCCATTGCAGCGAGATCCCGTTTCGCCCACGCACAAACCCTGTCGCGGCCACCACATCCGCCAGCAGGAAAGGCCGCACCAGGCGCGACAACCAGGTCGGTTCTGCCACCGCATCATCGTCGATGAAGGCCACAACCGGCGCTGCGGCCTGAACCAGCCCCAGATTACGGGCCGCAGAGATATTTGCCTCGTCGAAAAGCACCAGCTTCGGCCCCAGCCCGGTGGCCCGTGCCGCGGCCAGCCCTTCGGGGTCGGCGACCACGATCACCTCAAACCGGGGATGGTCCTGCTGCGACAAGGCCACCAGACAGCGCACCAGTGAAGCCGCGCGATGGCGGCTGACCACGATCACGCTGGCGTCGGGCAGCCTCATCCCATTGCGGCCATCATCGCCTCGATCACCGGAACGTCACTTGGGTTGTTCAGTTCCCAGAACTGCCGGCCGCGCGCCTGCACCTGCACGCACAGCACCTTGCGACCGTTTTCCAGGAAGCGAAGCTGCTCCAGCCCCTCCAGCCCCTCCAACGGGCCAACCGGCCAAGACGGGTAGGCGGTCAGCGCGGCAGGGCGATAGGCATAGACGCCGACATGATGGAACACCGGCGTCGGATCATCATCGGCAAAGGTCTTGCCGGTGTAGGGAATGACTTCCTTCGAAAAGTAAAGCGCACGGCCCCCGGCGCCGAAAACGGCGGTCGTGCCCCCCACGCGGCCAGCACGCCGGTCGGCCAGAAAGCCAGCAACGGCGCGCCCATCACAGCGCAAGACGGGGGTGGCGATGTCGGCCTCCGGGTCTGCGCGCAGGCCCTCGACCAGCTCTTCGACGAACCAGGCGGGCGTCAACGGCGCATCGCCTTGCAGGTTCACCACCATCTCATAGCCGGGCAGCGCGGCCGCCACCTCGGCGCAGCGTTCAGTGCCATTCTGGCAGGCGGCAGAGGTCATCACCACCTCGGCGCCAAAGGCCATGGCATGGTCAGCGATGCGGGAATCGTCCGTGGCCACGACCACGCGGTCCACGCCTTTCACCGCAACTGCCGCTTCCCAACTGCGGCGGATCAGGGTTTTCTCACCGTCCGGGCCCTTCAGAGTGACCAGCGGCTTGCCGGGATAGCGGGTGCTGGCATAGCGGGCGGGAATGGCGATCAGCACGCTCATTTCTTCAACTCCACACCGGGGGCAAAGGCAATGAAGAACGGATTGTCCCAACCCGGCTTGCCGTAGGCCAACGGCGTATGGTCATCGAACCGCACGACCTGTCCGCCCGCGCCGCGCAGGACGGCATCGCCCGCAGCGGTATCCCATTCCATCGTGCGGCCAAGGCGGGGGTAAAGGTCGGCCTCACCCGTTGCCACAAGGCAGAACTTCAGACTGCTGCCCGCGCTGCGCGAATCCCTGACCGCATATTTGCCGATGTAATCGTCGGTCGCCTGATCGCGATGCGACTTCGAGGCGACGACCATCAGGGCGGCATTGTCCGGCTGGCTGACGCGGATCGGGCGCAAGGCACCGGGGGTATCCGACGCGAAATCGCCTGTCTCCTCGACCGCCACGCCATCAGCCAAGGTATAGAACAACCGCTTTTGTGCCGGGGCATAGACCACACCGCGCAGCGGCACGCCATCCTGCACATAGGCGATGTTCACAGTGAAATCGCCGCGACGCTGCACGAATTCCTTGGTGCCGTCCAGGGGATCGACGATCAGGAAGGTGCTGGCGGTCAGGGCGTGGCTCGCCGACTGTTCCTCGGTGATCAGCACCACATCCGGGAAAGCCGCGCGCAACCCGGCAGAGATGAGGGCATCCGCCGCCTCGTCTGCCTCGGTCACCGGACTTTGGTCACCCTTCAGCTTCACCGCGAAATCGGGACCGTCATAGACCTGCATGATCCGGGCACCCGCCTCGAGGGCCAGGCGGCGAAGAACGGGAATCAGCCGGTCGAAATCCATGAACGCTCCCTGCGCGGCCCATGCGCGCATCGTTGATTAACCTGATTTCCGCCCTTATCATGCGCTATCAAGGGAACAGCAAGATTTCCCGTCGATTATGGGGCCAGCCCCATGAGGAAGCGCAGATGTTCCGGCCAGAGGTCAAATCCACCCCCTTTCATGGCGCGCTCGCGCTTAGCGAGCTGATTTTTCACGCCACGGTACGCCGGATCAGGAAGTCGCATGGCAACGCCATCATCGGGCTGCTGATGGCGATTTCGCAATCGGTTGTCGGCATCGCCATCATGATGCTGTTGTTCAACCTGATGGGCAACAACACCGCGCCGGTGCGCGGCGACCGCATGATGTACATCATGTCGGGCATTTTCAGCTTTATGACCCATTCGCGCGCCATCAAGGCGGTTTCTTCCGCCGAAGGGCCGACCTCTTCCATGATGAAGCACGGCCCGATGAATACGATCGTCTCCATCAGCGCATCGGCGCTGAGTGCGCTTTACATGCAGACGCTGTCGGCGGCGGTCATCATGTACGGCTATCATGTGCTGTGGCACCCCATCACCATCGATGAACCGGTGGGCGTGCTGATGATGTATCTGCTGGCCTGGCTGTCGGGCTGCGCCATAGGGCTGGTCTTCAAGGCGCTGGTGCCTTGGGCGCCAGATTTCTTTGGCGTGCTGACCATGGCCTATACCAGAGCAGACATGGTGTTCTCCGGCAAAATGTTTCTGGCCAATGTCACGCCGATGCACATTCTGATCTTTTTCATGTGGAACCCGCTGTTTCACATCATCGACCAGATCCGCGGCTTCATGTTCCTGAATTACACGCCGCACTACAGTTCGATCCAGTATCCGGTCGTGGTGACCGTGGTTCTGCTGTTCGTCGGCCTTTTGGGCGAACGCTTCACCTCACGTCACGTTTCGATAAGCTGGAGTGCCCGGCGCTAACCGCCTGGTGCAATTGCGGGCTTGTGCGCATCGTTGTGTCGGATTCATCACAACTTGGCCCCTGCCGCCGCTTGCAGGCCCAAATCGGCCCCCCTATATACGCCCAGAAGCCGGATGGGGGCCACCTCATCCGGGTCTCACATGGGATCGGGACGGGATGCCTGAACGGGTTCCGCCCCTACAAATCGCCGAAGGAAAGGGACCACACATGGCCAAAGTCATTGGTATTGACCTCGGGACGACGAACTCCTGCGTTGCCATCATGGACGGCTCGCAGCCCCGCGTCATCGAAAACTCGGAAGGCGCACGCACCACGCCTTCGATCGTCGGTTTCACCGAAACCGAACGTCTGGTGGGCCAGGCAGCCAAGCGGCAAGCCGTCACCAACGCCTCGAACACCGTCTTCGCGGTAAAGCGCCTGATCGGCCGCCGCATCGGCGA
>DDEX01000010.1 GCA_002336845.1 Rhodobacteraceae bacterium UBA1943
AAAAACCGCCGCCGCCGCTGTTCGCTGCTGGTTGAGTGGATCGCAGGCGAAGGCGTGACACGGGTCCTTATCGACACCTCGCCCGACATGCGCGACCAGTTGCTGGATGCGGGGGTGGGAGAGCTGGATGGCGTGGTCTTTACCCATTCCCATGCCGATCATACCCACGGCATCGACGATCTGCGGCAGGTGGTATTCAACCTGCGCCACCGCTTGCCGGTCTGGGCGGACGGGCCAACGCAGGACGCGCTGATCTCGCGCTTTGGCTATGCCTTCATCCAGCCNNACGGCATCGACGGGCCGGTGGAGGTTTCGGGTGCGGGTGGCGTGGTGCGGCTGATCCCGTTCAAGGCAGACCATGGCAGCATGGAGGCGCTTGGCTTTCGTATCGGCGGGCTGGCCTATTTGCCCGATGCCGTGGCAATCCCCGAGCAAAGCTGGCCGGTGCTGGAAGGGCTTGACGTCTGGGTGGTCGATGCGCTGCGCCGAAAGCCCCACCCGACCCATGCCCATCTGGCAATGACACTGGGCTGGATCGACCGGGCGCGTCCGGCGCAAGCGGTGTTGACCAACATGCATCTTGATATGGATTACCAAACCCTGCTGGCCGAACTGCCACCGCATATCCGGCCAGCCCATGACGGTATGGTCCTGACCTTCGACAACGTTCCATGAGCGCACTGCTTGACGTCATCCTGCCGGTCTTTCTGGTGATCGGTTTCGGCTATGTTGCCGCGCGCTGGCTGGGGTTTTCCGAAACGGCGGTCGATGGGCTGATGCGGTTCGCCCAAAGTTTCGCAGTGCCCTGTCTGTTGTTCAAATCCATCGCGGGCCTCGACATGGCGATAGCGGCGGAAACCGGGCTGTTCCTGTCGTTCTATATCGGGGCGTTTTCCTGCTATGTGCTGGGGTATCTGGGGGCGAGGCATATCTTTGGCCGCCCGCCCGAGGATGCGGTCGCCATCGGCTTTGCGTGCCTGTTCTCGAACTCGTTGCTGCTGGGCGTGCCGATTACCGAGCGCGCCTATGGTGAGGCAGCACTTGCGGGCAATTTCTCGATCATCGCGCTGCATTCGCCGATGTTCTACACCTTTGGCATCATCATGATGGAACTGGCGCGGTCGCGCGGGCGGTTGACCCACCCCGCTCAACTGGCTCGGCAGATCGTCAGGGGCATCCTGCGGCAACCCTTGGTGCTGGGCGTGCTGTCGGGGCTGGCGTTCAACCTGCTGCATCTGCCGGTGCCGACCATTCTGGGCGGGGCGGTCGATCTTTTGGCAAAGGCGGCGGTGCCTGCGTCCCTGTTCGGGCTGGGCGGCGTTCTGCTGCGCTATCGCCCCGAAGGCGACATGAAGACCATCGCCATGGTCTGCGCGCTGTCTGTCCTGGTGCACCCCGCGATCACCTACAGCCTTGGACGCTGGGGCTTTGGGCTAAGCGTCAACCAGTTGCGTTCTGCCGTGCTGACCTCTTCCATGGCGCCGGGGGTGAATGCCTATCTCTTTGCCCATCTTTATGGGGTGGCGAAACGGGTCAATGCCTCGGCCGTCCTGCTGGGGACGTTGTTTTCCATCGTCACCATCTGGGGCTGGTTGCATATCCTGCCCTGACCGCAGGAAGCGGGGGTTTCACACCCCCGCACCCCCGTGGGATATTTTCAGAAGGGGAAGATGAAGAGGGTTAGCGGAACCCCTTGGCGTGAAAGATGAAGCCGAGGAAGTTCAGCAAAACCTGCGCCGCAAGAACCGAGGTCACCTGCCCCGCGTCATAATCGGGTGCGACCTCGACCAGATCCATGCCGACGACGTCATGCGCCTTTGCGACGTGCTGAAGCAATTCAAGCACCTCGTAATAAAGGAACCCGCCATGGCTGGGCGTGCCCGTTCCCGGCG
The DNA here is from genome assembly GCA_002336845.1 of Rhodobacteraceae bacterium UBA1943. Lineage (GTDB taxonomy): Bacteria > Pseudomonadota > Alphaproteobacteria > Rhodobacterales > Rhodobacteraceae > Fuscibacter. Next base: position 1,893 of record DDEX01000010.1, read on the forward strand.
CGATCGAGGGGCAGAAGCCATCGATATCCAGGGTGACGTAAACCCGCGCGCCCGCCGGAATCCGCGCAGCCACGGCTGCCGGACCAAGGGCGCGGAACTGACGGACCGACAGGATGTCGGCCCCCATGGCGCGCGCCGCCTCATAGCCGTCGCGGGCAGTGGATGAGACGTTGCGAATGCCAAGCTGTGTCAGGCCGCTGACATAGTCCTGCTCCGCCGCGCGGCGCATCGGGCTGCCGTGGCCAACCTTCACGCCATGGCGTTCATCGACGAAATCCAGATGCGCGTCGATTTGCAGGATGTGAATCGGCCCCTGCCCGGCAAAGGCCTGAATGCAGGGGATGTTTACGGAATGGTCGCCACCGATCACCACCGGCAGGGCGCCCGACTTCAGGATCGCCTCGACCCCGGCGCGGATGTTGGCATGGCTTTTCGCCGTATCGGTATGCACGATGTCGGCATCGCCAATATCCACGATGCGCACCGATTGCGGCAGATAGGTTGCGTCATCCTCGTGGTCGTAAGCCCCGGCATGGCCGAAGCTGAACAGCGTCGAGGCCTCTCGCACCCCTCTTGGCCCGAAGCGCGCCCCGGCACGGAACTGGGTGCCGAAATCGAAGGGCGCGCCCATCACGGCGACCTCGGCCTCGATCCGGTCCCAGTCTGAAACATAGGGCCGCTTGCCGAAGGTGGATATTCCCACGAAGGGCAGGTTCAGCCTGCCTGTTTCATAGCTGTTGGTCACGGCTCACCTCGGCGTCACGCCGCGCAGGCGTTCAGACCGGCGGCGCAGCAACTCGACCGTCGCCAGCAACAGGACCGAGATGATCACAAGGATCGTCGCCACCGCCAGAATGGCCGGGCTGATCGCCTCGCGAATGCCGTTGAACATCTGGCGCGGGATGGTCTGTTGTTCTGGGCCGGCGATGAACAGCACCGCCACCACCTCGTCAAACGAGGTGACAAAGGCGAAGAGCGCGCCCGAGATGATGCCCGGCAGGATCAGCGGCATCACCACCTTGAAGAAGGTGACGCGCGGGTTCGCCCCCATCGAATGCGCGGCGCGGATCAGCGACTGATCAAACCCCGACATGGTGGCGGTGACGGTGATGATCACGAAGGGAATGCCAAGGACCGCATGGGCGATGATCACGCCCAGATAGGAATTCGCCAGACAGCCCTTGCTCGACAGCATCCAGCCAAAGATTGCATTCATCGCGCTGTCGGGCGCCACACAGGCCTTGGCGTAGAAAAAGCTCATCCCCACAGCGATGATGATGATCGGCACGATCATCGGCGAAATCAGGATCGCCATGATGATCCGCCGCCCCGGCATTTCGGGCCGCGACAGGCCAAGCGCAGCAATGGTGCCCAGAACCGTGGCCAGGATCGTTGCCCACAAGCCCACCCAGAAGGAATTCTTGGCGGCTTGAATCCAGGTCGAACGCTCCCATGCCATCGCCCACCAGTTCGCATCGCGCGGGCCGTCCGGCGCCGGATGGCCCAGCGTCAGCAGCGTGTCATACCAGCGCAGCGAATAACCCGCCGGGTCGAAATGCAGCATCTTGTCGGTAAAGCTGAAATAGGCATCCGCGGTGAAGGACAGCGGGATCACCACCAGGATCGGCCCGATCAGGAACAGGAAGATCAGGACGCAGATCGCGATATAGGTATAATGCCAGATGCGCTCCAGCGGCGAGGCATAGATGGGAAGGGCCATGGGTGTCTCCTCCTCAGCCCAGCTTCAGTCGGTCGATACCGATCAGCCGGTCGTAAAGCCAGTAAAGGACTAGGATGGCGGCCAGCAGCATCGCGGCAAGGGCTGCGGCAAGCGACCAGTTCGATTTCGCCATGTGGAAGCTGATCAGGTTCGAGATCAACTGGCCGTCGGCACCGCCGACCAGCGCGGGGGTGATGTAGTAGCCGACCGCCAGAATGAAGACCAACAGCGACCCGGCGGCAATACCTGGCAGGGTTTGCGGCACATAGATGCGGCGAAAGGTTGTCCAACTGGTCGCCCCCAGGCTGCGCGCGGCGCGGGCATAGCTGGGCGGGATGACCCGCATCACCGAATACAGGGGCAGGATCATGAACGGCAGCAGCACATGGGTCATCGCCACGATGGTGCCGGTCATGTTGTACATCGCCTGCAAACGGTTGTCGTTCGACAAAAGGCCCATCCAGACCAGAAGGTCGTTCACGATCCCCTGTTCCTGCAAAAGCGCGATCCAGGCGGTGGTGCGGACCAGAAGCGATGTCCAGAACGGCAAGAGAACCAGAATCATCAGCAGCGATGATTTCGACATCGGCAACACGGCCAGAAGATGCGCAACGGGAAAGGCCAGCAGCAGGCAGATCAGTGTGATCGCACCCGATACGAGGAAGGTCTTGAAGAACAGGAACAGATAGATCCGGTCCTGATCTGCGCCTCGCCCCCAGCCATCGTCGCCCAGCTTGCGGTCAGTCGCGACCTGATAGAACTCGGTCGTATAGGGGCTGGAGGCCGCCTCCATTGCGCGCCACAACCGCGGCATTCCCCATTCAGGATCAACGGCCAAAAGCGCGTCTTTATACGGTGGCTGCAAATCTTTAGCGGCGCGGGCGCCTGCCTTGAACAGACTGATCGTACCCGGCACGGTATAGTTGATGCGGGTGCCCGCCATGCCGGTGGTCTTTTCCTTCTGCATCAGCGCAAGGTCGCTGACCAGCGCGGCATAGGCCTCTTCCGGCGGATTGGCCGGATCGAATCCGGGGTTCTGGGCGAACCATGCCGACAGGCCGGGGGCAGAGGCCGAAAAGCCGTCATGCTCGAACGAGCGTTTCAGCATATAGCCGATGGGGATGAGGAAGGTCAGCAGCACGAACAGCAACAGTGGCAGCACCAGCAGAAAGGCGCGGCGTTTGGCCCGGGCCTGGGCCGTGGCCAGCGCGGCCTTGAGCGGGCGACCGTCAGATGTGGTCAGCAGTGTCGTGGCAGCTTCGGCCATCCCGGAATCCTTTCGTAAGGTCCGGGCGCGGAAACCCCGCGCCCGGAAGTCACAGACCCAGACACCTCTGGGACTATCGTCGGATTACTTCGTCAGCCAGGCCTGGAAGCGCTCGTTCAGCTCGGAATCATGGTCAACCCAGAAATCCGACGAGGTTTCCAGCGCGTTCTTCATGTTTTCCGGCGCGGTCGGCAGGTGCGGACCCATCTCGGTCTTGCCGTCCTTGAACATCAGCTTTTCCTTCAAAGCCGACTTGCGGGCCGGGCCATAGGAAATAAAGGTCGCCTGGGCACGCAGGCCTTCGGTCGAGGTCGCATATTTCACGAACTCCAGCGCATCGGCTGCGTTTGGGGCGCCCTTCGGAATAACGAACATTTCGTTTTCGTAGATCTGGCCATCCCACACGATCTGGAAGGGTTTGCCCTCGTTGATCGCCGCCGCGAAGATGCGGCCGTTATAGGCGGTGGTCATCGCCACTTCGCCGTCTGCCAGAAGTTGCGGGGCCTGCGAACCGGCCTCCCACCACACAACGTCCTTCTTGATCGTGTCGAGCTTGGCAAAGGCACGATCAACGCCTTCGGGGGTTGACAGAACCTTGTAAACATCAGCAGCGGGCACGCCGTCGCCCAGAAGCGCCAGTTCCAGCGTCGCTTTGGCACCCTTCTTCAGGCCACGCTTGCCGGGGAACTTCGTCAGATCGAAGAAGTCGGCAGCCGTCTTGGGGCCTTCGGGGAATTTGGTCGAATCATAGGCGAATACGTTCGACCAGATGTCGGTCGAAACACCGCATTCGGTCACGGCGCCGGGCAAGAAGTCATCGGCGGCCGGGGTGCCATCGGCACCGGCAGGCAGCGAGGCCACGTCGATCGGCTCCAGAACGCCCTCGTCGCACAGACGGATCGCATCGGCATATTCGACCGAAGCCACGTCAACGGTGACGTTGCCCGCCTCGACCATCGCCTTGATGGCGGGGGCAGGGTTTTCGCTGTCCACCATGACGGTCGGCTTGCCCGTCGCCGCCATGAACGGCTTCACATAGGCTTCGGTCTGGGCTTCGCCATAGGCGCCGCCCCAGGACATCACCGTCAGGTCGGCGCGTGCGACACCCGCCACGGCGCAAAGCGCGGTGGAAAGGATCAGGATTTTTTTCATTGCAAACTCCCGGTTGGTTTTTTGGTTGGTTTCGGTCATCGCGGCGGGCCAGCGCCCGCCACCCCCGCCCGAGGGGATCCTTACATCGGGTCCAGCGCGCGGGCGTCCAGCGGATGCCAGCCCACCTTGATCTTTTCGCCCGGCGCCAGCCTGGTCTGGCCAAGCGTATTGCGCATCTTCATCACGAAGTCGTCCGACCCGGCAACGCGCAGAACCGCGCGCAGGATGTCGCCCATATAGATGACCTCGATCACCTCGGCGTCCAGCGTATGGGCGCCTTCGGGCATCATCGAGGGCTTGAACTCCACCCGCTCGGGCCGGATCGAGACCAGCGTTTTCTGGCGCTTTTCCTTGACGTTCACCGCCGTCGCATCGATCAGCTCTCCGGTCGCCAGACGCACCAGCGCCTTGTCGCCGTTCAATTCCTCAATCGTGCCGGGCAGCTTGTTGTTCTCGCCGATAAACTGGGCGACAAAGCTGTTTTCAGGCCGCTCATACAGATCGGCGGGTGAAGCCAGCTGCTGTATGCGGCCATCATTGAACACGGCCACCCGGTCGCTCATCGTCAGGGCCTCGCCCTGATCGTGAGTGACGTAAACAACGGTAATCCCAAGGTTTTCATGCAGGTGCTTGATCTCGAACTGCATGTGTTCGCGCAACTGCTTGTCCAGGGCGCCAAGCGGCTCGTCCATCAACACCAGCGCCGGATCGAACACCAGCGCACGGGCCAGGGCGATCCGCTGCTGCTGGCCGCCCGAAAGCTGGGCCGGACGGCGGTTGATGAAATTGCCCATCTGCACCATGTCAAGCGCACGCTTGACCTTGGTCTCGCGCTCGTCCTTGCCCATGCCCCGCACTTCCAGCGGGAAGGACAGGTTCTCACCCACCGTCATATGGGGAAACAGCGCATAGTTCTGGAACACCATGCCAATGCCACGCTTGTGCGGCGGCACCTGGTTGATCGGGCGCTTGTCCAGCAGGATCTCGCCATTGGTGGCAGTCTCGAACCCGGCCAGCATCATCAGGCAGGTGGTCTTGCCCGACCCCGAGGGCCCCAGCATCGTCAGGAACTCGCCCTTTCCGATCGAAAGGTTCAGATCCTTCACAACCAGCGAAACGCCATCATAGCTTTTCTGGACATGCTGAAATTCGACGTATGCGTCGCCAGGCCCGTTTTGTGCCAAACCTTCATTCTCCCTGTCTGTCCGGTGACGTTTTCCGCCACTCTTGCCGATGACTAAAGCGGATGCAGCCAGGGTTGGCAACGTCCGTATCTGTTTCCGACTGCTCGCACACGAAACGCGTCACGATCGGGCATTTTACGCCGCGTTTGCCGCCCATAGCGGCATCACGACGATCGAATCGAGTCCGGCCAATAGTGTTAGCGCCGGTCAGGCTGACGTGGCGGAACCCTTCATATCTGTGTCCACTGCAAGCATCAGAAACCCTGCCGACCTGTAGCATACCACCGATTCCCCATTCAGCCATGGTATGGTGGTATGCCACAATACCACCTGTCAATCGAGAGCAGGAGACCCGGCGTCCCAAGCACCGCGACTCAACGCGACTATGTTCAAAACATCATCATCCAAACCGGCTGCGCGACGCTAAACGCGAACTCCGGCGATCCGCAGGCAGTGGCGCCCGGCACCTGAGAAAATACAGACCTCACCTGCTGGACCGTGCGGCAAATGCCGGCTTTCGAATGCCTGTGGGGCTGAAACCACCTCAAAAGAAAAAGCCCCGGAAAAACCGGGGCCTGTTCGTCAAAGTGGTGCGGATGAAAAGACTCGAACTTTCACTCCGGTTAAGGAACAGCGACCTCAACGCTGCGCGTCTACCAATTCCGCCACATCCGCACACTTGGGCCTGTATGGGCAAAGCCCCTGAGGTGGCGGCTATGTAGCGACTGAACCGGGCGAAGAAAAGGGGGATTCTGACGCCGGTTGCAAACCGTCGCATCACGCGCCACATGACACTCAGCAGATCGGAGGCGCAGATGGCCCAGGAACCTGAATGGCAGACCCTGCCGGGGCTTGCCCCCTATGCCGAGACCCTTGCCGCAATGGAGGAGCGCGCCACCGCCATTGCCGAGGGCCGCGCACCAGAGGCGATCTGGCTGCTGGAGCATCCGCCGCTTTATACCGCAGGCACCAGCGCCAAACCCGCCGACCTGACCCAGCCCAACCGCTTTCCGGTCTTCAACGTCGGGCGCGGCGGTCAATACACCTATCATGGTCCGGGCCAGCGTGTGGTCTATGTCATGCTTGATGTCGGCAAGCGCGGGCGCGATGTGCGCTGCTTTGTCCGCGATCTGGAGAACTGGGTGATTGCGGCACTGGCAGAATTCAACGTGACCGGTCAGATTCGTCCCGGCCGGGTCGGTGTCTGGGTTGAGCGGCCCGAAAAGGCCCGCCTTCCCGACGGCACGCTGCGCGAAGACAAGATTGCCGCCCTTGGCATCAAACTGCGCCGCTGGGTCAGCTTCCACGGCATTTCGATCAACGTCGAGCCCGATCTGTCGCATTTCGATGGGATCGTTCCTTGCGGCATCCGCGAGCATGGCGTCACCAGCCTGGTCGATCTGGGCCTGCCCGTGACGATGGCCGACCTTGACGCGGCCCTGGCTGCGACATTTGAGCAGACGGTGACCCGTCAATCCGCCCTTTGTATGCCTTGATATTGGGCATGACCCCGCCCAAACATCTCTTGTGAAGCGCGCCAGGGCGACTCGCCGGGCTTTCCGTCAGCGAGCGCATAGCAAGAGGTGAACATGAACAAGATTTCTCTGACGGTCCTGCTGTGCGGCCTGACCGCCGCGGCCCCTGCCCTTGCCGGTGATCCGGCAGCCGGCGAAAAGGGCTTCAACAAATGCAAGGCCTGCCACTCGATCACGGCAGCCGACGGCACCGCCATCGTCAAGGGCGGCAAGACCGGCCCGAACCTCTTCGGCGTGATTGGCCGCGCCGCAGGGTCGGAAGAGGGGTTCAACTATGGTCCCGGCCTCAAGGAACTTGGCGGCACGGGCCTTGTCTGGGACGAGGCGACGCTGGCCACCTATGTCACCGACCCGACCGCCTTTGTGAAAGAGAAGACCGGCGATGCCGCCGCCAAGTCGAACATGACGTTCAAACTGGCCAAGGGTGGCGAGGATATTGCCGCCTATCTGGCAACCCAGAAGTAATCTGGCCTATGCGGTCAGGAAAGGGCGGTCCCGGCGGGGCCGCCCTTTTGCGTTCCGGCCAAACCGCGGCTGCGACAGCTTTTCTTGATCTGGATCAAACTCTGACATTGCCGTGATCCGCGCCCCGCACTAAACACGGTTTCAATGAACAGGCGCGGTTTGCCGCGCGAAAAGCACGTGAAAGTAACGGGAGACGCCTATGGCAGACGCAGCCATTCACGGCCACGACCATGATCACAAAGGGTTCTTCACCCGTTGGTTCATGTCCACCAACCACAAGGACATCGGTGTCCTTTACCTCTTCACGGCCGGTATCGTCGGCCTGATCTCGGTCATCTTCACCGTCTATATGCGACTGGAGCTGATGGAGCCGGGCGTGCAATACATGTGCACCGAGGGGATGCGGCTTTTCGCCGACGCCTCGCAGCCCTGCACGCCCAACGGCCATGTGTGGAACGTGACCGTCACCGCCCATGGCATCCTGATGATGTTCTTCGTGGTCATCCCGGCACTGTTCGGCGGTTTCGGCAACTATTTCATGCCGTTGCAGATCGGTGCGCCGGACATGGCCTTCCCGCGGATGAACAACCTCAGCTACTGGATGTATGTCGCGGGCACCTCGCTGGCCGTGGCCTCGCTGTTCGCTCCGGGCGGCGACGGACAGACCGGCGCGGGCGTGGGCTGGGTGCTTTACCCGCCGCTTTCGACCAGCGATCAGGGCTATTCGATGGACCTGGCGATCTTCGCCGTCCACCTCTCGGGCGCCTCGTCGATTCTGGGGGCGATCAACATGATCACCACCTTCCTGAACATGCGCGCGCCGGGCATGACCCTGCACAAGGTGCCACTGTTCGGCTGGTCGATCTTTGTCACCTCGTGGCTGATTCTTCTGGCGCTGCCGGTTCTGGCGGGTGCGATCACCATGTTGCTGACCGACCGCAACTTTGGCACCACCTTCTTCCAGCCCTCGGGCGGCGGTGACCCGATCCTGTATCAGCACATCCTGTGGTTCTTCGGCCACCCGGAAGTCTATATCATCGTCATCCCGGCCTTCGGCATCATTTCGCAGGTCATCTCGACCTTCTCGCGCAAGCCCATCTTCGGCTATCTGCCGATGGTCTATGCGATGGTCGCCATCGGCGTGCTGGGCTTCGTCGTCTGGGCGCACCATATGTACACCGTGGGGATGAGCCTGCATCAGCAGTCTTACTTCATGCTGGCCACCATGGTCATCGCGGTTCCGACCGGCATCAAGGTGTTCTCGTGGATCGCCACCATGTGGGGCGGCTCGATCAGCTTTGAAACCCCGATGCTGTGGGCCTTTGGCTTCCTGTTCCTGTTCACCGTGGGCGGCGTGACCGGCATCGTGCTGAGCCAAGCTCCGGTGGACCGTGCCTATCACGACACCTACTATGTCGTGGCGCACTTCCACTATGTGATGTCGCTGGGTGCGGTGTTCGGCATCTTCGCCGGCATCTACTTCTGGATCGGCAAGATGTCGGGCCGTCAGTATCCGGAATGGGCGGGCAAGGTTCACTTCTTCGCCATGTTCATCGGCGCGAACCTGACCTTCTTCCCGCAGCACTTCCTGGGCCGCCAAGGGATGCCACGCCGCTATATCGACTACCCGGAGGCATTCGCCTACTGGAACCACCTGTCGTCGATCGGCGCTTTCATCTCTTTCGCCTCGTTTGTGTTCTTCATCGGCGTGGTGTTCTACACCCTGTTCTTCGGCAAGCGCGTTACCCAGAACAACTACTGGAACGAATACGCCGACACCCTGGAATGGACCCTGCCCTGCCCGCCGCCCGAACATACGTTCGAGCAGCTTCCCAAGCAGTCCGACTGGGACCACGCCCACGGGCACTGAGTGCGGAAAATGAAGAAGGCCCCGGGGGAAACCTCGGGGCCTTTTGCTTTGGGTATGAGCATGTTTGAAGAACCTGCGGTCCTGCTAACCTTTCTGTGGTGGCTGTCCCCCCTTGCCTTTGCGCCTTTTGCCCGCCGATTGGGTCTGACTCGACTGGTTGGCGGATTTGTCATCAGCGCGCTGTGCTTGGTCGGCGTCGCCTTGCTACTTGCTGATGCGGACCGTCCCGTCCAGTCGATGCAGGCTACGGGGAAAAGCTATCAAGACACCTACTACGTCATCTCGACGGCTCGCTTTCTGCAACCGTTTACCTGGATATATCTGGGATTAACCGGCTTGGGGCTGATTGTCGGCGGGATTGGAAAACACAGAGTCCTGTCGCGCCTGACCGAGGCCGCCCTGCTTTTGGCGCATAGTGCGACAGGCCTCACCATTGTCCGTGAAGTGCTGACACTGCTGACCATGCCGCGCCGATATGCGGACTATCCGGGCTGGTTCCGGCGAATAAATTCGGTCGATTTGGTGTCCGCTCACCTGATGCAGATTGCGATAATGATTCTGCTTGCCATACTTGTCGTCGGCGTAGTTTCCCGCCTGTGGAAAGCCTGATGCCCTACCGCTGGACAGCCGAAACTCCAGAACGCCTGAATCTTTGGCCGCACCGTTCCCTGCCTCGGCAAGGGTTTGTCGTCTTTATCGCCATCACCGCCGGGCTGCTGGCGGTGCCGTTGCTGGCCGTTCTTGGCTCTCCGATCCTCTGGGCGCTGTTGCCATTTCTCTTGGGCGCGGTGGCGGCCATCTGGCTGGCGCTAGAAAAAAGCTATCGCGATGGCGAGATCACCGAGGTTCTGACACTAACCAGGGATCTCGTCACCCTGACCCGCAGCGGGCCGAAGGGCCAGCAGACCTGGCAGGCCAATCCGCATTGGGTGCAGGTCAGCATTTACCACACCGGCGGGCCGGTGCCGGAGTATCTGACGCTGCGCGGCAACGGGCGAGAGGTAGAGATCGGCGCATTCCTCACACCCGAGGAGCGCAAGGCGCTGGAAGGGGAATTGCGTCAGCGTCTTGCCGCCCTGCGCCGCGCGCCTTAACCCAGACGCGACTTGATCGCCGCACCTGCGGCGGCGAAATCCATCTGGCCGGTGTATTTCGCCTTCAGCACCGCCATAACCTTGCCCATGTCGCGGATGCTGCTGGCCCCCGCCTCGGTGACGGCCGTCTCGATGGCGGCACTCACCTCGGCCCCGGACAACTGGCGCGGCAGGAATTCCTCGATCACCTTGATCTCGGCCACTTCCTTGGCCGCCAGTTCCAGTCGCCCGCCCTCTTCATAGATGCGGGCCGATTCCTGGCGCTGCTTGACCATCTTGCCCAGCACGGCCAGCAAATCGCCGTCCGATACCGCGTCCACACCCTCGCCGCGCGCGGCGATCTCACGGTCCTTGATGGCGGCATTGATCAGCCGCAGGGCTGACAGACGGTCGGCCTGCTTGGCTTTCATGGCCTCTTTCAGCGCCGTTTGCAGGCGTTCGCGCAGCGACATGGTGTTCCCCCAGATTGTCAGCCCCGCCACCTTACCTTGACACGCTTGCCAGAGCAACCTGTCACACATTGATCAAGTATTTGATAATAAACAAATTTCCTTTTCGACCAAAGCCTTGACCCTGCCGCGCCCAACCCTTAGTTTCCCGCCAATTTGCCCGCAGCTTCGGAGTCGCCCATGCCCACCCCTGACCAGAAGATGCCAACCGCCTGCCTCGCCCTTGCAGACGGCACCTTGTTTTACGGCCATGGTTTTGGCGCGGTGGGCGAAACCGTGGCGGAACTCGTGTTCAACACCGCGATGACCGGCTATCAGGAAATCATGACCGACCCCAGCTATGCCGGGCAAGTCGTGACCTTCACCTTCCCCCATATCGGCAACACCGGCGTGACTGCCGAAGATGACGAGACCGCCACCCCCGCTGCCGCGGGCATGGTGGTGAAATGGGATCCGACCGAGCCGTCGAACTGGCGCGCCACGGGCGAGTTGACCGACTGGCTGACGAAGATTGGCCGCATCGGCGTGGGTGGCATCGACACCCGCCGCCTGACCCGTGCCATCCGTCAGCAGGGCGCGCCTCATGTGGCCTTGGCCCACAACCCCGACGGCAAGTTCGACATCGGCGCGCTGGTCGCCAAGGCTCGGGCGTGGAAGGGGCTGGTCGGACTTGATCTGGCCAAGGACGTAACCTGCGCCCAAAGCTATTCCTGGGACGAACAGCGTTGGGCCTGGCCCGAGGGTTACACCCGGCGGCAAGGCCCCGGCCTCAAGGTGGTCGCGGTCGATTACGGCGCCAAGCGCAACATCCTGCGCTGCCTCGCCTCGGTCGGTTGCGAGGTCGTGGTGCTGCCCGCGACGGCCACGGCAGAAGAGGTCTTGGCCCATAACCCCGAAGGTGTTTTCCTGTCGAACGGCCCCGGCGATCCGGCAGCAACCGGCAGCTATGCCGTGCCGATGATTCAGGGCGTTCTGGCTCGCGACCTGCCGCTGTTCGGCATTTGCCTTGGCCACCAGATGCTGGCGCTGGCCCTTGGCGCCACCACGGTCAAGATGAACCACGGCCATCATGGGGCGAACCATCCGGTCAAGGATCTGACCACCGGCAAGGTGGAAATCACCTCGATGAACCATGGCTTCACGGTGGACAGCCAGACCCTGCCCAAGGGTGTGTCGGAAACCCATGTCAGCCTGTTCGACGGGTCGAACTGCGGCATCGCGGTGGATGGCAAGCCGATCTTCTCGGTGCAATACCACCCCGAGGCGTCGCCCGGCCCGCAGGACAGTTTCTACCTGTTCGAACGCTTTGCCGAGGCGATGAAGGCCCGCCGCGCCGCCTGAGTTTGCCCAGTCATCCGGTTCCAGTCTCGCGTTTTCCGGTCGAGCGTTAGGGTTAACCCCTTCTTAACCAGTTCACCCCGAAGGTGAGCCGGTTGGACGGAGGGGAAATGACTGTCATACCACTGCGCCCGCCGGACAAATCGCCCGGCCCAAAGTCGATCAGCCCGGACTCCTCCGGCCAGGACCCGATCGTCTCGGCGGTTGCCCAACTGTCTGGCATTCCCATGCCGACCGTGGACCTGCTGCGCAGCCGACAGGTGCCAGGCCATGCCCTGCTGTCAGCCCTGCGGCGCGGCGCGCGCGGCGATCAGGCCATCTCGCAGGCGCTGACCGACAGGGCAAAGGCTGAGACGTCAGGCGAGGTGCGGGCGCTGCGCAACCTTGCCGAACGGCAAGGACTGGGTGCGCTGACACAGGCGCACGGCCCGCCCGATCCTGCGTTGATTGATGCCTTTGGCGCCACGACCTGCCTGACCGAAGGGCTGATGCCTTGGCGCCGGATTGCCGACCTTACCATTGTCGCCACCTCTTCGGTTGAGGCTTTCGCCCGCTTAGGCCCGCGGCTTACCGCCCTGTTCGGCCCGGTCGCTCCGGCCTTCTGCCCGGAAGACGACCTGCGCGCCGCCGTTCTGCGCCAACGCGGTGCAGCGATGATACGGGCCGCCGAAACCACCGTTCCATCGGGGCTGAGTTGCCGCACCTATGATCCTGCCCGCACGATGGGCTTTCTTTGCCTTGCCGCCCTGACGCTCGCACCAGTGTTGCTGTGGCGGCCGGTCTGGCTGCTGGCGCTGTTCACGCTGCTGGTGGTCGCGGCCATGGCGGGCTTTATGGGCCTGCGGCTGGCCGCCTGGCTCGCCTTGCGCAAACCCGAACCCGACCTGCCGCAAGTCACCATCGTGCGCCTGCCCGTCGTTTCGGTCATCGTCGCGCTATATGGTGAGACCGACATTGCTCAGCGGCTGATCAAACGATTGAAGACACTGGATTATCCTGAAGACCTGCTGGATGTGGTCCTTGCCGTCGAGGAAGACGATCACGCCACCCGCGCCGCGCTTGCCCGTGCCGAATTGCCACTGTCGATGCGGGTCGTGCCGGTGCCGGTTGGCACCGTGCGCACCAAGCCCCGCGCGCTGAACTATGCGCTGGATCATTGCCGGGGCAGCTTCATCGGCGTCTATGACGCCGAGGATGCGCCCGAGGCTGACCAGATTCATCGCATGGTCACCCATTTTCATGCCCGCGGGTCCGATGTGGTCTGCCTGCAGGGCATTCTCGACTATTACAACCCGCGCCAGAACTGGCTGTCGCGCTGTTTTACCATCGAATATGCCGCCTGGTTCCGGCTGCTGTTGCCCGGCATCGCGCGGCTGGGCCTTGTCGTCCCCCTCGGCGGCACCACCCTGTTCTTCCGCCGCGCAGCACTGGAAGAGCTGGGGCGCTGGGACGCCCACAATGTCACCGAAGACTGCGATCTTGGTATCCGCATCGCCCGCAGGGGATGGCGCACCGAAATCGTGCAAACCACGACCTATGAGGAGGCGAACTGCCATCCTCGGGCCTGGGTCAAGCAACGGTCACGCTGGATCAAGGGGTTCATGATGACCTGGCTGACCCATATGCGAAACCCCCGCCGCCTGTGGCAAGAGCTGGGGGCGACGCGGTTTCTGGGGGTGCAACTGCTGGTCTTCGGCTCGGTCTGCCATGCGCTGCTGGCGCCTTTGCTGTGGTCGTTCTGGATCAGCTTTTTCGGCTTTCCCCATCCTCTGGCGCTGGCCATGGGCCCTCTGGCATTCCGGCTGCTGGGCGCCGCTTTCGTGATTTCGGAATGCCTGGGCATGGCCTTTGGATTGGCGGGCCTGCTGCTGGCCCGGCAAAAGATCAACCCGCTGTGGCTCTTGACCATGGCGCCCTATAACGCGCTGGCGACGCTGGCCGCCTGGAAAGCTGCCTATGAAATGATCATGCGCCCGTTCTGGTGGGACAAGACACGCCATGGCCTGTCCCGGGAAAACACCGCATAGCATGGTCGGTCAGACAGCCTAGCGCGTCCGCAATTCCCCGGCATCCACCCGCAGTCGCGTTTCGAACGCCTTCGAGATATGCGATTTCAGCGCATGATAGGCGGCATCGCCATCATGCGCCGCAATCGCCCGCACGATCTGCTCATGCTCATCCAAAGCCACCTCGTCCCGCCCTTCGGCCGCGAAGGTGGTAGAAGCCATCAGCGCCATCGACCGATGCACAAGGTCAAGCTGCTGGACCAGAAAGCGGTTGTGGCTGGCCAGGTGAATCAGCCGGTGGAACCGCTTGTTCGCCCGGCTCAGGGCGCGCGGGTCGCCCCCGATCAGCTTGCGGTCCTCGCTTGCCATGGCCTGCAATACCCGTACCTCCTCATCCGTGGCGTGACGCGCCGCCAGACGGGCCGCCAGCCCCTCCAGCTCGGTCCGCACGGTATAAAGCTCGGCCAGTTGGTTATGGTCCAGCGAGGCCACGATCAGGCTGCGGCCGTCGCGCGTCAGCATCCCTTGGGTTTCCAGCCGCTGCAGCGCCTCGCGCACCGGCGTGCGCGACACGCCCAGCCGCTCGGCCATTTCCGATTCCACCAGCCGGTCGCCGGGCTTGTAGTCGCCGCGCTCGATGGCTTCCAGGATCAGGCTATAGGCGTCTTTCTGCACGGACGGTCCTCCTTGGGGCCGCGACACTAGCCGCTTTTCGCCCTCATGCAATGGCGCGATTGCGCGCGGGGCGCGGAAAAGCTAGGCAGGGGCATGGTAAAAGCCGCCTTCAGCCACGTCACCACCTGGGTCTTTGACCTGGACAACACGCTTTACCCGCCGCGCTATCGCCTGTTCGACCAGATCGAGGTTCGGATGACGCAATGGGTGATGGAGGCGCTGGCTGTGGACCGGGCAGAGGCCGACCGGCTTCGCCAGCATTACTGGAGCCACTATGGCACCACGCTCGCCGGGCTGATGCGCGAACATGCGATCGACCCCGGTCCTTATCTGAGCACCGTCCACGACATCGATTTTTCCGCCTTGCCGCCCGACCCCGATCTTGCAGCGCAGATCGCCAACCTGCCCGGTCGCCGCATCGTCTATACCAACGCCTGCGAACCCTATGCCCGCCGTGTGCTGGAGGCGCGTGGCCTGTCAGGCCTGTTCGATGCGATCTACGGTGTGGAACATGCGGGCTTTCTTCCCAAACCCGAGCGCGCGGCTTTTGAGGCTGTCTTTGCCATGGATGGGGTAAATCCATCGCGCGCCGCGATGTTCGAGGACGATCCCCGCAACCTTGCCGCCCCCCATGCCATGGGAATGCGCACCGTTCATGTCGCCCCCGAACCGATGAGCGCAAAGCACATCCACCATCATACCGACGATCTGACGGCGTTTTTGTCGCAGGTGATCTAGCCCCCTGCGACAGCCGGTCCCATAGCCGCACCGCCCCCGCAGGCGCATGTGTGGGCTGTGAACAGGAGTCCCAGATGTCGCTTTCCGAATCCCTTCCCAGCCCCGGCTTGCTTTCCCGCCTGCCCGTTATCGGCCATGTCTCGCGCGCTGTGGGCCAGGACATCAACCTGATCTTCTACCTGCTGGTCATCGCGCTGACCGTCCTGGTGCTGGCGGTGAAAACCTGGGGCCTCGTCGCGCTGACGATGACGGCGCTGGCGCTGGTGCCCTGCATGTTCGCCTTTTTCATCGCCGTCACCTGGCCCTGAAAGATGGCCCGCGGGCCTGCGCCGCTTTGTCCCTTCGCTTTCTCCGGCCAAAGGCCTAGTTTGGTGGCAAAGCGGAGGCACCCATGCAACGGACCCAAACCGACATTCTGGTATCCGGCGGCGGTGTCGCGGGGTTGACGGCTGCGACAGCCTTTGGCGCGGCCGGGTTTCGCGTGATCTGCACCGATCCCGCCCCGCCCGTAACCGACCGCGATGCAATCGGCGCCGACCTGCGCACCACCGCCTTCTTGCAACCCTCGATCCCGGTCTTGGAGGGCGCGGGCCTTTGGGCGCGGCTGGAACCTCATGCCGCACCGTTGCAGATCATGCGCATCATCGATGCGGGCGGCCCGGTATCCGAGCCGCGCCTGACCAAGGATTTCGACGCATCCGATCTGTCGGACAAGCCCTTTGGCTGGAACCTGCCCAACTGGCTTTTGCGGCGCGAGATGGTGGCCCGGCTGGCCGAAATGCCCAATGTCACCTTCCTGCCCGGCATTGCGACGGCCAGCGTGGTGACCCGTCAGACCGAAGCCCTGGCCACCCTGTCTGATGGCCGCCCGATTTCGGCCCGCCTGATCGTGGCCGCCGACGGCCGCAATTCGTCCGTACGGCAGGCGGCGGGAATTGATGTGAAAACCATACGTTACGGGCAAAAGGCGCTGGCCTTCGCCACCACCCACCCTGTCCCGCATGGCAATGTTTCGACCGAGATTCATCGCTCGGGTGGCCCCTTCACCCTTGTGCCCCTGCCCGACCGCGACGGCCTGCCCTCCTCCGCCGTGGTCTGGATGGAGCGCGGGCCAGAGGTTGAACGCCTTGCCGCCCTGCCAGTGGCCGAGTTCGAGGCCGAGATGAACATCCGCGCCTGCGGTATCCTTGGGCCGCTGACGCTTGTCTCGCGCCGTTCGGTCTGGCCGATCATCAGCCAGTATGCCACCCGGATGTCGGCCCAGCGCATCGCCCTGATCGCCGAGGCCGCGCATGTTGTTCCGCCCATCGGCGCGCAGGGGTTGAACATGAGCCTTGCCGACCTCAGGGCCCTGCTGAACCTCGCCATTGCCCGGCCCGATGGCCTGGGCGATGCACCGATGCTTGACGCCTATCACCGCGCCCGGCATCTGGAGGTGATGGCGCGCTTGACTGGCATCGACGCGCTGAACCGTGCCTCGATGCTGTCGGCCCAACCGCTGCGCGACCTGCGGGCCGGGGCGCTGAACGCCTTTTACTCGCTGGCGCCGGTTCGAAAAACCCTGATGCGCGCGGGCCTTGGCACCCGCTGACCAAGCCTCTTGCAGCTTTCCCGCGATAGGTTGGATGGGCAGACTATCGCCCCCGATCAACACAGGCCCGATCAACCCTCGTGACGGCCGTCAGAGGTGCGATCCCGATCATATTGGCGCAGCCCGGCGAAGGGCGGCAACCAGCCCTCGCGCCGGATGGTCCACAGTTCATAGCTTGGCATAAACTGATCTGGCGCATCGAATGCGCCAAGGTTCACGCCGATCTCATCCCCAAAGATGCCAAAAACCGGCGAACCGCAACGCGGGCAGAAATGCCGCCCCTCATAAGCCCGCGTCTCACCACTGACGGTCACCGCCGCGATGGGAAAAATCGCCGAGCCGTGAAACAGCGCCCCGTGGTTCTTGCGGCAATCCAGACAGTGGCACAGTCCGACGCGATAGGGCTGGCCCGTGGTCACAAGGCGGATGTCGCCGCACAGGCAGCCGGCGGTGTGGGTGGTCATGCGGCCCTCCGGGACATTGGCCGCCCGATGCTAGCAGGAAAGCTGTCTGCCGGTGAAGGCCGGCCAATAGAAAGGGCCGAGGGTTTCCCCCCGGCCCGATAGCGCAGGATGCGTGCTGGCACGCACCGTGACTGGGTCAGTTGCGGGCCTTGTCCACCATCTTGCCCTTGGAAATCCAGGGCATCATGGCGCGCAGCTTTTCACCAACCTGCTCGATCTGGTGCTCGTCGTTCAGGCGGCGGGTCGCCTTGAAGAACGGCTGGCCGACGGCATTCTCCTGCATGAAGTCGCGCACGAACTTGCCGGTCTGGATGTCGCGCAGAACGGCCTTCATGCGGGCCTTGGTTTCGTCATAAGGCAGGATGCGCGGGCCCGAGACGTACTCGCCATATTCGGCGGTGTTCGAGANNAGATCAGGTCCACGATCAGCTTCACTTCGTGCAGGCATTCGAAATAGGCCATTTCCGGCTCATAACCGGCTTCGACCAGAGTTTCAAAACCCATGCGGATCAGTTCAACCAGACCGCCGCACAGAACGGCCTGCTCGCCGAACAGGTCGGTTTCGCATTCCTGACGGAAGTTGGTTTCGATGATGCCCGAACGGCCGCCGCCGATGGCCGAGCAGTAGGACAGGCCCAGATCCATCGCCTTGCCCGAGGCGTCCTGATGCACGGCCACCAGGCAGGGCACGCCGCCGCCCTTGGTGTATTCGCCGCGCACGGTGTGGCCGGGGCCCTTCGGCGCCATCATGATGACATCGACACCCTTTTTCGGCTCGATCAGGCCGAAATGCACGTTCAGACCGTGGGCGAAGGCAATCGCAGCCCCTTCGCGCAGGTTGTCATGGACGTACTTCTTGTAGGTTTCAGCCTGCAATTCGTCGGGCATGGTGAACATGATCAGGTCAGCCCACTTGGCCGCCTCGGCAATGCCCATGACCTTCAGGCCTTCGCCTTCGGCCTTCTTGGCCGAGGGGCTGCCCTCGCGCAGGGCGACGACAAGGTTCTTGGCGCCCGAATCGCGCAGGTTCAGCGCATGGGCATGGCCTTGCGAACCATAGCCCAAAATGGCGACCTTCTTGTCCTTGATCAGGTTCACATCGCAATCGCGATCGTAATAGACGCGCATGGCGGTCTCCTTTTGCATATGATGGCGGCAGAATAGGGATTTCGCCGCGCCGTCCCGTGCATTGTTTGACGAATTTTCGAGAATATGAGATTGATCATTCGTAAAATAGCTATCATGCGAAATTTTCATGCAACCGGATGATACTGACCGCCGTATCCTGCGGCATTGGCTGGCCGAACCTGACCTGCCCCGCGCCGATCTGGCGGAACGGGCGGGCGTGACCACGGCAACCCTGTGGCGGCGGCTGGAGCGGTTGCGCGAGGGCGGTGTGATCCTGGCCGAGCGCGCAGTGATCGACTGGCGCAAGCTGGGGTACGAGGTTGAGGTGTCCTTGCGCTTTACACTGGACAAAACCTACCCGCGCGCCTTTGACGAGTTTCTGGATCAGGCGCGAGAGGTGCCCGAGGTGGTGGGGATCGAGACTTTTCTGGGTCGCGTCGATGTGCGGCTGAACGTGATCGCGCGCGACATGGCGCATTGGCAGGAAATCTACCGCGCCCGCATCCTGACGCTGCCGCATATCTCGGACATCGAGGCGCTGATGCTGGTTTCCACCATCAAGGAAACGGAGGCACTGCCGCTGTGATCGACCTTGATGATACCGACCGCGCATTGCTGCGGGCTTTGGCGCTGGATGGCACCCTGTCGGCGGGCGAGTTGGGGCGCCGCTTCGGCCTCTCGCAACCCGCGACCTGGCGGCGGGTGCGGCGGCTGGAAGAAGCGGGCGTGTTCTCTGGTCGCCGCCCGGATGTGGACCGCGCGGCCCTTGGCTTTGGCGTAACGGTGTTTCTGGGGGTGAAGCTGGCCACCAAGGGGCGGGTTTCGCTGGAAGATTTCGAACGCGCGGTGACGGCCATCCCAGAAGTGCAGGTGGTGCAGCAGGTGATCGGCCTGTTCGATTACCGCTTGCGTGTCGTCGCCCGCGATATCGCCGATTTCGAAAGGGTTCTACGGCGGCGGGTGATGACCCTGCCCGGCGTCGGCAATGTCGAGGCCAATGTGCTGTTGACCGAAGAGCGCAGGCCAGGCCCCCTTGGCCAAGGCTTGGCCCCGCGGCCCTGAATGTCCTGCCGCAAGGCAAAGACCGGCGCGTGGCCGGGGTCAGGCAGCCGCCTGCACCGCCGCCACGATTTCGTCAACCACCTGCGTCAAAAGCCCCTCATCCTCGCATTCGGCCATGACACGGATCAGCGGCTCGGTGCCCGACTTGCGGATCAGGATGCGCCCCTTGCCAGCAATACGCGCCTCGCTCGCGGCAATCGTGGCCTGAACGCTGGCGGCGTCCAGCGGTTTTGATCCGGCGGCAAAGCGTACATTCTTCAGCATCTGCGGCACGGTGTCGAACTGCCGCACCAGCGCGCTGGCCGCCTGCCCGCTGCGCGCCATTTCCGCCAGGAAATGCAGCCCCGCCAGCAGGCCGTCGCCGGTTGTGGCATAATCGGTCATCACGATATGGCCAGATTGCTCGCCGCCAAGATTCCAGCCGCCCTTGCGCATCGCCTCGACCACATAGCGGTCACCGACCGCGCTGCGTTCCAGCCGCAGGCCGCGCGCATCCAGAAACCGCTCCAGCCCCAGGTTCGACATGACCGAGGCGACCAACGTGCCCCCATTCAACCGCCCCTCGGCCCCCCAGCGCGCAGCAAACAGGGCCATGATCTGGTCGCCATCGGCCACCCGGCCGGTTTCATCCAGAATCATCACCCGGTCGGCATCGCCATCCAGCGTGATGCCGACATGGGCGCCATGCGCCACCACCGCCTCGGCAGCGGTTTCCGGGTGGGTGGAGCCGCAGCGGTCGTTGATATTGGTGCCGTTGGGCGAGACACCCACCGGAACCACCTCGGCCCCCAGCTCCCACAGCACCTGCGGCGCGGCCTTGTAGGCGGCGCCATTGGCACAGTCGATCACCACCTTCAGCCCGTCCAGCCGCAAGCCGCCGGGGAAAGTGGTCTTGATGAACTCCTGATAACGCCCCACCGCGTCGTCGATCCGCTTGGCCCGCCCGATCCCTTCAGCCGCCGCCAGCGGGATTTCCCCCTCCAGCATCGCCTCGATCTCCATCTCCGCCTCATCCGACAGCTTGAAGCCGTCAGGGCCGAAGAACTTGATGCCATTGTCCTGATGCGGGTTGTGGCTGGCCGAAATCATCACACCCAGATCGGCCCGCATGCTGCGGGTCAGAAACCCAACGGCCGGCGTTGGCACCGGGCCCAGCAGCAGCACATTCATTCCGGTCGAGGTCAGCCCTGCCGTCAGAGCGTTTTCCAGCATATAGCCCGACAGCCGGGTATCCTTGCCGATCACAACCCGGTGGCTACCCTTGCCCCCCCGGTTGAAATGCCGCCCCGCCGCCGCCCCCAGCTTCAACGCGACCTCGGCGGTCATCGGATAGGTGTTGGCGTGGCCACGCACCCCGTCGGTTCCAAACAGCTTGCGGCTCATCGCGCGCCTCCTTCCGTCACGGCCCGCCACAGCGACAGCGCCTGCCGCGTCTCGGCCACATCATGCACCCGGATCATCTGCACCCCTTGCGCCACCCCGGCCAGCGCCACCGCCAGGCTGCCCGGCATCCGCCGCGCCGCCTCGGCCTCGGCGCCTATGGTGCCGATGAACCGCTTGCGGCTGGCGCCCAGCAGCACCGGCACGCCAAGCCCGTGAAACAGGCTCAAACGGTTCAGCAGCGCCAGATTATGCGCCAGCGTCTTGCCAAAGCCGATGCCAGGGTCCACCGCCAGCCGGGCCCGCGGAATGCCCGCCGCCTCGGCCTCTGCCAGCCGCGCGGCCAGCGCGTCATAGACATCCAGCAGCACATCGTCATACCAGGGATCGTCCTGCATCGTCTCTGGCGTCGCAACCGAATGCATCAGGATCACGGGCGCGCCCAGATCTGCCGCCACCCCGGCCATCGCCGGATCGAACTGCAAGGCCGTCACGTCATTCAAGATCGTCGCACCTGCGCCAAAGGCCGCCCGCGCGACCGCCGCCTTGCGGGTGTCGATGGAAATCGCCCCCTCCAGCCCGCCGGCGCGCAGCGCAGCAATCACCGGGGCGGTGCGGGCAATCTCCTCGTCCACGGCAACCTCGGTCGCCCCCGGACGGGTGCTTTCGCCGCCGATGTCGATGATTTCCGCCCCCGCCGCCATCTGGCGCGCCTGCATCACCGCCGCCTCGGGCCGCAAGAACCGCCCGCCGTCCGAAAAACTGTCGGGCGTCACGTTCAGAATGCCCATGATCCGTGGCGCATCCATCGCCAGCCCGCCAAACTCCGGCCGCGCCGCACTCAGAGGGGCAATCTGCTCCGCCGACAGATCCGACACCGCCACAATCCGCGGCGGCTGCCCGCGCTCCAGCACCTCGACCCGATCGAACCAGCACCAGCCCCCCGCCAGTGTCAGCGCACCATCAGGACGCGCCGCATCCGTCATCGCCATCGGTCGCAGATATAGGCTCAACCCCTACCCCATTTTCTGTCGATAAATATCCCACGGGGGTCCGGGGGTGTGAAACCCCCGGCCGATCCGCCAGTTCCACGCATGGGATTATGCGCGCCCGGCCCCCCCGACAAGCGGAAAGGCTCAGGCCCGCTCCACCGGCACGCGGCTTCCTGCCGGCAATGCAACAGGGCCGTGAACGATCAGCCGCTCGGCGGCAAGCGTTTCCGCCAGCCACAGCGCCAGGGCCATCGCATCGCGGGCATGAGGGCCGTCAACCGCATCCAGCACCATCTTCGACGGCGCCCAGACCATCATCTGGCCCCGCTTCACCGCCCAGTCGATCTCGGTCCGCGTCTCCATCACCACACAGCGCGGATCGCGGGCGGCCAGAACCCAGGCGTTCTGCTCGATGGCCAGCATGTCCACCCGGCGCTGGGTGGGACGGTGGCCGGTTTCGGGGCGCGGCAGATCAGGCAGGCCCACTGTCAGGATCACCGGCAGCCCGCGCGCCTGCAACGCATCCAGCCGAGCGGCCAGATCGGGCGCGGCAATCGCCGCATTGTCGAGGAAAACCACCAGCGGATGCACGGCGCTTTCCGCCCCATCCTGCCCCACCACCCTCACCGCCGCCTCGGCGCGGCTGCGCACGATCTCGACGCCCAGCTTATAGGGACCGACATCCAGCTTTTCGATCCGCACGAACACCCGCATCGCCTGCGGCTCGGCCAGAATGCGCTCGGCCACGCGCTCGGCCAGCGTTTCCAGCAGGTTCAACCGCTCGGCCGCCAGTTCGTCGGCAATCGCTTCGGTGATCCGGTCATAAGACAGGATACGGTCCACGTCGTCATTCAGGGGCTGTGGCGCAGGCCGCACCTCGACCACCACATTGAACAGCAGGCGCTGGCGATGGCCGCGTTCTTTTTGAAAGGCGCCGATGTCAGCCTCGACCAGATGGTCGCGCAGCGAGATCCGGTCGCGCGGATCTGCCCCGGCAGAGGCCTGGCTGCGCTCCTCGGGATGGGCAAAAGCAAGACGAATGTCGCTGGTCATGGGGCCCTCCGGGGCCGATAGGCCGCGCCACAGATGGGCCATGGATAGGCCCGATGCGCCCGCTTGCCTTGCCCGAAGGCGGCATCCTGATCAAGCCCCGCGACGAGCGGGGCTAACGGCGGGCCTCAGCGCATCCGGTAAAAGACATGCGACCCGATCAGCGCCGTCTGAGGGAACCGCCGCGACCAGCCGGGCAGCACGCCTCGCGTATGGAAATGCGTGGCCCCCATGGTCAGCCCGCGCGGCGCACCGTCCAGCATCACCCGTGCGATACGGCCGGCAAGCTCGATGGGCATCGGCTCGCGCATGGCATCGCTGATCCCGTCGCAGACGTAAGAGAAGGCGCAGCCGCCATTGCCCCGCTGGGTCACGACACCGCACACGCTTTTCGGAAAGGCCGGGGCATCGACCCGGTTCAGGATCACTTCGGCGACGGCGAACTGGCCCCGGATACTTTCACCGCGCGCCTCGAAATAGATCGCCTTGCGCAAGCAGTCCCATTCGGCGTCGCCCTGCGGTTCAGGCAGGCTCATCAGCCAATCGGCGGAATAGCCGATCAGCAAAGGCTCTTCCGGCTTGGCCTTGGTGTCAGCCTTGGGCCTTGCCACAAGCGGCCCTGTCGCCAAAGCGTTCAGCTTGGCTGCGGGCAAGGCCGCCACGGTCTGATGCTCGGCCCCCATCAGGGCGGCGAACTGAAGGCCGATCTCGATCTTTGGATCGTTGGATTGGCTCACCGTCACGTCGGCGAAGGCCGCCCCCGTCAGGCCATTCAGCGCCATCAGCGCGATGGCCCAGAGCGTGTGCAAGCGCATGTCTCGTTGTCCCGGTTCCGTTTCCATTGGCCATGCGGCATGAACGCCCCGCGGCGGGGGCCGGGATTAAGGGCTGGTATGCGGGGCTGTCCACCGCTGCGGCCAAAATGCCACGATTTTGCCGCAGTCCTCGGCGGTTTTCCGCCGAAAATCTTGATGTATCACATTAGGAAACAGTTAGAAGATCAAGATTTTGTTGTAATTTTTTCCTCAACCACCTGATCGGCCAGAGCCAGATGCGCCGCCGCCAGGCGCGCCAAAGGCACCCGGAATGGGCTGCAAGAGACGTAATCGAATCGCTGGCTACGACAAAAAGCGATGGATTCCGGATTGCCGCCGTGTTCACCACAGATGGACAATGTCAGGTCGCCCCGCGTTGCCCGACCGCGTTCTGCACCGATGTGCAAAAGCTCTCCAACGCCATCGACGTCAAGAATGTGGAAGGGGTCTTCGGGGAAAACACCCTGGCTGACATAGGTGCCCATGAACCGCCCGGCATCGTCGCGCGACAGGCCATAGGTCATCTGGGTCAGGTCATTGGTGCCGAACGACAAGAACGCCGCGTGCTGGGCAATCTCGCCCGCACGCAGGGCGGCGCGCGGCGTTTCGACCATCACGCCAAGCTTATAGTCGAAATTCACCCCCGACTTCACCCGCACCGCCGCCGCCACGGCATCGACATGGGTCTTCACCAGCTCCACCTCGCGCCGCGCCGACACCAGGGGGATCATGATCTCGGGCACCACCGGGGCGCCCTTGCGCACCACCTCGACCGTCGCCTCGAAAATCGCCTGCGCCTGCATGGCATAGATTTCCGGCAGCACCACGCCCAGCCGCACGCCGCGCATTCCCAGCATGGGGTTGAACTCGGTCAGCGCCTCGGCCCGGCGGATCACATCGGACAGGGGCTTGTCCAGCGCCTCGGCCAGTTCGCGCATCCCCTCACGGTCATGAGGCAGGAACTCGTGCAGCGGCGGGTCGAACAGGCGAATGCAGACCGGCAGGCCCGCCATGATCTGAAACAACTGTACAAAGTCGGCCCGCTGCATCGGCAACAGCCGCGCCAGCGCCGCCGCACGGTCCTTGGGCGTGTCGGCAAAGATCATCTCGCGCATCACCACAAGGCGGTCTTCGTCAAAGAACATATGTTCGGTGCGGCACAGCCCGATGCCTTCGGCCAGGAACTGGCGGGCGGTGGCGGCATCGGCGGGCGTGTCGGCATTGGCGCGAATGCCGATGTCGCGCACCTGGTCGGCCCAGCCCAAAAGCTTGCGGAAGCTCTCGTCCAACGCGGGCGGCAACAGCATCGCCGCGCCAGCCAGAACCTCACCCTTGGTGCCGTCCAGCGTGATCAGGTCGCCTTCGCGGAACACCCTGCCATCCGCTGCCGTCAGCTTGCGGTCTTTCAGATCCAGCCGCAGGCCAGAGGCCCCCACCACGCAAGGCACCCCAAGGCCCCGGGCGATCACCGCCGCGTGGCTGGTCACCCCGCCCCGCTCGGTCAGGACGGCGGCGGCAGAGTGCATTCCGCGAATATCCTCTGGCGCGGTCTCACGCCGCACCAGAATGCAAGGCTCACCCCGTGCGGCACTGGCCTGCGCCGCATCGGAAGAGAACACGATCTTGCCCACAGCGGCCCCCGGACTGGCGGCAATGCCCTGCCCGAACACATCGCGGGCGCCGCGCGGATCGACCTGTTTGTGCAACAATTCCGACAGCGCCCGCGGTTCGACCCGCAGGATTGCATCGTTCTGGCTGATCACCCCGTCCTCGGCCAGCGCCACCGCGATCCGCAGCGCCGCGCGCGAGGACCGCTGCACCTTTATGGCGTCAATCACCGCCAAGTGGCCATCTTCGATGGTGAATTCGATCTGCATTTCCTCGCGCAGCCGCGCCCGGCAGGCAGCACCATGGCGGACCAGATCGGCAAAAACCTCTGGCGCCAGTTCTTCCAGCGAGGGGCCGCGCTTGTCGCGCGTCAGGTACAGCGACTGCGCCTCGGTCAGCGCCGCCCTGCCCTGGCTTTGGCCCAGATAACGCCCGGTAACCTGCGGCAGCCCGGTGACGCCATCGACGAACTGGATGACGCCCGCGCCCGAAATCCCCTGCCCGATGCCTTGGGCCATGGCCTGCACCACAAGGCCCAGGGCTGCCTCTGCCGGGGCGCCCTTGGCCTGGCGCAGCAGGCGGGCCGATGTGCCCTCCCACGCGCGGGCCATGGAACGCAGCACCTCGGACAGCTGGCGCGCCGGGTCTTCGGGGAAGGGTTCCTCCATTTCCCGCTCGTACTGCCGCAGCGCCTCTTTCAGCGCGGCGGCAGAGGGCTTGCCGATTTCGAACATATCGGGGTCAAGCCGGGCGACATGGGTCGAGTAGGATTGCACAAAGCGCATATAGATGGTGTCTGCCGCCTCTTGCCCGTGGCGGGCGGCAAGGGCTGCGTGGCGGGCCGCGTTCATGCCGACGTTCAGGATCGTGCCGGGCCCGCCCCAGTCGGGGTTTTCCGGGCTGGGGCGGATCGAGATCAGCGGCGTCTCGCCGAAATGGGTCAGGATGGCGCGGCTGTCGAACGGATGGCCGGCGGCGATGGTGCGCACGGTCTGGGCCGGCAGGGCAACGGTGGTGGGCACTGGCATGTCCAGCCGGACCAACCTTTGCAGGCATTTCGCGCGCCAGCCATGCAATGCGGGACGGATCTCTGCCGTGGGGGTAACGACCGTGAACTCTGGAATGGGCGAGATTTTCTGCACCGCAGCACCTTTTTGTTGGCGGCAGGATATACCGGCCCGGGCGTGGTGCAAGCGGAAAGGCCGGGGGCGCTGCCCCCCGCGACAAAGGGGAGCAATTGGAGAACGCCGGGGGCGCTGCCCCCGGACCCCCGGGATATTTAGGCCAAGATGAAGGGGGTCAGCCTTCCACTTTGGTCAGGTCGGCCACGCCAGAGCAGATCGCGCGGATGCGGTGCAGCAGGTTCAGGCGATTGCGGCGGGTGATCGGGTTGTCGGCGTTGACCTGTACGGATGTAAAGAAGCCGTCGATAGGCGCGCGCAGGGCGGCCATGGCGGCCATGGCGGCGGGGAAATCTTCGGCTTTCATCGCAGGGGTGATGGTGGCTTCGGCGCGGTCGAGCGCGGCGAAGAGGGTGCGTTCTTCGTCGGTCTCGGCGAATTTGGGATCGGCGCCGAAGGAGTATTCGACGCCGTCCTTCTGTTCGGCCTGAGTCAGAATGTTGTTGGCCCGTTTGAAGCCTTGCAACAGGTTGGTGCCGTCCTCGGTTTTCAGGAAAGCCGCCAGCGCCTCGGCCCGTTTGACGAGGAGGGTGAGGTCGTCATTGCCCGGCATGGCAAGGCAGGCGTCGATCACATCGTGGCGGATGCCCTGGTCTTTGAGGAAGACTTTGAGGCGGTCGTGGAAGAAGGAGAGGAGGTCTGGCACCACTGAATACGGAAGTCTCAGCCGATAAACTTCGTTCGCCACATCATTCCCAGGGATGGTGTGGCTTGAGATGTGGGTTTTGAGTTCTTCATCCGATAGCGGCTCGTTGACGCCCTCGGCAAAAATAGCGCCAACCGGTGCATCACGAAAAGTCCTACCTACACCTGATATGCGCCGATATTGCCCATCAGGGTAGGTAAACCGAACATACTGGGAAAGTTGTTGTCCTCTATCAAAATAACCTTCGAGCGCCGAAGAACAAACGAGTGAGAGTGAGCCCCTCAATTTGTTCCCCAGTACCAACCGAATAACCCCTAGCGCCGCCCGGCGCAGGGCGAACGGGTCTTTGCTCCCGGTCGGCTTCTCATCAATCGCCCAGAAGCCGGTCAGCGTGTCGATCTTGTCGGCCAGCGCCACGGCGACCGAGACGGGGGCGGTGGGCACATCGTCAGTGGGGCCGAGGGGGGAATAGTGGTCGCGGGCGGCGAAGGCCACGTCATCGCCGAAACCGGCCTGCATGGCGTAATACATGCCCATCAGGCCCTGAAGCTCGGGGAACTCGCCCACCATGGCAGAGCGCAGGTCGGCCTTGGCATAGCGGGCGGCCTTTTCGGCCACTTCCGGGTCGGCCTTGATCAAGGGGGCGATTTCGCGGGCAAGGGCTGCAATACGGGCAATACGTTCTGCCTGACTGCCAAGCCTCAGAAATGCGTTATGAAAAGTCACCGATTTCAGGCCATCCAGCCATTCGCCCATGCCCGCCTTGGCCACCCGCAGGTCGTTTTCCCAGAAGAAGCGCGCGTCCGAGAGGCGGGCGGTCAGCACCTTCTGGTTGCCTTTCAGGATCGTCGCGCCGTGGTCGGTGGTTTCGGTGTTGGCCACCGTGACAAAGCCCTCAATCCGCCCGGTCTTTGGGTTACGGACCGAGAAGAACTTTTGATGTTCCTTCATCGAGGTTTGCAGCACCTCGGGCGGCAGATGCAGGAAGGCGTCGGCGATGCGGCCCATCAGCGGCACCGGCCATTCGACTAGGCCCGCGACTTCGGTTAGCAGGCCCTTGTCCTCAACCACCTCCAGCCCGGCGGCGAAGGCGAGGTTCTGCGCGCCCTGCCAGATTGCAGCCTCGCGCTCTGCCGTGTCCAGCATGACATGAGCGCGTTTCAGTTTCACGGCGTAATCGTCGAACGAATTGACCGGGAAGCGGCCTTGCGAGAGGAAGCGGTGGCCTTCGGTGGTGTTGCCTGCCGTGATGCCCTCAACCGACATCGGCACCACATGGGCACCCGTGTCGTCGGACAGAAGGCAGAGGATGGAATGCAGCGGGCGCACCCAGCGCAGGGTGCCGTTGCCCCAGCGCATCGACTTGGGCCAGGGGAAATTGCGGATCGTGGCTTCCAGCACCTCGGCGATGATCGCGGGGGCGGCGCGGCCGGGCTTTTCGATGACGGCGAAGAACACTTCGCCCTTCTTGTCGGCGCGGCGTTCAAGCTGCTCCAGCGTAAGGCCGGTCGAGCGCAAAAAGCCTTCGATGGCGGCGGCGGGCGCGGTGGTGTTCGGGCCTTTGCGTTCCTCCCGCACCGGGCGGCTTTCTGCCGTCAGCCCTTCAATCGCCAGCGTGAGACGGCGGGGGGTAGAGAAGGCACCGGCGCTGGCATAGGTCAGCCCGGCCTCGACCAGACCATTCGTCACCAGCGACCGCAGATCCTCGCGGGCCTTGGCCTGCATCCGGGCGGGGATTTCTTCCGAGAAGAGTTCGATCAGAAGGTCGGCCATGTCACTCGCCTGCGTCGGGGGAAAGTTGGTGCCAGGCATAGGCCCGGCCATCGGGGAAAACCGCAACAACGCGGTCAATTTCGGGGGCAATGTTCGATTGCGACAGGAAGGCCAGCGCCTGCCCCTTTTCCAGCGCCTCGCCGATCTCGGCAGCATTAAAGCAACTGAACCAGCTTGGCCCGTTCAGCGGCACCGCCTTGGGGTAGGCCACATAGGTCTCGGTCAGCATCGCCTGATCCATCGAGGTGTGGAAACAGGCGCGGAACCGCAGGGGCGAACTGTCGGCGTCGATGCCTTGCACATGGTCGGCGATGATCGGCTCGGGCGTCCGGCCCTCGATCGTCGTCAGCATGATCTCGGCGCCGGGCTTGAAGCTGGCGTCATGGTAATAGGCGTATTCTTGCAGCCAGTACATCGCCGCGCCTGCCAATAGTGCGATCACCACGATTCCCCCTGCAAGGAACTTGCCCCAGCTCATGTGTCCATCCCGGCTTCGGTCAGCCGGAAGGCATCGGCGCATTTCTTGGCCAGTGCCCGGACACGGCCGATATAGGCCTGCCGTTCGGTGACCGAAATCACCCCCCGCGCATCCAGAAGGTTGAACAGGTGGCTGGCCTTGATCGTCTGGTCATAGGCGGGGTGCGCCATGATGATGCGCTTGCCGGTTTTCGGGTCATCCGCCGGAAAGGCCAGCAGACGCTCACACTCTGCCTCGGCGTCCTTGAAATGCTGGAACAGCATCTCGGTCGTGGCGCCGTCAAAGTTGTGTCGGCTGTATTCTTCCTCGGTCTGGCGGAAGATGTCGCCATAGGTCAGGGCAATGGGCGACTGGGGGTCGTTGAACGGCATGTCCATGACGTGATCCACGCCCAGCACATACATCGCCAGACGTTCCAGCCCATAGGTCAACTCACCCGAGACCGGGCGGCAATCATGCCCGCCGACCTGCTGGAAATAGGTGAACTGCGACACTTCCATGCCGTCACACCAAACCTCCCAGCCCAGACCCCAGGCGCCAAGGGTCGGCGATTCCCAGTCATCCTCGACAAAGCGGATATCGTGCAGGGCCGGGTCCAGCCCGATCTCGGCCAGCGATCCCAGATACAAAGCCTGCAAATCGGGGGGCGATGGTTTGATGATCACCTGATATTGATAATAGTGCTGCAGGCGGTTCGGGTTTTCACCATAGCGCCCGTCGGTCGGACGGCGCGAGGGCTGCACATAGGCCGCCGCCCAGGGTTTTGTGCCCAAAGACCGCAGGGTTGTGGCCGGGTGGAAGGTGCCGGCGCCCACTTCCATGTCATAGGGTTGCAAGACCGCGCAGCCCTTTGTGGCCCAGTAATTCTGAAGCCGCAGGATGATTTCCTGAAACGAGCGGGGCGCTTTGCGGGTTTCGGCCATGACTGCCTCTTGAAATGCTGCCTCTCCATAGGCAAGAGGCGGTAAAGGGTCAATGCGGGGCATGTTTCGCAGGGGCCACCGAATTTGGGGCAGGTATATGGCACTTCGGACTTTGCTTGCGGCAATTGTCGCCGCCTTCGGCATCTTCACGGCAGCAGCAGCGCAGGATCAGGCCTGGGTGCAGGTTGAGGCGCAGCCCAACATGACCAAGGCAGAGGACCGCGCCGATGCCTGGGCCTCGATCTTCCCCGATGTGACCGGATACAAGACCCGCACCGGCTGGATCGCCATCGTCCTTGGGCCCTATGCGCCGGCCGAGGCGGCGGGCAAACTGAACGACCTGAAGTCGCAAGGGCTGATCCCCGATGACGCCTTCATCGCCGATGGCGCGGGCTTTGGCCCCAAGGTGATCGACAGGACCAGCGCGACGCCTGCGGCGACGCCCGAGCCTGCGCCCCAGACTGCCACCCAGACGGCCCCCGACGCGACGCCCGAACCGGCGGTGACCCAGCCCGCCGATGAAAGCCCCGACGAGGCCCGCGCGTCCGAGGCGCTGCTGACCCCCGAACAGCGCGTCGATCTGCAAAAGGCGCTGGCCTGGTATGGCTTTTACAACGGCGGCCATGACGGCGCTTTCGGCAAGGGCACCCGCGCCTCGATGGCCGCCTGGCAAGAGGCCAAGGGGTACGAGGTGACGGGCATCCTGACCACCAGCCAGCGCAATGCCCTGCTGGACGGCTATGACACCGATCAGGCCGAGTTCGGCTTTCGCAACGAAAGCGTGGCCGAGGCGGGGATTGAAATCACCCTGCCCTTCGGCGCGGTAGAGTTTGACGGCTATGAGCCGCCCTTTGTCAAATACCGCGAGAAGAACGGCTCTGGCATCAAGATCCTGCTGATTTCCGAACCCGGCGGGGCCGAGGCGTTGGCGGGCCTTTATGACCTGCTGCAAACCCTGAAAGACGTGCCGCCCGAGGGGGAGCGGTCGAAGGGCAAAGACAGCTTTACCATCAACGCCGCCGGGCCGGAGGTGCAAAGCTATGCCTATGCCGCCACCGACCGGGGTATGGTCAAGGGCTATCTCGTGGTCTGGAAACCGGCTGTGGCCGACAAGATGGCCCGCATCCTGCCCGCGCTGGAATCCACCTTCAGGCCCGTGGGCGACAAGGCGCTGGACCCTGGCCTCGTGCCGATGGAAGACGCGGTGCGCCAAGGGCTTCTGGCGGGGCTGGAGGTCAAGCGGCCCACGCTTTCCCGTTCGGGCTTTTTCGTCGATGCCAAGGGCACCGTGGCCACTGTGGCCGATGCCGTGGCGCAATGCACCCGCGTGACGATTGACCACGATACCGAGGCAACCGTGACGCTGACCGATCAGGGCATCGCGCTTCTGACACCGAAAACCCCGCTGTCGCCCCCCGCCTTTGCCCAGCTCGTCCCCGCCCCTGCGCCGGGCACCGAACTGGCCGTCGCAGGCTATTCCTACGAAGACAAGCTGCCCGCCCCGGTCCTGACTTTCGGCAATTTTGAGGAGGCGAAGGGCCTGAACGGAGAGACCAATCTCGCCCGCCTTTCGGCTCCCGTTCTGGACGGTGATCGGGGCGGCCCGGTGCTGGACCCGCGCGGCGGCGTGGTGGGCCTGCTGATTCCCGGCGGTGCGCCACAGGGCAAGGCGCTGCCCGAAGGGGTGGCCTTTGCCGTCCCCTCGACTGTGCTGTCTTCGGTGCTGACCAAGGCGGGGCTGACCGCCACGTCGCAAGACGCCACGGCCCCCATTGCCACGCCCGATGCGCTGAACCGCGCGGCGTTGGGAATGACGGTGCTGGTCTCGTGCTGGAACTGATCAGTCTCGCCAAAAGCGCGGCAGGAACAACACCAGCACAGCCAGCAACCCCAGCCGCCCCAGCAACATCGCCGCCGTCATGATCCAGATGGCGGCATCGGGGTAGTCTATGAACGTACCGGTCCGCGCCACCAGCGGGCCGAAACCAAAGCCGACGTTGCCAATGGACGTCCACACCCCCCACAGGGCAGAAATCACATCCACGCCCAGCAGCGTCATGGCAACCGTCATCACCCCCAGCAAAAACACATAGCCGGTGATGAACAGGATCAGACCGCTGATCACGTCCTCGCCCACCACGCGGCCGTCATACTTGACCTTGACCACCCGGCTGGGGCTGGCGATCCGCCGCAACTCGGCCGCCAGCGCCGCCGCCGCCACCTGCACGCGGAACACTGACAGACCGGCGGCGCTGGACCCCGAACAGGCCCCGATCACCCCCACCACGAAAGAGACCACCAGCGCATAACCGCCCCAACTGGCAAAACTGCCGGAAAAGAATCCGGTCGAAGACTGGATCGACACCAGATTGAACAAGGCCTCGCGGAACGCAGGCTCCACCCCTTGATCCGAGGTCAGCACCCGCCACAGGGTGACCGAGGCCACCGAATACCCCGTCCAGCGCAGATAGGCCCGCGCCTGCGGGTCGTGCCACATAGCGCGCGGCTGGTTGTTCAACAGTTGCACATAGCGGATGTAGGGCAGGCTGGCCGCCAGCATGAAAGCGGCAGCGGCATATTCGATGGCGCCGGGGTATTTCTGGAACGAGATATCCATCGGCGCAAAGCCCCCGGTCGCGATGGTGGACATGGCACAGATCACCGCATCCAGGGCCGACATGCCCAAGGCGCGATAGGTGATGCCGCAGATCACGGCCAACCCGAAATAGACGATCACCAACTGCCGCGCGATGTCGGTCGCCCGCGGCAGCGCCTTGCCGAAGGTGTCAAAACCTTCGGTGCGGAAGAACTGCATCCCGCCAACGCGCATGACCGGCAGGAAGATCATGGCAACAAAGGCAATCCCCAGCCCGCCGGTGAAATTCAGCAATCCCCGCCACAGGTTCGTGCCTTGCGGCAGGTGATCCAGCCCCACAATGACGGTTGACCCGGTGGTGGTGATGCCCGACACCGCCTCGAAATAGGCTTGGGTAAAGGGCAGGTGCGGCGCGCCCATCACGAAGGGCAAGGCGCCGAACACCGGCGCCAGCCCCCAGATCGCCACCGTCATCGCCCAGGCCTGCCGCAGGTTAAGCCCGCGCGCCAGCGCATTGGCGGTGGCAAATGACAGCGCCAGCCCGGTGCCCCCGGTGATGATCGCAGCCTCCAGGAAATCCATCGCATTGGGGTTGCCTGCCCGCCAATCCAGCGCGGCAGGCCCCAGCATCAGGATGGCCAGCACGATCAGGACACGCCCGACGACATAGGCAATGGGGCGAAGATCAATCATGCCCGCAGGGATAGGGGCTGAAACGGCCTACGTCAAACCCGGCTGACGGCGGCGGGGGCCAGCCCCCCGCGCGTCGGTCGCTTGAACCAGTGGCGCAACCGCCGCGCACCCCGGAGTATTTCAAAAGGTGCAAATGCAAGCAGAACTCCTCCATTTGCACCCTTCAAAATACTCCCGCCGGAGGCAGCGCCGCCAGCCAGAGGCGCCTCAGCCGACGTGGTAGAGGCTGGCAAACAAGCGCGGATCCAGGCTTTCGGCGGCAAAGGTCGGGCCTTCGGTCAGGACCGACACCGCGTCATGGCTGTGCAGGCTTTCCTGATGGCTGGCGACGATGCGGAAATCGCCGATCCGCCCATCGCGCAAGAGGGCTGCGCAGAAGCTGCGGGCGGCATCCTCGACAAAGATCGGGTTGGCTGCGTTCAATTCGGCAAAGGCCTGTTCATCCTCGCGTTTCACCATGACCTGCGTTTCAGTCGGCACGGCGGAACGCGCGAGGTCGATGATATCCTCGAACCACAGGCAGGGGCCATCCTTGACCTCGACCGAGATGCGCGCGACCGACCGTTGCGAATGCGGTGTAGCCAGTTGCCCGCGCGTGCGCCGGGCGTGTTCGGAAAGTTCCAGCGAGCAGGGGCAGGTTGAGGAATAGACGAAATCAAGGTGCATGATGCGCTTGCGCACGCCAGCCTGATCGACCAGTTCCAGCGCGATGTCGTAATACTGCCAGCCTTGCAGGCCAGAGCGCAGGCTTTCGACCTTGACCGGAAAGGAAAAACGCATCTGGATCCTAGCGTCAAAGCTGCCCAGATCGCGTTTGTAATCTTCCAGCGCGTGCTCGATCACCTGAAAGCTGAAGTCGCGTTCGGCATGGGCATAGAACGACCGCATGATGCGGCTCATGTTGATGCCCTTCTTCTCAGCCTCCAGGCTGACGGTGCCGGTGACGCTGGTTTCCAGCGTCAGGGGGCCACCGTTCTGATCATGACCGTCGCGCGTGCGATAGCGGATCGGCAGGCGGAAATTGGAAATGCCGACGTGCTGTATGACCGCCTTTTCGCCGACGATCAGGCTGGACGGGCCGTTTTGCAGATCGGGCAAGCTGGCCCTGTAAGCTGCATCGGCCACAAAACCTTCGGGATAGTCGCGCGACATCACGGGATAGCCCTGCCCCACCAAGGCACCGGCCTGCGGGTCCAGCGCGACGATCTCCGCCTCACTGGCACGGGCAGCCCACAGTTTCAGCGTGGCCAGCGCGGCTTCGGCTTCGTCCCGGCTTGGTTTGCGGTCAAGGTCCGGCCTGTGAATGTTCATGGCAGCGCTCCCTGTTCAAAAGGCGCAAGACCGACATATAGGGCAAATGGCCCCGCGACCCAAGCCTTGCCGAAGGATTACGTCGCAAAGACGACACCGGATCATCTTTGCGACATTATCTTTGCGACATGGCTTGCACCGTCAGGCGCGTTCCAGCGCCTGATTGAGATCGGCGATCAGGTCGCCCGCATCCTCCAGCCCCACCGAGAAGCGGATCAGGCCGGGCGTGATGCCCAAGCTGTCCTTCTGCTCCTGCGGCAGGCGCTGGTGGGTGGTGGTGGTGGGATGGGTCGCGATCGACTTGGCATCGCCCAGATTGTTGGAAATCTTGGCAATCTCCAGTGCATTCATGAAGCGGAAGGCCGCGTCCTTGCCGCCCGCCACCTCGAACGTCACCAAGGTGCCGCCCGATCCCATCTGCGCCATGGCCAAGGCGTGCTGCGGGTGGCTGGGCAGGCCCGGATAGATCACCTTGGTCACTTTCGGATGCCCCTCCAGCGCCAGCGCCACCTTGAGCGCGCTGTCGGCCATCGCCCGGCACCGCAGATCCAGCGTTGCCATGCCGTTCAGCATGATCCATGCGGTGAACGGGCTGATCGAGCCGCCGGTATGCTTCATGTAGGGTTCCAGCACCTTGCGGATATAGTCGCGGCTGCCGCAGACCACGCCGCCCAGCGCCCGGCCCTGCCCGTCGATATGCTTGGTGGCAGAATAGACGACCACATCCGCCCCCTGTTCCACCGCGCGGGAAAAGATAGGTGTGGCAAAGACGTTATCGACGATCACCAGCGCGCCCGCGGCGTGGGCAATTTCGGAAACGCCGCGAATGTCCACCAGTTCCAGCGTCGGGTTCGACATCGATTCGAAGAACACTGCCTTTGTGCCCGGCGTGACAGCAGCGCGCCACTGATCCAGATCAGCACCATCGACGAAGGTGACCTTGACACCGAACCGCGCCAGCACCTCCTCAAGGATGTAGAGGCACGACCCGAACAGCGCGCGGGCCGAAACCACATGGTCGCCCGCCCGCAAGAGAGAGGTCAGCGCGCCCGACACCGCCGCCATGCCCGATGCGGTGGCAAAGGCATCCTCGGTGCCTTCCAGCGCCGCGATGCGTTCCTCGAAGGTGCGGGTGGTGGGGTTGCCGTAGCGGGCATAGATGAATTCATCGTCCCCCGCCTTGATGAACCGCGCCTCGGCCGTCTCGGCATCCGGGTAGGCAAAGCCCTGCGTCAGGAAAATCGCCTCGGCCATCTCGCCATACTGGCTGCGGCGGCTGCCCTCATGCACCAGTTGCGTGCGCGTGTTCCACTTTTTCGTCATCGTTTCGGCCCTTGGAATAACAAAACCCCCGAGACCAAAGGCTCGGGGGTGCGAAAGCATCCCGTTACCTCTTTAGCGGTTTGTTTAACGTGGCCCGCAATCCGGTCACAAATTGCCACGGGGGGAACGGATACGCCTGCGCTTGGGAAACGTCAACGCCCCTTCGTATGCGACCTGCGACGGACTGTCCCGCGCAGCCTAGCCCTGCGGCAGACCCGCAAGCCAATCGGTCAGCCGGCCGCGCGCCGAGGCCTCGCCCGCCCTGCGCGCGGCATCTATCACTGTCCGCGCCTGCCCAAGGTCAACCCGCCGCAGCAGCGCCTTGACCGGCCCGATCGAGGCCGGGCGCATCGACAGCACCCGCAATCCCATAGCCGCCAGGGCCAGCGCCTCGATCGGACGCCCGGCATCCTCGCCACAGAATGACAGCCGTGTCCCCGTCTGCGCACAACGCTGTGCAATGGTTTCGATAAAGGACAGGAACGACAGGTTCAGCGTGTCATAGCGCTTGCGCACCCGTTCATTCTCGCGGTCGGCGGCATAGAAGAATTGCTTCAGGTCATTGCCCCCGATCGAGATGAAATCGGTCATCGCAAAGAAATCCTGCGGCGCATAGGCCAGGCTGGGGGTTTCCAGCATCGCCCCGATTTCCAGCTTGGCCGGAATCGCATGGCCCAGCGATTTCTCTCGGTGCAACTCGCGCAGCATGGCCGAGCGCGCCTCGATGAACTCGGAAAACTCTGCCACAAACGGGAACATCACCGTCAGCGGACGGCCCTTGGCTGCGCGGATCAGCGCCTGCAACTGCATCCGCAACACGCCGGGCTTATCCAGCCCCACCCGGATTGCGCGCCAGCCCATCGCGGGGTTCGGCTCGTCATTGGGCTTCATGTAGGGCAGCACCTTGTCCGACCCGATGTCGAGCGTGCGGAACGCCACGGGCCGCCCCTTGGCGGCGTCCATAACGCGGGCATAAAGCACCGCCAGCTCCTCGCGCTTTGGCATCTGGTTGCGGATCAGGAACTGCAATTCGGTGCGGAACAGACCCACGCCCTCGGCGCCCGATCCTTCCAGGCTGGGCAGATCGGCCATCAGGCCCGCGTTCATGTAAAGCGCAACCTCTTGCCCGTCCAGCGTGATGGCGGGCAGGTCGCGCAACGAGGCATAGCGTTTCTGCGCCTCGGCCTGCATGGCGATCTTGTCGCGGAAGCTGCGCGCCACTGTGTCGTCAGGGCGCAGATGCACCACGCCATTATCGCCATCGACGAGAACGTGATCGCCGTTCAGTGCCTCCGAGATCACCCGCTTGGCGTGAATCACCATCGGAATCGCCAGCGCGCGGGCCACGATGGCGGCATGGCTGCCGACCGAGCCTTCCTCCAGCACCACACCCTTCAGCTTGCGGCCATAGTCCAACAGTTCCGCCGGCCCGATGTTGCGCGCCACCAGAATCGGGTTGTCGGGCATGGTCGCGCCGGTGTCCTTGCCCTGCCCGGTCAGGATGCGCAGCAGCCGGTTCGACAGATCATCCAGATCGTGCAGCCGGTCGCGCAGATAGGCATCCTGCGCCTGTTCCAGCCGGGCGCGCGCGGTGGATTGTTCCTTTTCCACCGCCGCCTCGGCTGACAGACCGCGCTGGATATCTTCCTCCATCCGGCGCAGCCAGCCGCGCGAATGGGCGAACATCCGGTAAGCCTCCAGCACCGCCTTCTGGTCCTTGTCCAGGCTTTCGGCCTCCAGAAGGTCATCGACCGAAACCCGCAACACACCCACCGCCTCGCGGATACGGTCGATCTCGGTCAGGGGGTCGTCAGCCACTGGATTGGTGATCACCACCCGCGGCTCGTGCAGCCAGACCCGGCCTTCCGCCGCGCCCTCTTGTCCAGTGCCGCCGCGGAACATCACCGGCTGCTTGTGCAGCGCCTGCATCCCGTCGCCCGCCAGCGCCCCCAGCTCGGTCATCTCGGCCAACACCATGGCCACGACTTCCAGCGCCTCGATCTCTTCGTCCGAGAATTCGCGGGCCGTTTTCGATTGCACGACCAGAACGCCCAGCTTTTCACCAACCCGCTGGATCGGCACGCCAAGGAAGGAAGAGTAAATCTCTTCCCCCGTTTCCGGCATGAAACGGAACCCCTTTTCCGCCGGGGCGTCGGCTGTGTTGACCGGCAGGCCCGTGCGCGCCACACGACCCACCAGCCCCTCGCCCAGTTTCATCCGGGTCTGATGCACGGCGGATTTGTTCAGCCCCTCGGTCGCACAAAGTTCCAGCGTCTCGGCATCGCGGAACAGATAGATCGAACACACCTCGGTCCGCATCGAATCCGCGATCAGATGGGTGATCTGGTCCAGCCGCTCCTGCCCCTGCGCAGGCGTCGCCAGCACATCGCGCAGGCGGCGCAGAAGTTTGCGGCTGTCGCTTTCGCTGCGTTCGGACATCAGAGTACTTTCGTGCTTTTACTTATCTATATGCGGGCTGGGTCGTGAAGAAAGACTTATTTGGCAACAATGTGATCACATCGGCCCATGCCCCGGAAATGCGCGAAACAAAAGGGCGGCCCCGTGCATCAGGGCCGCCCTTCGCATCTTTCCGCCGACCCAGGCCTGCCGTCAGGCCTTGTCCAGCTCGAACGCGTCGTGCAGCGCCTGCACCGCCAGTTCCATGTATTTCCGGTCGATCAGCACCGAGATCTTGATTTCGCTGGTTGCGATGACCTTGATGTTGATGTTTTCCGCCGCCAGGGCCTTGAAGGTCTTGGCGGCAACGCCGACCTGGCTGCGCATCCCGATGCCCACGACCGAAACCTTGGCCACATCGGTGTCGGCGATCAGATCGTCATAGGCAAGCTTCCCCGCCGCCTTGGCATCCTCCATCGCCTTTTGCGCCCGCGCCACCTGATTGGTGGGCACCGAAAAGGTCATGTCGGTCACGGCGCCGGTATGCGTGCCATAGTTCTTTTCGGAAATGTTCTGGACGATCATGTCCACGTTCACCCCCGCATCGGCCAGCGTGCCGAAGATCGAACTGGCCACGCCGGGCCGGTCCTCGACGGTCACAAGGGTCATTTTGGCTTCATCACGGCTGAAGGCCACGCCAGAGACGACTTTCGATTCCATGATTTCCTCCTCGTCGCACACCAGCGTGCCACTGGTCTCGTCGGTATCTTCAAAGGATGACAGCACGCGCAGGCGCACCTTGTAGCGCATCGCCAGTTCGACCGAGCGGGTTTGCAGAACCTTGGCGCCAAGGCTGGCCAGTTCCAGCATCTCCTCGAACGCAATCTTGTCCAGCTTGCGCGCCTTGGAACTGACGCGCGGGTCGGTGGTGTAAACCCCGTCCACATCGGTATAAATGTCGCAGCGTTCCGCGCCAAAGGCCGCGGCAAAGGCCACGGCGGTGGTGTCGCTGCCACCGCGCCCCAGCGTGGTGATGCGGCCTTCCGCCGACAGGCCCTGAAAGCCTGCGACGACGGCAACCTTGAAGCCTTCGGCAAATTTGGCGTCGATATTCTCGCGCGGAATGCTGACGAACCGCGCCGATCCATGCGCGCTGGTGGTGTTGATCGGCACCTGCCAGCCCTGCCACGACCGCGCCGGAATACCCATTTCCTGCAACCGCAGCGCCATCAGGCCCGCCGTCACATTCTCTCCGCTGGCGACAACGGCGTCGTATTCACGCGCATCATACAGTTTCGAGGTCTGCTCGACCCAGCCGACCATCTCATTGGTCTTGCCCGACATCGCGCTGACGATGACGATCACGTCATAGCCGCGCTCGACCTCGCGCTGCACTTTCTGGGCGGCATTCGCGATGCGCGCCAGATCGGCCACCGAAGTGCCGCCGAATTTCATCACCAGAAGCGGCATGGTCTTCCCCCCAGGCCCGGAAAATCGGCGTTTCTTTATGCGGGGGGGGCGCGGGGCGCAAGGGCCGATATGGCCCTACGCCGTCAAAGCGCCCGCCAACCGATGTCGGACCGGCAGAACCCTTCGGGCCAGTTCACATGATCAATCATCGCATAGGCCCGGTTGCGCGCCTCTGCCAGGTCATTGCCGCGCGCGGTGATGTTCAGAACACGCCCGCCATTGGCCACGATCTGCCCATCCCGCTCAGCCGTTCCGGCGTGAAAGCACATATGGCGGCTGTCTTCCGGCAGACGCCCCAGCCCCTTGATGACCGAACCCTTCTCATAGCTGCCCGGATAGCCCCTGGCCGCCATCACCACCGTGATCGCATGATCGTCGGCCCAGTTGACGCGGGCCTGATCCAGCCGCCCCTCGGCGCAGGCCAGCAACAGGTCCAACGCCTGCGCGCCCAGCCGCATCATCAGCACCTGACATTCCGGGTCGCCGAAACGGCAGTTGTATTCGACCAGACGGCTGCGACCGTTCTCAATCATCAGCCCGGCGTAAAGCACCCCCTGATAGGGCGTGCCGCGCCGCGCCATCTCGGCAATCGTCGGCAGCACGATCTCGTCCATCGCCTGCTGCTGAATCGCATCGGTCAGCACCGGCGCGGGCGAATAGGCGCCCATGCCGCCNNCGCCCATGCCACCGGTGTTCGGGCCGGTGTCGCCATCGCCCACGCGCTTGTGGTCTTGCGCGGTGCCGATCGGCAGGGCATTCACCCCGTCACACAGGATGAAGAAGCTGGCCTCCTCGCCCGCCATGAAGTCTTCAATCACCACCTCGGCGCCCGCCTCGCCAAAGGCCCCGCCGAAAATCTCGTCGATTCCGGCCAGGGCTTGCGGCAAGGTCATACCCATGATCACGCCCTTTCCTGCCGCCAGACCATCGGCCTTGACGACCAGCGGCGCACCTTGCTTGCGAATGTAATCCTTCGCCGCCTCGGCCTCGGTGAAGCGCGCATAGCCCGCCGTCGGGGCGTTGCAGGCGTCACAGATTTCCTTGGTAAAGGCTTTCGACGCCTCGAGCCGCGCCGCAGCCGCACTTGGGCCGAAGGTCAGCAAACCAGCGGCCCGGCAGGCATCGGCCACCCCCGCCGCCAAGGGGGCCTCTGGCCCGACGATCACGAAATCAATCGCGTTGTCCTCGCAGAAAGCCACCACCGCAGCCCCATCCAGTATGTCCAGAGACGCGCATTCGGCCACTGCCGCGATCCCGGCATTGCCCGGTGCCACGATCAGGCGGTCAGTCTTGGGGTTCTGCTTGACCGCCCAGGCCAAGGCATGTTCCCGCCCGCCGCTGCCGAGAATAAGGATGTTCATGGCGCGCCCCTGCTGGTCTATGATGAACGGGTCTTATGACCACCACGCCAGCGAGGCAAGCGGATGCGCGGGCAAGACGACCACAAGTCGCCGAAAACCGGGGTGGTGATGCCCCCGGCGACCTGGATAGAATG
Organism: Rhodobacteraceae bacterium UBA1943; assembly: GCA_002336845.1. Classification (GTDB taxonomy): domain Bacteria; phylum Pseudomonadota; class Alphaproteobacteria; order Rhodobacterales; family Rhodobacteraceae; genus Fuscibacter. The sequence continues at coordinate 43,762 of DDEX01000010.1, forward strand.
GGCCATCATGGGCGCCGGCATGGCGGTGCTCCTTGTCGCGGTCAACGCCCTGTGGTGGGGGTCCATCGTCCTTGGGCTGGCGCTGATGGGAACGGCCCTGCTGCTATACCGCCGCCGTGTCGGCGCGCTGTGGCGCTGGACCGATCAAACGCCGGGGCAAGACGACTGACAGGTTGCGCAAGGCGGCGGCGGCGGGCAAAACAGGCCATGGATATTTTTGAAGACGCCGCTCCGCAGGGCAACCAGCCCGAATACACCGTGTCGGAACTGTCCGGCGCCGTGAAACGCGTGATCGAGGGCGAGTTCGGCCTTGTCCGCGTGCGGGGCGAGGTGGGGCGGGTATCGCGTCCAGCCTCGGGGCACCTCTATTTCGACCTCAAGGATGATCGCAGCGTGATTGCCGCGATCTCGTGGAAGGGTCAGGTGTCCCGGATGCAGGTTCGGCCAGAGGAGGGAATGGAGGTCGTCGCCACCGGCCGGATGACCACCTTCCCCGGCCAGTCCAAGTATCAACTGATCGTCGAGGATGTGGCGCCCGCCGGGGCGGGTGCGCTGATGGCGATGCTGGAAAAGCGCCGCGCGGCCTTGCAGGCCGAAGGGCTGTTCGATCCGGCGCGCAAAAAGCCGATCCCCTATCTGCCGCAGGTGATCGGGGTTGTCACCTCGCCCAGCGGGGCGGTGATCCGCGACATCCTGCACCGCCTGCGCGATCGCTTTCCCCGCCATGTGCTGATCTGGCCGGTGGCGGTGCAGGGCCAGAATTGCGCGCCAGAGGTGGCCGCCGCCATCCGCGGTTTCAACGCCTTGCCGCCGGATGGCCCGATCCCGCGACCGGATGTGCTGATCGTGGCGCGCGGCGGCGGCAGTCTTGAGGATCTGTGGGGCTTCAACGAGGAAATCGTGGTCCGGGCGGCGGCGGCCAGCCGGATTCCACTGATTTCTGCCGTCGGGCACGAGACGGATAAAACGCTGATCGACCATGCCGCCGACCTGCGCGCGCCCACCCCCACCGCCGCCGCCGAACTGGCGGTTCCGGTGCGACTGGAGCTGCTGGCCACGGTCGAAAGCCTGTCGGCCCGCCTGTTGCGCGCCCTGTCGCAGGGCCACCAACGCCGCGATCAGCGCCTGCGCGACCTTGGCCGCGCCCTGCCCCGGCTCGAGGCGCTGCTTTCCGGCCCCACACAGCGGCTGGACCTGTGGTCAGGCCGTCTTTCCGGCGCGCTTGGCATGGCAACCGCCCGCAAACGCTCGATATTCGAGCGCGCCGCCCGCCTGCGCCCCGAGATGCTGGCCACCCTGATCGCGCGGCGCCAGGACGCCCTGCACAAACGTGCAAGTGATCTTGACGCCCGGTTCGACCGCCGTGCCGATGCCCGCCATGCCGCATATGACAAATGGGCCAGCCGCCTTGTTCCCGCCCTGCACCGGCTGATCGCCGAAGCGCAGCGCCAGCAAGCCGAAGGCCGCTTGAAACTCGCCGCCCTGTCGGCCCGGCTTGACGCCGCCCCGGCGGCACGCTTCGCCGACCTAAAGCGCAGGTTGGACGCGCTGGACCGCACCCGCAGCACGCTTGGCTATAAAGAAACCCTGAAACGGGGCTATGCCGTGGTGCGGGGCGACGGCCATGTCGTCACCACCAAGGCCGAAGCCGCGCGCGCCCATGCCTTGGAAATAGAATTCGCCGACGGCAAGATGCAGGTCGGCGCCCCAGCGGCGAAACGGGCGAAATCCGGCGACAAGCCCGAGCAGGGCAACCTGTTCTGAGATTGTCGGAAAAGGTCAAGGCAAAGAGAGCCTCAAACATTAACTTTAAGCCTCAAATACATGTTATAAATATATTTTTTTATATTTCTCTCGCACTGTCGGCACCGCCATTTTCCCGCAAGAATGCAAATACAGCCCGCCGGATCTGCGCCTTACTCCAGGAACGAAGGCCGGGTGTCACACCCCGATCATAGGCCCGGTGCAGGCCAGCGGCTGGTCGCTGTTGCCCATCTCGGACCACAAAAAGCCCGTGTTGTCATCGGCCGATTGCGCCTTCAGCCCGGCGGCCCCTTCAAAGAACCGCCAGCAGGCAGGCGCGCCGCCGTCCTCATAGCCAAAGCAGATCAGCCCCGGCGCGTCTTCCCACCAATGGCCCAGCTTGCAACTGCCATCAGGCACCAGCCATTTGACCCGGCCACCCGGCAGATACTGCTCTTGCCCGTAAAGATCGCTGCCATCGCCCCAGGAAATCGTGCGCCCTGTGACCAGCGCGCCGAACCGCGCGCCGTCAATCGGCTGATCGGCCCTTGCGGCCCCCATGCACAGCGCGCCCGCGCAGACCACCAGGGCCAAGAGTTGCCGCGTCATGGCTGCCTCCATTGCGCCAGATGCGGCGCGATCCGGCGACGCCACAGCGGCGGCACCAGCGCGATCGTGCAGGCGACTGGCAACGGCCAGGGCAACATCGGCGCCTCGCCTGGCAACCGCAGCGCCGGATAAGGGCGCGACGGATGGGCGTGATGGTCGGAATGGCGCGGCGCATTCAGCATGAAGGCCCCCGAAAACCAGTGCGGCGCGTTCCAGCTATGGGCCAGCGCCACCGGCACCCCGCGCCCCTCGGCCCGGACCAGCCCATAATGCTGCACATAATCCGACAGCAATATCTGCACCTGCGCGTGCAGCCCCAACGCCGCCCAGACCAGCGCCCCTTGCCATCCGGCAAGCGCCCAGCCCAGCGCCAGCCCCACCAATGCCAGCGCCAGATAGGCGGCATAGGGTGTCCGCCCGCACAGCGCGCGTTCCGCCCGCCAGCCCGCAACGAAAGACCCGCCCCAGGCCCGCAGAAAGAACCGATAGAACCCCTCGCCCTTTCGCGCCGAATTGGGATCGCGCACCGTTGCCACATGGCGGTGATGCACCAGCCGGTGGGACGAGGCATGGTGGCCGAACCCCAAAAGCCCGTAAACCGCCACCCCCAGCGTATAAAGCCCCCGGTTGCCGCGATGGATCAGCTCATGCGCCGCCGGATGGGCCACCTGCCCCAGCCATAGCCCCGCGCCGAAAAATACCGCCCCCCGCGCCAGCGGCGGCAGACCGCTGTTTCCCGCCACCGCCCAGACCGTCGCAGGCAGCGCCAGAACCGCCCCCATGCCCACCGCTACAAGCAGCCCGTCCGCCGCAGGAAACTCGGCCCCTTCCGGCGCGTCGCCCCGGAACAGGCCTCCGATCTGGTCCAGCGCTCCGGCCAGCCCGGTCATATAGACCAGCGCCGCCACAGACCAGACCCCGCCCAGACCGATGCCCAGCGCCAGAAGGCCCAGCGGCGCAAGGGTCGCCACGCCGAACAAGGCCATGGGAAGGGATCTATTTTCGGCCAAGCAGACACCCACAGGAACACGCCGCCATCCTAGCACGCCCCCCGGCGAAGACCAGTATCCCCCGACCTCTTCCCCTTTTGCCGCGAAAGCCTTAGGTGGATAGGGGTCCAGACAGGGTGCCGCGCATGTCCTTTTTCAAGAAACTCCGCGACCGGATGTTCCGTTCGTCCGACAAGCTGGCCGAGGGGCTGGATGCGCTGGTTACCGAAACACCCGATACGCCCGAGCCCGCTTCCCCCGAGGCTGCGCCCGAACCGGCGGCCGACAAGCCCGGCCTGATCGGCCGCATCCTTGGCCGCGACGGCGAGGCCCGCCGCCTTCTGGATGACGAGATGCTGGAGCGGCTGGAGGATGTGCTGATCCAGTCCGATATGGGCGTAGATACCGCTGCCCGCGTCACCGCCAATATCGCCGAGGGGCGGTTCGGCAAGCGCATCTCCTCCACCGAACTGCGCCAGGCCTTGGCGGGGGAGATCGCCCGCATCATGGGGCCGGTAGCCCGCCCTTTGCCGCTTTATCCACAAAAGCCGCAGGTGGTGCTGGTGGTTGGCGTCAATGGATCGGGCAAGACCACCACCATCGGCAAGCTGGCCAGCCAGTTCAAGGCGGCGGGCAAGAAGGTGGTGATCGCGGCGGGCGATACGTTCCGTGCGGCGGCGGTCGAGCAGTTGCAAGTCTGGGGCAATCGCGCGGGTGTGCCGGTCTTGACCGCACCCGAAGGCTCGGACCCAGCATCCTTGGCCTTCGATGCCTTGACCCAGGCGCAACAGGACGGCGCCGACCTGCTGATGATCGACACCGCGGGCCGGTTGCAGAACCGTCAGGATCTGATGGAGGAGCTGGCCAAGATCGTGCGCGTGATCCGCAAGAAAGACCCCACCGCACCGCACAACACCATTCTGGTGCTGGATGCCACCACGGGGCAGAATGCGGTTACGCAGGTCGAGATTTTCCGCAAGATCGCCGATGTTTCGGGCCTTGTGATGACCAAGCTCGACGGCACGGCCAAGGGGGGGGTGCTGGTGTCGCTGGCCGATAAATTCGGCCTGCCGATTCACGCCATTGGCGTGGGTGAACAGATCGACGACCTGTCCCCCTTTGACCCCGATGATTTCGCCCGCGCCCTTGTCGGGCTGGAGTGACGCGATGCGCGCGGCCTGCCTTGTGTTGATGCTGATGGCCTCACCTGCGGGGGCGGATACCGCCACCGTCACGATGACCGGCGACGATTGCCGCAGCAGCCTGGCGGCAATCGCCGGGCTGATCAGCCAGAACAACGATGACAACAAGATCGGCGACGGCCCCTTTGTCGCCGGAGACGGCGCTTGCGAGATGCGTGACGCGGCCTTTGCCAAGGGCGGGGCCCGGCGCCTGCGCTGGCGCGCCGAAGGGGTTCCGGCGCTGGCGCAGGGCCGGATGCCCGTCGCGGCACAGATCGATCTGCTTGACCTGCACCTTGGCGGCGGCCCGGCCAAGGCAGGCGGCGGCGGCTGGTTCAAGGCGGCGAAAACCCGTGTCGATGGCGGGGCCAGCTTTAGCTGGGACGCCGCCAGCCGGACGATGGAGATTGGCCAGCTTTACCTGACAACCGGCGAAGGCAACCGCCTTGCCCTTGGCGCGCAGTTGGCCGGGCTGACCGACGGCGATCTGCCCGACCTTCTGCCGCAGCTTGTGAGTGCGCAGATAACGGCGCTGGACATCTCGCTGGACACCACCGATCTGTCGGCGCTTGTCGCGGCCCTGCCCAGGCGCAATCCGCCCGACGCCAAGGCCAGCACCGCCCATCCGCCACCCGATCCTGTCTCGACCGCGCAAACCGTGCTGGCTGCCGCCCTGCCCGATCTGCCGCCCGGCGTGTTTGATGCCGAAAGCGCGGGGGCACTGGGTGCCTTTATCGGGGCAATGCCGCGCGCTGCGGGGCGGCTGGACGTGCATGTCGATGCGCCGAACGGGCTGATTCCGGCCAGTTTCGTTCTTCTGGGCGCGCGTGGCGATCCCACCCCGCAAGACGTGTTCCGCCTTCTGGCGGGCAGCAAGATCACGATCCGCTGGACGCCCGGCGGCTGATCGGGCAAGCAGGGCGCAACATGGCAAGGGGGCGAAAATGGCCAGCCGGAAAATCAACCCGATCTTGAAACTGGCGCTGGAAATCGGCCCGGTGATCCTTTTCTTCGTCCTGTTCGGGCGACTGAAAGGGCAGACCTTCCATATCGGCGGGGCGGATTATTCCGGCTTCATCGTCACCACCGCTGCCTTCGTCGCGCTGATCATCGTGACGACAGGCATCCTTTGGGCACTGACCGGCGAACTGTCGAAGATGCAGCTTCTGACGCTGGTTCTGGTCGTGGTGATGGGCGGGCTGTCAATCTGGCTGAATGATGAACGGTTCATCAAGATGAAACCGACGCTACTGTATCTGGCCTTTGGCGGCATCCTTGGCTGGGGCCTGATGCGTGGCAAAAGCTATCTTAGCCTTGTGATGTCCGAGGCGATCCCGATGCGCGAGGAAGGCTGGATGATCCTGACCCGCCGTCTGGCTGCGTTTTTCTTTGCCCTTGCGGTGGCGAATGAGGCCGTCTGGCGCTTGATGTCCACCGAAGCCTGGGTGAATTTCAAGACCTTTGGCCTGACCTTGGCAATCTTCGCCTTCATGATGACCCAAGGAAAGCTGTTCGAGAAATACGGGATCGAAGAAAGCAAGGACAACACAGGCGCCTGACCTGCCGCCAAAGGATGTTTTGAAACCACGCATCCTGCCATTGCCTGCACAATCGGCTTCGGGTCTGCGCTTGCACAGGTCGGCCCACGCGCGAAAGCTGGGGCTTTGCACTCCTACCCCTTGGTAATTTTTGGCTTTTCCGTCGCGGTCGCGAACCGCGCCATCACCGCCTCTGCGCCGTGCTGCACCGTCAGCCGCATCAGGGCGAACCGGATGCGCGCCATTTCGCGGTAATACCGCAGATAGGCCGCGTTCAGCGCCGCTCCGCTGACCGCGCCCAGCACCGGCACCGCCTGCGCTGCCAGCTTCTGCCCCATCGCCACCGCCAGCCGGGGCGCCACCGTGGCGATCAGCTTTTGCAGCGCCGGCCCCGTCAGCGTCAGCCGTGCCGAAAGAAAGCTGGTATCCACGCCGTCATCCTCGGCCAAGGGAGAGCCTGCTGCGAAGACCTCGATACAGGCGGCGCGCACCACATCCTCGGCCGGGTCAAACCCCGCCGCCTCGGCCTCTTCGCGGATTGCCTTCAGCATCACCGCAATTGTCACCGGCAGTTCCGCGACAGAGGTGACAAGCCCCCCTGCGCCCCCGGCAGCCCCAGAGGCGACAGCGGCCGCCAGCGTGCCGCGCCGCCCCAGTTTCGGTACAACCCCGCCCGCGCCGAATGCCGCCGACAGGCTGGCGGCGCTGATCCGCTCTATTTCGCCGCGCAGGCGCGGCGGCAGGGCGGAAAGCTGCCGCTCGATCCCGCCGCCCAGAAGATTGACCAACGACATGACAGGCCCGTTCGCCCGGCGCAGCGCGCGAGCCAGATCGGCGATCTCGCGGTCAAGGTCGGGCGCGGGCAAGGCGGGCAAAAGGCTCATGCCATGAATGTGAGGGCACGAAGCCCCTTACGCAAGACTGCCCGCCGTGCTGCCGGTGGCTTTCGTCACCTTGCCAGTGACCCCCTTCCACGCGCCGGCCTTCAACTCCAGCCCCAGAACACGGTCGGGGTTGGTGGGGGGGGGCATCTCTACCCCTTCCAGCTTGTGAAAGCCAAAGCGGCGGTAATAGGGCGCATCGCCCACCAGCATCACCCGCTCCCACCCCAGCCGCCGCGCCTCGGCAAGACTTTCGTTGATCAGAAGGCCGCCCAGCCCCTCGCCCTGCCGCGTCGGGTGAACCGCCACCGGACCCAGAAGCAGAATGTCCTGCCCGCCCACTTCCGCAGGCCAATAGCGGATCGCCGCCGCCAGAATGCCGTCGTCATCGCGCAGGATCAGGCACAGCGCCGCCACCGTCGGCACCCCGTCGCGCAGCCGGTAAGACGACAGCGCCGTGCGCCCCGGTGCAAAGCACAGGTCATATAGCGCCTCGACCTCCCACCAGTCGGCCTCGGTTTCTTCTTCAAGCCGATACACAGCCCAAGCCTCCCAATTCCGCGCTGCCGGAATCATCTGGTTTCGCCCCTAACATGCAGATAGTTCAGGATCAAACAGGAGTGTCCCGATGTTCTACCGCCCCGCCGACGGCCACGGCCTGCCGCATTCGCCGCTGGCCGCCATCGTCGCCCCCCGCCCGATCGCCTGGATATCCAGCCGCGCCGCTGCGGGCGACAACCTTGCCCCCTATTCCTTCTTCAACCTCGTCTCCTATGATCCGCCGCAAGTGATGTTTTCAGGGGATCCCGGTGACACGGTGATGAATGCCCGCCAAAGCGGTGTGTTCGCGGTCAACATCGTTGAACAGGCGGCCATGTCGGCGATGAACGCCACCTCGGCCAGCGTGGCGCGGGGGGTCGATGAATTCACCCTGGCCGGGGTGGCCAAGGCCGAATGCGAAACCATCGACTGCCCCCGCGTGGCCGGGGCACCTGCGACACTGGAATGCCGGATTCTGCACAGCCTGACGCTCAAGGGTGAGGAAAATACCCTGATCGTAGGCGAGGTGATGGGTATCCACCTGCGCGACGATTGCGTGGTGAATGGCCGTTTCGACGTGAGCCGCTTTCACCCCGTGGGGCGACTGGGCTACCGCGATTATGTCGTGGTGGACAAGCTGGTGCAGATGACGCGGCCGGGCTAGGCATTTCGCCCCATCACGCGCTTGGCAAACCGCCATGTCGTTCCAAAGGCACAAAAACCCGCCGCAGCTTGCGGGATTTGCGGGCACCCTCCAACCGTAAAGCAAGGGAGCAGGCCAAGATTCACCTTTGGCAGCAAGACGTCCCTTTAGATATCAAACCCTTACTGAGCATTCGGGGCATGAAATCCGCCCTTCCCCTTGATCGGTCCAGCCCCTAATCTCCCTTTGCAACCGCAGCAGGAAAGGCAGCGTCATGCAGACCATGATCGGCGTCATCGGCGGCTCTGGCGTCTATCAGATCGAAGGGCTGGAAGGCGCGAGTTGGGTCAAGCTGTCCACCCCCTGGGGCAAGCCTTCGGATGAGGTGCTTGTGGGTCGTCTGGACGGCATTGCGATGGCCTTCCTGCCCCGTCATGGTCGCGGGCATGTTCATTCGCCCAGCTCGGTGCCTTACCGCGCCAACATCCATGCGCTGAAAAGCCTTGGCGTGACCGATGTGGTCGCGGTCTCGGCCGTGGGCAGCCTACGGGAAGATTTTGCCCCAGGCGATTTCGTGATCGTCGATCAGTATATCGACCGCACCTTCGCGCGGGAAAAGTCATTCTTCGGCCCCGGATGCGCGGCCCATGTCAGCCTGGCCCATCCCACCTGTCCGCGCCTTGGGGCAGCGGCGGCAGAAGCCGCGCGCCAGACCGGGGTGACGGTGCATCAGGGGGCCACCTATCTGGCAATGGAGGGGCCGCAGTTTTCTACCCTCGCCGAAAGCCGCCTTTACCGGCAATGGGGCGCCGATGTGATCGGCATGACCGGAATGCCAGAGGCGAAACTCGCGCGCGAGGCCGAGCTTTGCTATGCCAGCGTGGCCATGGTCACCGATTACGACTGCTGGCATGAGGATCACGGCGCGGTGGATGTAGCGCAGGTGATCGCCACGCTGACAGCCAATGCAGGCAATGCGCGGGCGCTGGTGGCAGCCCTGCCTTCCCTGCTTGGCGCAGAACGGGACGCCTGCCCCCATGGCTGTGACCGCGCCCTGACCCATGCCGTCATGACAGCCCCCGACAAACGCGACCCCGATCTGGTGGCCAGGCTGTCGGTCGTCGCGGGGCGCGTGCTGTAACGGATGCGACGGGCCTGGCCCCTTGCGCTGGCGCTGCTGGCCCTACCCGTGCCGGGGTGGGCGGATGACGGAGTGCTGTCATCGGGCAGGCTTTCGGATGACGATTTCTATCGTATGGCGACCTGTGGTGCCCCTGTGGGCGGGGCGTGCCGCCGGGATCCTGTATTCTGGGTCAAACCGCGGCTGACCATTGCCTTACGCCGCCCTCAGCCCGGCTTTCCCAAGGCACTGTTGCCCCGGCTTGACGCCGCGCTGAACGCCGCGATTGCCCAGATCAATGCGGCAGGCGCGGGCCTGACGCTGATCCGCAATGACCACCGCTGGAGCGCCGATATCCTCATCATCCCGGCAGCCCTGCGCGAAGGCGAGGAAACCCGCCGCATTCCCCGCATGACCGACGGGCAGGAAATCGGCGTCGGCTTCATGCAGGTGTGGCAGACCGACCGCAACCGCGTCACTGAAGGTTCCATCCTTATCGCGGCTGATATCAGCCGCGACGAGCTGCCCTCGGTCATGCTGGAAGAGCTGTTTCAAAGCCTGGGTTTCGTGTTCGACCTGGATAATTCCTATTACAACGGGCGCTCCATTCTGGCGCAAGACAGCAATGCCACTATCACCATCGCCGGGCAGGACCGCATGGCCCTGCGCCGCCACTATCCGCCGGAAAGCAACCCATGAAAAAGACCGTCAAAGACTATATCCGCACCATCGTCGATTTCCCGCATGAAGGGATTTTGTTCCGCGATGTGACCACGCTGTTTGCCGATCCGCGCGGCTTCCGGATGTGCGTCGATCAGTTGCTGGCGCCCTATGCCGGGATGCGGATCGACAAGGTGGTGGGGCTGGAGGCGCGGGGCTTCATCCTGGGTGGCGCCGTGGCCCATCAGCTTTCGACCGGCTTTGTGCCGATCAGGAAAAAGGGCAAGCTGCCGGGCGCCACGATCAGTCAGGCCTATACGCTGGAATATGGTGAAGCCGTGGTCGAGGTGCATGACGATGCGATGCAGCCCGGCGAAAAGGTGCTGCTGGTCGATGACCTTCTGGCCACAGGCGGCACGGCAGAGGCCGGGATCAGGCTGATCGAGCGGCTGGGCGCCGAAGTGGTCGGCTGCGCTTTCGTTGTGGACCTGCCCGATCTGGGAGGGCGGAAAAAGCTGGAGGCGATGGGGATGGAGGTTCATGCCCTGTGCGAATTTGACGGGCTGTGAACGGCGTTAACTGCCCGTTCAGACATTGGACCTAAACATGGCGATGCCCGGTGCCAACCGGGCTGTTGCTTGCACTACACACACCACACACCCCAAAAACCGCACGCCCCGCAGGCAACTGTGGGGCGTGTTTTTTGGGCCTGTTACGACGTGGTGCGTGCAAAGCACACACCCTACGGGATCGGTAGGGTGCGTGATTTCACGCACCACATGGAAGCGCGTTATTCCCCCGCTTCGCGCGCGGCCTCGCCCCGCATCAGCCGTTCGGCCTTGCGGCGCACGAGGGTGCTGCGCAGGTCGTGCATCGCAAGGAGGAGGGCATCGGTCACCGCCTCCAGCTGCTCATCGCTGGCGCGCGATTGCGCCCATTGCGTCGTCAGGTTCAGGTGATCGACCGCGCGCAAGATGTCATCGACATCCCGTTCGGCCAGCACCCGCTGGCGCTCGGCCAGCCAGTCGCGGATCACGGCCAGTTCGGCCGGTGTCAGCTTGCGGTCGCCATGCGGCTTGATGTTGCCGTTCTTGACGTTGACCGTGGCGATCTCTTCCAGCTCGATCCGGCGCTGGCGGTTTTCGGTATCGACACGAAACACCGCCGCGCCATTCTCGCGGATACGGAAGTAATAATCCGGCAGATCGCCCGGCATCGGTGCCCCTTAGTTCAGACCCGCGCAAAAGGTCTGGATGCGCTTGCAGGCCTCTTCCAGAACGGCCTCCGAGGTAGCGTAGCTGACGCGGAAGTTTGGCGAAAGGCCGAAGGCCGCGCCGAACACCACCGCCACCCCGGTTTCTTCCAGAAGGGCCGAGGCGAAGGCCTCATCATCGGTGATCTTCGCCCCGCCCGCACTAGTCTTGCCGATACAGCCCGAAATGTCGGGGTAGACGTAGAACGCCCCCTCGGGTTTGGGGCAGGTCACGCCGGGCGCGGCGTTCAGCATCGACACCACGAGATCGCGGCGGCGCTGGAACAGCTTGCGGTTCGGCGCGAGGAAGTCCTGCGGGCCCGTCAGCGCCTCGAGTGCGGCATACTGGCTGACCGAGCAGGGGTTTGAGGTCGATTGCGACTGGATCGTGCCCATCGCCTTGATCAGCGCCACCGGGCCGCCGGCATAGCCGATGCG